>CAZZGG010000011.1:0-45911 GCA_964654125.1 uncultured Oscillospiraceae bacterium
CGAAGATCTGGTTCTGCTCGAAAATCGCCTGGAAGAGCAGGTAGAGGTTGTCGAAGCCGACATCGAACTCGACCTGGACGGGGTACTCGGTCAGGACCAGCTTCTGATCAGTATCGCTGCCGGTGTTGACCTGGCCGCTTTGCGCCGGCTGGCCGGTCCGGCCAATGCCCTGGCCCGGGTCATGCCTAATCTGCCGGCCCAGTACGGCTTTGCTGCCAGTGCCCTTTGCTTTGAGAAAACCAGCCTGGCCCAAGAAAAACTGGTGCACGATTATTTTGCAGTTTTAGGCCAGGTCTACCAGCTACCTGAATCAGCTTTTGCCGCTTTTACAGGCCTGGCCGGCAGCGGTCCGGCTTATGTCATGCAGATTATTGAAGCCCTGGCTGACGGAGCTGTCCGGATGGGCCTGGAAAGGTCTCTAGCACTGGCTCTGGCCAGTCAGACTGTCCTGGGATCAGCTGTATTTTTACAAAAAAGCGGCCTGCACCCGGCCCAGGTCAAGGACCTGGTCAGTTCACCGGGCGGTACGACAATTGAAGCACTGGCAGTTCTGGAAGAAAAAGGCTTGCGCTCAGCCTTGATTGAGGCTGTGGCAGCAGCAACCAAGCGGGCCAAACAACTGGGAGAAAATAAATTTGACGAATAATAAAGCAGCAGTGGAAATATATACAGACGGCGCCTGTTCCGGTAACCCCGGCCCGGGCGGCTGGGCAGCAATCCTGCTGGCCCGCGGTGTCGAAAAAGAGATCAGTGGCGGAGCAGTAGCAACCACCAACAACAGAATGGAAATCCAGGCAGCCCTAGAAGGTCTAAAATCCTTAAACCGGCCTTGTCAGGTCACTTTATACAGTGACAGCGCCTATCTTGTCTCCGCCTTCAACCAGGGCTGGTTGCAGAACTGGCAAAGGAACGGCTGGCTCAATGCAGCCAAAGACCCGGTCAGTAATAAGGACCTTTGGCAAGAACTCCTGGAGGTCGCCAGCCGCCATCAAGTCCAATGGGTCAAGGTGCGGGGCCACAGTGATAACGCCTACAATAACCGCTGCGATGAACTAGCCGTAGCCCAGTCACAAAAATACCGTCTGCTAGCACAAAAAGGATGAAAGAGTTGAAAACAGAAATAAGCTCTAGTCAAAAAGAGTCATTCCAGGGCCGGGTTTTTAATGTCGAAGAACACCAAGTCCTTTTAGAAGATGGCAGCCAGGCTCGGCGCGAGATTGTCCGCCACAGTGGCGGTGCCTGTGTTTTGCCCCTGTCCAGTGATCTACAGGTAACCATGGTGCGCCAGTATCGCAAGGCTGTTGAAGAGTTTTTATGGGAGATACCGGCCGGCAAACTGGATCTCGGTGAGGATCCCCTGGCCTGTGCCCAAAGAGAACTTGTTGAAGAAACCGGTCTGACTGCCCGCAATTACCATCTCTTGACTGTGCTTTATCCTAGTCCGGGCTATTGTTCGGAAAAACTGCACATTTACCTGGCCACAGGTTTGGTGGCGGGCCAGGCAAGACCTGATCCGGGTGAGTTTTTGACCTGCCGCAAGCAGCCTTTGACTGACTTGCTGGAGCAGGCGGATAAGGGACTTGTTAGAGATAGCAAGACCCTGACAGCCCTGCTCCTGACCGCCCGGTTGCTGGCCACCCGGCCCGGTCTGGCCCAGACTGATTAGGGGGCGCATGCATGGCTGGCCGTTCATTTGACAAAAAACGAGAAATAAATGGTGTCCTTTATCTGGCTGCAGCTGTCATCTTGATGGTGGCCTATTATCTGCCCCGAAGCCGCAGCGGCTGGCTGGGCCATCTGCTCCTGCACGGTGGTCTGGGTCTATTGGGCTCAGTCGCCCTGGCCTTGCCCCTGCTTTTCATTTATATGGCACTGGATTATCTGTTGGAAAAAGAACTGAAGTTGACCAGACGCCGTTTCGCTTATGTTTTTTTGATCCTGATCGGATTGGCAGCCTTTTTCCATCTGGTTTTCACCCGCCCGGATGCAATCTACCAGCTGAGTTTAAATGAAATGGGCCAGGCCCGGGCATCAGAGGCCTTGAAGCTGGCCTGGCATAGTGGCATTAACCCAGACCTGATCAGCAGTAAAAATCTCAGTGGAGGTTTTTTGGGTGCCTTGCTGGGTCTGGCCCTGCAGGCGATTGCTGGCCAGATTGGTTCTTTTGTCCTCTTATTTGCATTTTTGATCTCACTTATTATCCTGCTGTTCAATGTTTCTTTCAGCAAAGTTTTCGGTCAGACTGCCAAAGTTATTCAAAAAACCGGTCTTAAAATGGATGAGGCCGTGCGCCAGCGGGCTGAAATAGCAGCTGAACACAAAAAGGCCAGAGCTGATTATGATATTCTCCTGCAGGAGGAAGAGGAGGCAGAACCCGAGCTGGATCAGCCTGGGATCCGGCCCGGACCCCAGAAATATTCCCTGCTGGCCAGCCTGAAAAAAATGTTCCAGCCGCCTGAAGCGCTGGCTGAAGAGATAAAAGCAACTGAAGTACAAGCCCCGATCAGCCAACCGGCCCCTTATGATCTGCGCCTGCCCGATCCGGCAGAAACAGCAAGTCCAGCAGACCTGACAGAAACAGACTCAGTTGAGCTGCCAGCTGCTGAAGATGATCTTGTCGACAGCCGCGAGCAATGGACTGACCGGACCGAAACCAGCCCCGAGGTGACGGTACTGACCAAGCAGAGCAAACCGATCTCACCTGGTGACCAGATCGGGATTGAACTGCCCTATCAGGCCCCGCCTTTACATCTTTTGCGTGATGACAAGGAAGGCAAAAACAATACGGTAAACCGTCAGCTGGTCAATTCTTTGGGCTTAAAACTGGAACAGACCCTGGCCAGCTTTGGGATTGAAGCCAAGGTTGTCAATTATACAACCGGCCCGACTATCACACGTTTTGAGCTTAGTCCCGGGCCTGGTGTCAAAGTCAGCCGCATTGTCAATCTATCGGACGATATCGCCCTGAACCTGGCAGCCCTGGGGGTGCGGATTGAAGCCCCGATCCCGGGCAAATCAGCGATCGGGATTGAGATACCAAACAAGGAGACAGAACTGGTTCTTTTACGTGGCATCCTTGAATCGCCGGAGTTTGGCAATGCCCGCTCGCCCCTGACAGCTGCCTTGGGCCGCGATATCCAGGGCTTTCCCATTTTATGTGACCTGGCCAGGATGCCCCACCTGCTCATCGCCGGTGCCACGGGTTCTGGTAAGTCTGTCTGTATCAACTCAATTTTGATCAGCATTCTTTATCGTTCATCGCCGGATGATGTGCGCATGCTCCTGATTGATCCCAAGGTGGTCGAGCTCAGTGTTTACCAGGGCATACCCCACCTGCTTTCACCGGTAGTGACTGACCCGAAAAAGGCCGCCAACACCCTAAACTGGGCTGTTGTCGAGATGACCCGACGCTATGCGATTTTTGCTGAAAAGTCAGTCCGTGATATTAACTCCTATCGCCTGGCGGCCACAGCCTGGCAGCAGGATAACCCGGATGCGGACCCGGCCGTCACAGAGGGCGGCTTTGAAAAACTGCCCTTGATCCTTTTAGTCATAGACGAGCTGTCCGACCTGATGGCCACCGCTCCCAATGAGGTGGAGAATTCAATCGCGCGCCTGACTGCCATGGCCAGGGCCGCCGGCATCCACCTGATCATCGCCACCCAGCGCCCCTCTGTTGACGTGATCACAGGTGTTATCAAGGCCAACATACCCTCCCGGGTCGCTTTTGCTGTGGCCTCCCAGGTTGATTCACGCACTATTTTAGATATGGCAGGTGCCGAAAAGCTGCTTGGTAAAGGTGACATGCTCTATTTTCCGCAAAATGTTGCCAAGCCCCTGCGCGGCCAGGGTGCCTTTATTACGGATGCTGAGGTGGAAAAGGTCCTGGCCTACTTAAAGACCCAGCATGCCGCCGATTATGATGAATCTGTCTCTGAAGCCATCATGCAGGCGACTGCAAATGGTGAGGACAAAACAAGTGACTTTAATGATGAACTCCTGCCCCAGGCTCTTGATCTGGTGGTTGAAACAGGTTATGCCTCTGTTTCACTTTTACAAAGGCGTCTTAATGTTGGCTACCCACGGGCAGCCCGTCTGGTGGACTCCCTGCATGATCGGGGTTACATTGGCCCCTTTGACGGCAGTAAGCCGAGGAAGATCCTGATCAGCCAGGCCGAGTATGATGAATTGAAAGCAAAGCAAGTTCAAGAATGAATATTTTGTAAGGAGACAATTGCCATGAGTACAATAATCCGCGGTAAGGATCTTGCAGCCAGCCTGCGTGCAAAAACAGGTGCTGAAGTTGAGCGGCTCAGTAAAATTGCCGGCAGGCGACCCGGCCTGGCAGTAATACTGGTCGGTGAGGATGCCGGCTCACAATTGTATGTCAATAACAAGAAAAAGGCTTGTGCTGAAGCCGGTATCAGGTCTTTTTCCCATCATTTACCGGAAAATGTATCCCAACTGGAACTGCTGGCCTTGATCGACCAGCTCAATAATGATCCGCAAATCCATGGCATCTTATGTCAGCTGCCCTTACCTGACCATATTGATACCTTCACCATTATCTGTGCCATCCGGCCGGAAAAGGATGTCGATGGTTTTCACCCCGTCAATGTCGGTCTTTTAGCCCTGGGCAGGGACAGCCTGGTCTCCTGCACTCCGGCCGGCATCCTGGCCATGCTGAAAAAATATGAAATTCCTCTAGCTGGCAGCCATTGTGTGATCGTGGGCCGCAGCAATATTGTCGGCAAACCGGTTGCCCAGCTCATGCTCAAGGAAAATGCCACTGTCACCATCGCCCATTCCAGGACCAAGGATCTGCCCGGCCTTTGCCGCCAGGCCGATATCCTGATTGTGGCTGTCGGCCGGGCCGCCATGATTGACCAGTCTTATGTCAAGCCGGGAGCTGTTGTGATCGATGTCGGGATCAACCGCACCGCTGCGGGTAAAACAGTCGGTGATGTTGATTTTGCGGCAGTGGAACAGCTGGCCGGGGCTATTACGCCTGTGCCGGGTGGAGTGGGTCCGATGACCATTGCCATGCTTATGCAAAATACTGTCAAGGCTTTTTGCCGGATTGAAAACATCAGTGAAAGCTGCTAAGGCGGGGGAAGTATAGCTTTATGACAGGTACATTAAAGGCTGAGATCATCTGCGTCGGCACCGAGCTTTTGCTGGGCCAGATCGTGAATACCAATGCCGCTTGGCTGGCCAGCCAGCTGAGCCTTGCCGGAGTTTACTCCTACTACCAGACAGTGGTTGGAGATAATAAGCAGCGCCTGGCCGCCAGTATCCGCCAGGCAGCCGGCCGGGCGGATCTGGTTATTTTAACGGGTGGTCTGGGGCCAACCCAGGATGATATCACCATGGCCACCGCCGCTGCAGTGGCTGGTCAAAGACTAATCCTGCACCAGCCCAGCCGACAGGCTATTGCTGCTTATTTTACCCGGATGGGCCGGCGCCAGGTGACCGATAACAACTGGAAACAGGCTCTCATGCCTGAAAAGGCCCTAGTTTTACCGAATAATAACGGGACAGCTCCCGGGGCCATCATTGAATATAAGTCCAAGGAGCAGAGTAGTTATTTGATTTTGCTGCCTGGACCACCGGCTGAAATGCAGCTGATGTACCAGGAATCTGTCCTGCCCTGGCTCAAGCATAAAAGTGGCACCCGCTTAAAGCATGTCTTTGTGCGCCTGATCGGGATCGGTGAATCGACAGTGGAAAATGAGCTGCTGGACTTAATAACGAACCAGCAAAATCCCACACTGGCTCCCTATGCCCAGACCGGTGAAGTGATGCTGCGCATCAGCCAGGCTTTTACGTCTCTGGATGAGCCGGATCTGACCTCCGGCTTGCTGGCTGAACTGAAAGCCAGACTGGGCGCTTATATTTATGAGATCGGGCCCAGAAGCATGGTTGAGGTGCTGTTTGACCTGCTGCGCAGCAAAGGCCAGACGATCAGTTATGCTGAGTCTTGTACAGGAGGCCTGGCCAGTGCCCAATTAACAGACCTGCCCGGTTCTTCTGCTGTACTGGCCGGTTCCCTTGTCGCTTACTCCAACCGGATCAAGGCAGGTATCCTGGGTGTGAACCAGGCCCTTCTAGACAGTGAAGGCGCGGTCAGCCAGGCAGTTGTTCTGGAAATGGCCCAGGGCTGCCGCCAACTCTTTGCTACAGATTGGGCTGTAGCCATATCTGGTATTGCCGGGCCGGACGGCGGCAGTCCGGCTAAGCCGGTCGGCACGGTCTGGCTGGCAGTGGCCGGAGAGGGGATAAAGGAGAGTGTCTGCCTGCAACTGTCTGGCAACAGGGCTAGGATCAGGCAGGTAGCGGCCTTAAATGCCCACAATCTGGTCAGAAAGCAGCTGGTCCAGTGATGCAGAAGGGGATCAGGCCGGTCCGTCTGCCCGAAGCAACGGAAAAGAAGCGTCTTTCCCACAGCGGGGCTACCATCTTGATGATGCTGGGCCTTTTGCTCAGCAAACTGACCGGCCAGCTGCGAGAGATCCTGATCGTACCGGTTTTTGGCGGCATCGGTGTGGAAACCGATGCCTTTGTGATCGGTTTTCAAGTGCCTGACCTTTTTTATCAACTGCTGGTTGGCGGTGCCATCCAGGCCGCCATCACACCCGCCCTGGCTGCATCTTTGGCCAAGCGCCAGGAAAAGCAGGGCTGGCGCAGCGTCAGTATCTTTATCAACTTTGCCGCCCTGGCCATGCTGCTCGCTGTCCTGGCCGGCGAACTGCTGGCCCCCCAGCTGGTGAACTTTTATAATCGGGGCAAAGATGCCGCTGTCATAGAACTGGCCACTAAAGTGACCCGGGCTCTTTTCCCGCAAGTTTTTTTCATGATGCTGGCAGCTTTATGCATCGGAATCCTCAACAGTTATAAGAAGTTTGCCTCCACCTCCTTTGGACCGGCCTTTTACAACAGCTGTGTCATCTTAGCCATGCTGCTTTGGGGCCAGCCGTCAGCCCAGGGAGTGGTCCAGGTAGCCTTTGGTGTCATGCTGGCTGCAGCCATGTACTTTATCCTGCAATTCTGGCTGGCCCGCCGTCAATTTGCCAATTACAGCCTGTCTTTTGCCCACCGTGACCCGGGTTTTCGGCAACTGCTGCGCCTGGCAGTACCGACACTGGTTTCCGGCTCGATTGTCCAGATCAACACGATCATCCTGACTGGTTTTGCCAACCAGTTTGTCGGTGCCGCCACGGCCTTGCGCCAGGCTGCAACTGCCTGGCAGCTGCCCTACGGTATCTTTGTGGTGGCGATCGGGAATGTTATGCTGCCGTCTTTGGCAGCTGTCCATGCCGCCAAAGAACAGCGCCAGGGTCGTGTACTCTTTACCCGCAGCCTGCGTTCTGCCTTGTTCTTGATATTTCCAGCTGCCGGGATCTTCCTGGCTATGCAGGAAGACACTATCAGGGCTATCTTTCAGTGGAGCAGCCACTACACCGATGAAGCTGTCCTTGTTACTGCTTCTATCTTGCGCTGGTACTGCCTGGCCATGCTGGCCCAGACTTTTGTCTTTATTGTCAACCAGGCTTTCTATGCCCGCCGCATTACCAAGATAACGCTTTATAATGGCTTTTTAACCATGGCCCTGAATGCGCTGTTTTGTTATCTTTTGACCCGCTGGACAGATCTTGGTGTCAGCAGCTTGTCTTTAGCCTACAGCCTGACCAGCCTGATCAGTGCCTTTATTCTCTATCAGCTTTACAGCCGGGGCTTTAAAGGAGCCGCTCCGCGCCGCATCTGGCCTTTCATGCTCCGCTGCAGCCTTTGCACTATTGCACTTTTAATAGCTATACTAGCCTTGGGCAGGACTGGTCTGGCGCCTAGCGGTAAACTGGCCCAGCTGATCTGGTATGGCCTGCGGGCAGGAGCCGGCTTTTTGGCTTATCTGTTACTGGCCTGGCTGCTGCGTCTGCCTGAATCCCGCCAGACCCTGGCCAAGCTGTCCCGCTTGCTGCCCAGCCGCAAATGACTTATTTTGTCTACTTTTAGCAGCTTGACTAAAGCAAGCTAAAAACATATAATAAAAATTAAAGAACGATTGTTCCTTTGAGGAGGATATTATGGCAAGAACAGATAGATCTAAAGGCAGAGGCAAGAGCAGCCAGGAAGTCACCCAGAAAAATAAAGATGATCGGGACCGGGCCCTTGATGCAGCTTTAGGCCAGATTGAAAAGCAATTCGGCAAAGGTGCAGTCATGAAGATGGGTGAGCAGTCCCATGTTCAGGTTGAAGTGATCCCAACCGGTGCCCTGTCCCTGGATTTCGCTTTAGGTGTGGGCGGTCTGCCGCGGGGCAGGATAGTTGAGATCTACGGCCCGGAGTCTTCCGGTAAAACCACCGTGGCCCTGCACATGATTGCCGAGGCTCAGGCCGAGGGCGGCACCGCAGCCTTTATTGATGCTGAGCATGCCCTGGATCCCAATTATGCCGCCCGCCTGGGTGTGGATATTGATAACCTGATCGTTTCACAACCAGATACAGGGGAGCAGGCCCTGGAGATCACTGAAGCCCTGGTGCGCAGTGGTGCAGTTGATATTATCGTGGTCGATTCAGTTGCAGCTTTGGTCCCTAAGGCCGAGATCGATGGTGAAATGGGTGACACCCATGTCGGCCTGCAGGCCCGCCTCATGTCCCAGGCCTTGCGTAAGCTGGCCGGTGTGATCAGCAAATCCAGCACTGTGACAGTTTTTATCAACCAGTTGAGGGAAAAAGTCGGCATCATGTTTGGTAATCCGGAAACCACTCCAGGCGGCCGGGCTCTTAAATTTTATGCTTCGGTCAGGTTGGACATCCGCAAGATGGAAACCTTGCGCAGCGGGACTGAGATAGTTGGTACTAAAACCAGGGTCAGGGTGGTCAAGAACAAGGTGGCACCGCCTTTCCGGGAAGCGGAGTTTGACATTATCTATGGCGAAGGTATTTCCAAGGAAGGCTGTATTTTAGATATGGCTGTCGACAAGGATATTGTTGATAAAAGTGGTGCCTGGTATTCCTATAAGGAGCAGCGGATTGGCCAGGGCCGGGACAATGTGCGTTTATTCCTCAAAGCCAATCCGGAGCTGCGCGACGAAATTGAAGATCTGGTCCGGGCCAGCCTGGAGCCGGAGCCGCCGCAAGAAGAACAAGCTGACAGCCCGGCCCAGCCCGCCAATGAGCTGGAAGAGGACATTTTAGGCCTTGATTAATCAATCCAACCCACAGCTTGATAAGAACTTAGCCCGCCAGGCCAGAGAGGCGGCCTTCGCCTTTTTAGGCCTGGCTAAAAAGCCCTCTGGCCGGGTGCGCCAGCGTCTGCTGGACAAGGGTTTTTGCGCCCAGCTGGCTGATAGTGTGATCAGCCAGCTGGCAGCCGATGGTTACCTGGATGATTTAGGCCTGGCCAGAAAAACCATTGCCCAGCGCCAGGGCAGCAGGGCCGAATCGCAAAGAGCCCTGGCCTGGCGCATGCAACAAGCAGGTATTGCAGCTGATGCTGTGGAAATTGCTTTACAGGCTGCTCCCGCTGATGTAGAGCTGGCCCGGGACTTATGGCAATGTAAGTTTGAGACTGCCTGGCAAAAACTAGCATCTGATGCAGCGGCTCAGTCTGAGCAAAGAAAATTTTTGGCCAAGGCTGCCCGCTTCATGGCAGGACGCGGCTTTTCCCCGAGCCTGATCAGCCGGCTCATACCTTTTATTTGACTTTGCCTTGATTGACAGTCAGCCCGCTTTTGGGCATCATGGTTCAGAGGACCACCACTAAAAAAATAAATCCGGTGGCCGGAAAGTTTGAACGCAAGTCTTGTCTGATTCAACAAAAAAAGATATGCTGGCAAATACTTTTTATCTGCTCTCTTTAGGTTGCGCCAAAAACGTGGTCGATGCCGAGTGCATGAGCCAGCTGCTCCGCCAGGCCGGCTGGACAGCCCTGGACCGGCCTGAACGGGCTGAAGCCCTGATTGTTAACACTTGCGGCTTTATCAAGTCGGCCAAGGAAGAAGCCATCGCTGCTATTTTAGACCTGGCTGACTATAAAAGGCCAGCTGGCCAGGCCAACTTCTTACTGGTGACTGGCTGCCTGGGGCAAAGATATGCCGCTGAGATCAAAAAGCAGCTGCCTGAGGTAGATGCGGTCCTTGGCACAGCCGATTATGGTTTGATCACCAGTCAGCTGGAGTTTTTGCAAAAGGGCAGGCGAGACTGGCCGCTGCCGCAAAAAGCCGGCAGCATTGCCCACCTGAAGGTTGCCAGGCAACCTTCCACACCAGCCAGCTATGCCTATTTGAAAATCGCAGAAGGTTGTTCGAATAATTGCAGCTATTGTGCCATTCCCGCGATCCGGGGCCAGCTGCTTTCACGTCCACTGCCGGATCTGCTTGAGGAAGCTGGCCGGCTAGCCGATCTGGGCTATAAGGAATTGATCCTGATTGCCCAGGATACCGGTCGCTATGGCCTGGATATATATGGCAAAAGAATGCTGGCTCAGCTTTTGGACCAGATCTGCCAGATCAAAGCAGTTGAGCGGGTCCGGGTTCTTTACACCTATTCAGATGGTATTACAGATGAACTGATCCAGCTGATGCAAGACCAGCCTAAAATTGCCCGCTATCTTGATCTGCCCATCCAGCATGGTTCCGACCGCATCCTCAAGCTGATGCGGCGCCATGATGATCAGGCCAGTATCAGGCGGGTGATCAGACGTTTGCGCCAGGCTTTGCCGGATATTATTATCCGCACCACTATCATGGTCGGCTTTCCCACAGAAACTGAAGCAGACTTTGAGGCAATGCTGCAATTTTTAGATGAAATGGCCTTTGACCGGCTGGGCTGCTTTGTTTTTTCCCCGGAAGAGGGCACAGCTGCCTATGCCATGCGGCCCAGGGTCCATTACCGGACCGGCCAGCGCCGCCAGCGTCAGCTGATGGAAAAGCAGGCCTTAATCGCCCACAGCAAGGCCCAGGCCCGGATTGGCCGCCTTTATTCAGTTGTGCTTGATTCTGTAGATGAAAGTGGTATATTTTACATAGGTCGCAGCTACGGTGAAGCACCTGAGGTTGATCCGGTAATCTATGTCGCAGCCGCAAGTGCCGATATAGAATTGGGCCAGACCTGCCAGGTCCTGATCCGCACAGCTGATGCTTATGAAATGACGGGGGTTACCACCTAGATGAACCTGCCAAATCGACTGACAATTGCCCGCATTCTCCTGATTCCCTTAATTTTGCTTTTTTTGCTACCTTTACCGGATCGGCCCATCTGGCAAAACTGGAACGATTTTCTGGCCACATACGGTCAGCTGATCGCCTTTTTTCTTTTTGCCCTGGCTGCCCTGACTGATCTGGCTGACGGCAGGATAGCCAGGAAACGGGGCCTGGTCACTACATTTGGCAAATTTCTTGATCCGATTGCTGATAAGATGCTGGTCTGCTCTGTCCTGATTGCCCTGGTCCAGCTGGGCCGCCTGCAGGCTGTTTTAACCATTGTGATCATCATCAGGGAATTTATCATAACAGGAGTGCGCTTAGTGGCTGCTGAACATGATCTGGTCATTGCAGCAGGCCAGCTGGGCAAGGCCAAAACTGTAGTCCAGGTTGTGGCAATTTTATTGATTTTAGGGGAAAACACTTTGATTTCGCTCCTAGATGGCCTGATCGGGTCTAGCTTGATCTACTGGACAGGCAACCTGGCTTTTTACCTGGCCGTCCTTTTGACAATCATTTCCGGCTGGCAGTATTTAACTGCCAATAAAGCTCTATTTAAGGGTTGAGCTGATAGCAATTTTGCTGAGATTACAGCCCTGACCTAGGAGATCTTCACGAATTAAAACTTGACTTGAATAATACCTTGATAATCAAATAAAACTATGTTATGCTGCCAAAACAGATCAAAAGAACGCTGTAACAGGCTTAAAACAGGAGGGTAACCCATGTCAACAGATAGTATTTTTGAAAGCGTATGCAATATCCTGATCGAACAGCTCAGTGTCGATGCGGATCTCATCACAATTGATTCCAATTTTATCGATGATCTCAATGCGGACTCACTTGATATAGTTGAACTGGTCATGGCCATGGAGCAGGAATTTGGCATTTCCATTCCGGACGAAGAGGCCGAAAGAATCAGGACCGTTGGTGACGCTGTAGAATTTATCAAGAACAATGCTTAAGAAAAAGCCCCTGCAGGGGCTTTTTTTCGCTGCTGCACCAGCTGGCGTGGCCAGGAAAAAAACCTTGCAGGATTTAGAACAAGCCCTGGGTCACAGCTTCAGCAACCAGCAGCTGCTCAGCCGGGCCCTGACCCATTCCACCTATGCATATGAACATCGCCAACGATATCTGGTCAACAATGAAAGACTGGAATTTTTAGGTGATGCTGTGCTTGACCTGGCCATCAGCGATGCTCTTTTCCAACAAAAAGACCAGTTTGATGAAGGTTTTATGACCAAGACCAGAGCTCTTCTGGTCAGGGAAGAGACCCTGGCCCAATTAGCCAGAGACCTTTATGTGGGCGAGCTTTTACTTTTAGGTAAAGGTGAAAGCGCCACTGGCGGCCGGAGCAAGCCTTCTAATCTGGCCAATGCCATGGAAGCCATCTTTGGTGCCATCTATCTTGATGCAGGTTTTGCCAAGGCCTGCCAGGTAATCAGGCTGCTCTTGGAAGAACCTTTTCGACTGGCGCTGGCCGGTGATCTGGTGTATGATTACAAAAGCCGCCTGCTCGAACTGGTCCAGGCCACCCGGGGAGGCAGCAGCATGCACTTCCAGATCCTGGCTGAAACAGGACCTGTCCATGAACGGACCTTTACAGCCGGTGTCCTGGTTGATGAGCAGCTGGTCGCAACAGCCAAGGGCAGCAGTAAAAAGGAAGCGGAACAAAACGCAGCTCGACTGGCCCTGCAAAAGCTGGATTGTGACCTGACCTCCTGCCTCATCAGTGAAGATTACTAGCACCGGGGGATAATAAATGTATCTGAAGGCTCTGGAAATCCATGGCTTTAAGTCATTTCCGGAACGAACAGTGATCAGCTTTCATCAGGGTGTAACAGCCATCATCGGACCCAACGGCAGTGGTAAATCCAATGTGACAGATGCCATCCGCTGGGTGCTTGGTGAGCAAAGCGTCAAGACCTTGCGCGGCTCCCGCATGGAGGATGTCATCTTTACCGGCACCCAGACCAGACGGGCGATGAGCTTTGCTGAAGTCAGCATGACCATTGATAACAGCGATTTGAAGCTGCCCATCGATTATGCTGAAATACAAATAGCGCGCCGGCTCTACCGTTCTGGGGAGAGCGAGTACTATCTTAATAAAACAGCTTGCCGTTTACGTGATATAACCCGTCTTTTCATGGATACCGGCCTGGGCCGGGATGGCTACTCTATTGTGGGCCAGGGCAAGGTGGATGAGGTCTTGAGCAACCGCTCAGAAGACAGGCGGCGTATTTTTGAAGAAGCATCCGGTATCGTCAAGTACAAGACCAGGAAAGAAGAGGCCCAGCGTAAACTGCTGGCCACTGAGCAGAATATGCTGCGGGTCAATGATCTTTATACAGAACTGCTCGACCGCCTTGAGCCTTTAAAAGAACAAGCTGAAGTGGCCAGTCGATTTCGTGGGCTCAGCGAGGCCTTAAAAAAAGCCGAGATCGCCCTGATCCTGGACTCCTTAACAGAATATAGCCAGCAGCTGGTAGAAGCAGAAGAGCAAAAGCAGCTGCTTGGCTCGGATCTGGCCACCGCTAACCTGGCCCTGACCAACCTGCGCCAGCAAAACCAGGCAGCCAGTTTACGCCTGGCTGAAATCTCCAGTCAGATAGAAGGCTGGCAGCAAGAACACACCGGCCTGCTCCAGGCAGCCAATACCCAAAAAAACCAGCTCACCATTAATGAAGAGCGCAGTGCTCATCTCCGGCAGCTCCTGGCCCAGGCCATCTCAGATGAAAAGGAGCTAGCCAGCTCTTTGGCAGGCACGGAAGAAGAGCTGGGCCAACGCCAGAAAAAGACCCGCCAGCTGGAAAGACAAAAAGAGTTATACTCTGCTCAGCTGGAAGAGGCAGAAGACCAGATGCAGGCTATCTTACGCACACTGGATGCCGCAGAAAAAGAGATAGAGGCCGCCAAGGTCCAAATGGACCAGCTGGCCGAAGAAAATTATGACAACAACAATAGGCTGGGCCAAGCCAAGAGCCAGCTGGGCCTTTTGGACAGCCGTCGCCAGACTATTGCCCGTGAGCTTTTGGAAGAAGCCAGCAACCTGGACCGGCTGCGGCTGTTGATGGAAGAAAAAACCGGCCAACTGGCCCAGCTGCGCCAAAAAGAAACTAGCCACCAGGCCGCCTATGCTGCTGCCAAGGCAGCCCTGGGCCAAAAAAACCAGGAACTTGACCAGCTCAGCCGGCAAATTGAACAGGAGCGCCAGCTGCTGGCCAGCAAGGCCTACCGCCAAAAAACCCTGGAGGACCTGGAACGCAGCTACGAAGGTTATGCGGCTGCAGTAAAGTTTATTCTGCGTCACAAGGATGATGGTGGTGTGGGAGCAGACGGCATCATCGGCACAGCCGGCAGCTTGCTTTCTGCCCAGCCCCGCTGTGAGCTGGCCATCGAAACAGCCCTGGGACCAGCAATTGGCAACATCATCACTGATACAGAAAAAACAGCCGCCAGCCTGATTGATGAACTAAAGATCAAGCGGGCCGGCCGCGCCACATTTTTACCCCTGGATGCCATCCGGGCCCGCCGCCTGGATGCAAGTCTCTTGACCCGCTTGGCGGCCCAGCCTGGATTTCTAGGCTTGGCCAGCGATCTGGTCCAGAGCCAGCCCGGCCTGGAGCAGGCCATCGCTTATCTGCTCGGCCGGGTTGTCATCATGGAAAGCCTCGACCAGGCTCTGGCTGCAGCCAGAAAAACCAGCTACAGCTGCCGCATCGTCACCTTAGCCGGTGATGTGCTCAGCCCGGGTGGCGCCATGAGCGGCGGTTTCACCCGCCAGGGCTCAAGCGGCCTTTTAAGCCGGGGCCGCGAGATCAGCCAACTGGCTGAAGGGGTTCGCCAGCTGAACCTCAGCCTGGCCCAGCATAAAGGTGAGCTAGCCAGCGGCCAGGCCGGTCTGGCCGACCTGGCGGGTCAGATGGAGACAGCAGAGCGGGCTCTTTTGGACTTGTCCCACCTGCTCATCCGCGAAGAGACCCAGCTGCAATCCCACCAGTCAGAGGAGGCCCGCATCAAAGGCCGCCAGGACCAGCTCCAGACTGAAGACAGGCAGCTGGCTGAGCAAATGCAAAAAACCAGGCAGGAGGCAGTCCAGATTGAGGAAAAAATCAAGCAGGCCAGCCAGGCCATGGCCCAATGCCAGACTCTGATCAACCAGCAGGAAAGTATCAGCCAGGCTGACCGGCAAAAGCAAGATGATCTGCGCGACGATATAACCAACCAGCGCATCTCGCTCCAGTCCATCCTGGAGTCCTTAACAGCAGCAGCCGAGTTAGAGCAGCGCATAGAAGCTGAACTGGGTGGGCAAAGAGACCGCATCAAAAAAAGACAGGCCGAGCAGGCCAGTAACCAGGCGGAAACAGCACAGCTGGCCAGGGCCAGACTGGAGATAGTAGAAAAAATCGCCGGCCTGGAACAAAAAGTTAGCCAAACCTTGGCCAATTTGCAAAGCAGTAATACTGAAAAGGCCAGCCTGGAGCAAGGGCAGCAGGCATTTTTCAGCCAGCTGGAGAGCGCCAGCAGCCAGATTTCCGCCTTACAGGGCCAGGTCAGCCGCCTGGAGGCCCGCTGCAGCCGCCTGGAAGACCAGCAAGATGACGCCAAGAACAAACTTTGGGAAACATACGAACTGACAGCTGATCAGGCGGGCAGGTGGTACCAGGCAGGGGTTAATCGCCCGGCTCTGGCCCGTGATGTGGCCAAGCTCAAAGATGAGATTAAAGGCCTGGGCACTGTCAACCTGGCTGCCATAGATGAATACACAGCTGTCAGCGAACGCTGCGAATTCCTAGCCCGGCAAAAGGATGATATCGATAAGGCCAGGCAGCAGCTGGTTAGCGTGATCACTGACCTGACTGAGGCCATGAAGACCCAGTTCCTGGAACACTTTGCCCAGATCAATGCAAACTTCAGCCAGGTCTTTGCTGAACTTTTTGCCGGCGGTATGGCTGAGCTCAATTTAGAAGATGAAACGGATGTGCTCAGCTGCGGGATTGAAATAAAAGCTCAGCCCCCCGGCAAGAAGCTGACCAACCTGCTCCTCTTATCAGGCGGGGAGCGCTGTCTGACTGCGATTGCATTACTCTTTGCCATCCTAAAACTCAGGCCCACTCCCTTTTGTGTGCTTGATGAAGTGGAAGCTGCCCTTGACGATGCCAATGTCAGCCGTTTCACGGAATATATCCGGCGTTATGCGCAAGAGTCACAGTTTATCCTGGTCACCCACCGCAAGGGGACCATGGAGGCGGCTGATCGTCTCTATGGGGTGACCATGCAGGAAAGAGGCATCTCCAGGATTCTTTCAATGCGCCTGGCTGATGAATACACGGAGGAAAACAATTAATGAGTATATTTGCTTCATTTAAACGCGGCATGCAAAAAACACGTGATTTTGTGACAAATGGCTTAAATAAGATCGTGACAGGTCTGGGCCGTTTTGACGAGGCAATGCTGGATGAACTGGAAGTCCTGCTCATCCAGGCTGATGTTGGTGTGGCTGCTTCAGAAGTAATCATGCAAAAGCTGAAAGATGAGATCAAGGCAACAGGCGACAGCAGCCGACCTGCGGTTCTGGCCAGCCTCAAGCGAATTATGCTAGACATGATTGGCCCGGCCCAGACCCTGCCGGTGCAAAAAGGCCAGCTGACCATCATCCTGGTGGTCGGGGTTAACGGCACTGGCAAGACAACTACAGCCGGCAAGCTTTGCCATCGTTTTAATAAGGATGGTTTGAAAGTGATCCTGGCTGCTGCCGACACCTTCCGGGCTGCCGCCATTGAGCAGCTGGCCCACTGGGGTGAGGTCACCGGCACGCCTGTCATCTCGCACCAGCTGGGCTCTGATCCGGCTGCAGTAGTCTTTGATGCTATCAGTGCCGCCCAGGCCAGGAAGGCTGATGTACTTTTAATTGATACAGCTGGCCGCCTGCATAATAAGCAAAACCTGATGGATGAGCTGGCCAAAATCCGGCGTATCATCAACCGCCAGGCACCAGATGCCATTTGTGAGACTTTACTGGTCATTGATGCAACCAGCGGGCAAAATGCCGTCCAGCAAGCCCTTGTCTTCCGGGAGGCTGCTGCTGTGACCGGTCTGGCTATCACCAAACTGGACGGTAACGCCAAAGGCGGTGTGGCCGTGGCTGTGGCCCACCAGGTGCCAACGCCCTTGATGCTGGCCGGCCTGGGCGAAGGGGTGGAAGACCTGGCGGATTTTGCACCGCAGCTCTTTATTGACTCTCTCTTGCCGGAGGAATAAAGCTAAAAAGAGAAATATCTTGAAAACCAACCCTGTCAAGCATAAATGCTTGACAGGGTTGAACTGGCTCTGTTATGATAAGCGCTATGGAAAACAGTCTGACAATAGATAATCTGCATTACGAAGCTGGCCTGCTGCTTGATTTTTACGGCCAGCTTTTACCTGCCCGGGCCTTACAGGTCCTGGAATGCTATTACTATGAAGATCTGACCCTGGCTGAAATTGCTGTCTTGCTTAAGATCAGCCGCCAGGGTGTCCATGACAGGCTGCAGCAGGGCCTGGCCAGTCTGGCGAAATATGAAGAAAAACTAGGTCTGGTCAGCCAGCGCAGAAGCCAGAGGAAACTATTACTTGCTGCTTTGCACCAGCTGGACCAGGCCGATCCGGCAGCTGCCAGGCAAACTTTGGCTCAGCTGGATCAAATACTTTAGGGAGGACAACAGGCTATGTTGGAAGGACTGACAAAAAGATTAAGTGCCATCACCGGCCGCATGGGCGGTAAAACCCGCATCAGCGACCAGGACATTAATGATATGATGCAACAGATCCGTTTGGCCCTGCTGGAAGCAGATGTGCATCTCCAGGTGGTCACAGATCTGATTAGTGAGATCTCAGAACAAGCGCGTGGGGAAAAGGTGCAGGGCTCGCTGACTCCAGGCCAGCAGCTGGTCAAGATTGTCCATCAGGCTTTGCAGGATATCCTGGGTGAAAAGGTCAGCCGGCTGGCAGTCTCACCAAGTGGTTTTACAGTGATCATGCTGTTTGGCCTGCAAGGTGCCGGCAAGACAACCACCGCGGCCAAACTGGCCCTGATGCTGAAAAATAAAGGGAAAAGACCCCTCTTGACTTCGGTTGACGTGCACCGGCCGGCAGCGGCGCATCAGCTGGATGTCCTGGCCAGTATCGCCAAGGTGCCCTGCTTCATCCAACCGGAAGAAAAGGATGCCACCAGGATCGCCGAGCAGGCTGTGGCCAGGGCCCGTTATCTGATGTGTGACACCTTGATTGTTGATACAGCCGGCCGCATGTCGATCGACCGGCCCATGATGCTGGAATTAAAAGCTATTGCCCAGATCGTCAAGCCAACTGAAAAGCTTTTGATCGTTGATGCTATGATCGGCCAAGAATCTGTCGGCGTGGCCCTCAGCTTTGAAAAAGAAGTGGGCTTGGATGGCTTTATCATGACCAAGCTGGACAGTGATGCCAGAGGCGGTGCCGCCTTGTCGATCCGCAAGATGACAGGCAAACCGATTAAGCTGATCTGTGTCGGTGAGAAGATCCAGGATATCGAAGAATTCCACCCGGAGAGAATGGCTTCCCGCATCCTGGGTATGGGTGATGTCCTCTCTTTAATTGAGAAGGCATCCGCTACAATAGATGAGAAAAAAGCCCACGATTCAGCCAAGCGCTTGCTCCAGGACCAGTTCACCTTAGAGGATATGCTGGTCCAGCTGACCGAAGTGCGCAAGATGGGCTCAGTCAAGGACCTTTTAAAAATGATCCCCGGTGCCGGGAAAATGGGTGATGTTGACGTGGATGACAAGGTGATTGACCACCAGGTGGCCATCTTGCTTTCCATGACCAGGGAAGAACGCCAGTCACCCCAGCTGCTCAATGCCAGCCGGCGTAAACGGATCGCGGCCGGCTCAGGCCGGACAGTCCAGGAAATCAACCGTCTGGTGCGCCAGTTTGAGGACACCAGGCGTCTGATGCGCCAGTTTAACAAAAAAGGTAAGGGTAAATCCAGATCCATGCTGCCGGGCTTCGGACCGGGCCGCCTGCCTTTTTAAGATGTAAAACACGGCCCAGGCCGTTTGATAAAAAAGATCAATTATTGGAGGAAGTAACATGGCAGTTAAAATTAGACTGAAAAGAATCGGAGCAAAAAAAGCACCCAGCTACAGGGTTGTTGTAGCTGATTCACGCCAGCCGCGTGATGGCCGTTTCATAGAAGAGATCGGCACCTACAATCCGACCACAAACCCATCTGAATTCAAAATTGATGTCGAGGCAGCCCGCAAATGGCTGGCCAGCGGCGCTCAGCCGACCGACACAGCTAAAGCCCTGCTCAAAAAAGCCGGCGCCTACGATTAAGGCGGGAGGATATGTCATGAAAGACCTGCTGCATACAATTGTAAAGCCGCTGGTCGCTAATCCAGCAGCTATAGTGATCAATGAGTCCGACCAGGGCAACACAGTCTATTTGGAGCTTAGTGTTGACCAGTCAGATATGGGTAAGGTGATTGGACGCCAGGGCCGCCGGGCCCAGGCCATCCGGACAGTCATGAAGGCACGGGCCAGCCTTTTAGGAAAGCGTGTTGTCGTTGACATTGTCTAAGGCGGATACTGGCCTGCGCCAGGAATTGATTATTGGCAGGATCACTGGACCGCATGGCCTGAAAGGGGCGGTGCGGGTACAGGTCCTGACTGACCAGCCGGAGCGTTTTTTAACCCTAACCAGCTGTCTTTTGTTGGACCAGTCAGAAAAACTGCAAAAAAAGATCGAGCTGACTGGCAGTAGTCTAAAATCTCCTGGCTTGGCTATTGTCAGCCTGGCCGATCTGACAGACCGGCAGGCGGCAGAAAAGCTGCGCGGCTGCTGGCTGGCTGTTGAGCGCTCTGCAGCCATTAGTTTGCCGGCTGACCACTGGTTCATCTGTGACCTGGTTGGATGCCAGGTTTATGATGAAAAAATAGGTCTGCTCGGCCAGCTCAGTGATGTGCTCCAGCTCAGTGCCAACGATGTCTATGTGGTCAGCAGTCCAGGTGAAAAAGACCTGCTTGTACCTGTCCTCAAACAAGTCCTGCGCCAAGTCGACTTGGCTGGCCGCCGCATTGATGTGGCCTTGCCGGAAGGACTTTATGAGATCTACCGCCAGGCTGATTAAAAATGAAACTGAGTGTACTTAGCTTATTTCCTGAATTGCTGGCTGCTGTCATAGACAGCAGCATCACGGGCCGGGCCTTGGCTAAAGGACTGTTTGAACTGGATTTAATCCAGATCCGGGATTATGCTGTCAACAGTTACGGCAAGGTTGATGATTACTGTTATGGCGGCGGCACCGGCATGGTCATGATGGCCCAGCCAGTCTACCAGGCCTGGCTGGCGGCCGGGCCGGAAACGCCTGGTGTCAGAACCAGGACGATTAGCCTGTCACCGCGGGGCCAGGTCTTTGACCAGGCAGCAGCACAAAGACTGGTGGCTGATTATGACCAGTTGATATTTGTCTGCGGCCATTATGAAGGGATCGATCAAAGGGCTTTGGATGTAATTATCGATGAAGAGATCTCGATCGGGGATTATGTCTTGACTGGTGGCGAACTGGCAGCCTGTGTCGTGATTGACGCGCTTTTACGTCTCCTGCCCGGAGTATTACCCCAGGCCGCTTACTTGCAGGAGTCCCATATGACAGGTCTTCTGGAGCACGCCCAGTACACCCGGCCGGCTGTCTGGCAGGATAAGGCAGCGCCTGACGTACTGTTGTCAGGACATCAGGCCAATATTTTCAAATGGCAGGAAATGGATGCCTTGCTCACAACCATGCGGCAGCGGCCTGACCTGTTCAATAAACAGGCCCTGTCAGCTGAAAAATGGCAGGATTTGATTGAATTTTATCTGAAACAAACATGAAACAAACAGGGAAAAACTAGAGCTTGCAGCTCCAGAAACCGTTTGCTATAATCAATTGGCTTAACATGGATGGTCCGCTGCCGGTTGCGTGCATGAACATCCGCAAGGAAGGAGGAACGCAATATGAACCTGATCCAGGCAGTTGAAAGTGAACAACTAAGGAATGCCTACCCGGAAGTTTCAATCGGTGACTATGTGAAAGTGCACCTGAAAGTCAAAGAAGGAAACAGGGAGAGGATTCAGATTTTTGAAGGGACCGTCATTGCCAGAAAAGGCGGCGGCATCTCGGAGACTATTACAGTCAGGCGCCTGTCTTATGGTGTTGGTGTGGAAAGGATCCTGCCGATCCATTCACCCAGAATCGACCGGATTGAGATTGTGCGCAAGGGCCGGGTACGCCGGGCCAAGCTGTACTACCTGCGCAAGCGTGTTGGTAAGTCAGCCAGGGTCCGTGAGAAACTGGCCAGCAGGCAAAAATAATCAAGCAAGGGGTCCTGACCGGACCTCTTTTCTTTTTGCGGAGGAAATATGTCCATTAACTGGTACCCGGGTCATATGGCCCGCTCTTTACGCCAGATGAAAGGTATGCTGGCCCAGGTTGATCTGGTCATTGAGACCTGCGATGCCAGGATTCCCTGGTCCAGCCGCAACCCGGATTTAGCTGGGCTTGTAAAAAACAAACCCCTGATCCTTGTTTTAAATAAGGCTGACCTGGCTGACCGGGCCGTCACCGACCAATGGCTGGATTATTTGAAAAGTCAGGGTATCAGCGCCCGGGCCTGCAACAGTGTTGGCCGCTCCGGCCTGGACCAGGTGAAAAAAACAGCTTTGGACCTGGCCCGGGAAAAAACCTTGGCTGCCCAGGCCAGGGGCCGGGTATTCCGGCCGGTCAAGGTCCTGGTGGCCGGCATACCCAACACAGGCAAATCCACCCTGATCAATGCCTTGAGCGGACGCAAATCGGCCCAGGTGGCCAACCGGCCTGGTATCACCCGCCAGCTCAGCTGGATCAGGGCAGGCCAATTAGAGCTGCTTGATTCACCCGGCTTGCTCTGGCCCCGGCTGGACAGTGAAAAGACCCAGCTTTTTTTAGCTGCTACAGGTGCTATCCGAGATGACATTTTACCAGTTGAGGAAGTGGCCAGCCAGCTGTTGCCCCTGCTGGCCAGACTTTATCCCCAGGCTGTGGCTGAACGCTATCAGCTGACAGCAAAAGAGGCTCAGAGCCCACAGGGCCTGGCTCTAGCTGCTAGCCAGCGGGGCTGTCTCCTGCCAGGGGCCAGGCCCGACCTGGAACGCTTTGCCCTGCTCCTGCTCGATGATCTGCGCAGCTGCCGGCTGGGCCGGATCAGCCTGGAGCGGCCGGCTGATCTAGAGGAGGGCACTTAAATGAAGCGGAAAGACCAGGAGCAGCGCTATCAGGAGATGCTCCATTATGAAAAGAAGGCTGCTGCTAGTGGCTATATTCTAGTAGCCGGTGTCGATGAAGCCGGCCGCGGCCCGCTGGCTGGCCCGGTCGCTGCAGCCGCTTGTATCCTGGATCCGGACCGGCCGATTTATGGTCTGAATGACTCAAAAAAACTCAGTGCTAAAAAACGCTTCCAACTCTACTCCGAAATCACGGATCATGCTTTAGGCTGGCGGGTCGCCTTTGTCGATGCTGGTGAAATAGATCGCATCAATATCCGCCAGGCCACCTTGCTGGCCATGAAAAAAGCTGTCCAGTCCCTGCCAGTCAAAGCTGACCTGCTTTTGGTTGATGCTGAAACCCTGCCTGACATGAACTGCTGGCCGATCAAAAAAGGTGACGCCTTATCCGTCACCATTGCAGCTGCTTCAATTCTAGCTAAAGTGACCCGTGACCGTCTGATGGCAGAATATGACTTGATCTACCCTGGCTATGGCCTGGCCCAGCACAAGGGTTATGGCACCAGTCAGCATTATGCAGCCTTAAAAGAGCTAGGACCCAGTCCAATCCACCGCCTGACATTTTTAAAGTCATTTTGGCAAGACCTGCAGCAGTACTAGGAGCGTCTTGCAGATTTAACTACTTATTCTTGCTGATCTATACCTGGCTAGCTCAGCTAATCAAGGCTTGTTACCGGGTGTAAGCTATAATATAATAGCTGCATGTTCTTTGTAAGAAACAAAGAATATGCAAGGAGGACAAATAATGCCGTCATATTCACAATTGACCAGACCAGAAATAATTAGCAAAATCACAGAGTTGGAACTTGGGTTCCAAGAAATTTCAAAAAAACAGTTAAAGCTTAACATGACCAGGGGCAAGCCCTGTGCCGCCCAGCTTGACCTATCTAAAAAAATGTTGAGCTGCCTGGCTGAAGATGATTATTTTGCTGAGGACGGCACTGACTGCCGCAACTATGGTGGCCTGGATGGCATCCCGGAAATGCGGCGGATCTTTGCCCAGATTCTGCAGACTGAACCTGAATCGGTCATGGTTGCCGGTAACTCCAGCCTTAATTTGATGTATGACACAATTGTGCGCTGTCTGCTTTTTCCACTGCCCGGCCAGACTAAGTCCTGGAGCCAGCAAGCTGGCCCGGTCCGCTTTATCTGTCCGACACCCGGTTATGACCGCCATTTTTATATCTGCCAGACTTTAGGTATAGAGATGATTAATGTGCCGATGACTTTTTTGGGCCCCGATATAGATGCAGTGGAAAAGCTAGTGGCTTCAGATCCCTCGATCAAGGGCATGTGGCTGGTACCAGTCTACAGCAATCCTGATGGCATCACTACATCCGCCAAAACCTGCCGCCGCCTGGCCGCCATGCGGACAGCCGCGCCGGATTTTCGCCTTTTCTGGGATAATGCCTATCCGGTCCATCATCTTTATCCGGACTACCCGGAATCAACCCCGGAAATCCTGGGCTTGTGTGCCGCAGCCGGCTATCCTGACCGGGTCTTTGAATTCGCTTCAACTTCCAAGATCACCTGGCCCAGCTCAGGAGTGGCCTGTCTGGCTGCCAGCCCGGCCAATCTGGACTTTACCAGGAAGCATATGTCAGCCCAGACGATCGGGCCGGATAAGATGGTCCAGCTCAGGCATGCCCGCTTTTTGCGGGATCTGGATACTGTGAAGGAACTGATGCAAGCTCATGCAGAGATCATGCGGCCAAAATTTGAACTGGTGCAAGAGTGGCTCGCCGCTGAGCTGGAGGATCTTAGAATCTGCCACTGGCATGAGCCTGGCGGCGGTTATTTTATCAGTATTTACGTCTCCTATGACACGGCAGCTGAAGTTGTGCGCCTGGCCAAGCAACTGGGAGTTGAACTGACCCCGGCTGGCAGCACCTGGCCGCATGGCCATGACCCGCTTGACTGTAATATCCGCCTGGCTCCTTCATTCCTCAGCCTGGCCGAACTGGAAGAGGCCATGCAGGCAGTCTGCCTTTGCATAAAATTGGCTGCCTTAAAAAAATATGAACAGGAAAGCAGGCCCTTAAATGACTGATCGTTATGAAAATCCCTTAGGCAGCCGTTATGCCAGCCAAAAGATGCAGGAACTTTTTTCACCGGACCGTAAATTCAAGACCTGGCGGCTGCTCTGGATCGCTTTGGCTGAAACAGAAAAAGAGCTTGGTCTGCCGATCACAAAAGAGCAGATTGAGGAACTGAAGGCCCATCAATCTGATCTAGACTATGAGGCTGTAGCCAGACATGAGGAGCGGACCCGTCACGATGTCATGGCTCACATTCTGGCTTATGGCGAGCAGTGCCCCCTGGCCCGGCCAATTATCCATCTGGGTGCAACATCCTGCTATGTCGGTGATAACACAGACCTGATCTTGATGGCCGAAGGCCTTAAACTGGTGCGCAGCCGGGTTTTGGCAATTATGCGGGCCCTGGCCGGTTTTGCTGAGCAGTACAAGGACCTGGCTACTTTAGGCTTTACCCACCTGCAACCGGCCCAGCCGGTCACAGTGGGGAAGAGGGCCTGCCTCTGGCTGCAGGATTTGCTGCTTGATCTGGAAGATATTGATCATATCCTGGGCAGCTTTCACTTTTTGGGCAGTAAGGGCACAACCGGCACCCAGGCCAGTTTTCTGACCCTCTTTGATGGCGATCAGGAAAAGGTGCGCGAGCTGGACCGCCAGGTGGCGGCCCGGATGGGTTTTGCCAGCATTTACCCGGTCAGCGGCCAGACTTATCCGCGCAAGATGGACAGCCGTGTGGTCAATGTCCTGGCTGGTCTGGCCCAAAGTGCTCATAAGTTCAGCAATGATATCCGTCTGCTCCAGCATCTCAAGGAAATTGAAGAGCCTTTTGCCCAGGACCAGATCGGCTCTTCGGCCATGGCTTATAAACGTAATCCTATGCGCAGTGAAAGGATTGCCGCCCTGGCCCGCCATGTCATCTGCAACAGCTTGAATCCGGCTATGACAGCAGCCGGACAATGGTTTGAAAGAACGCTGGATGATTCAGCCAATAAGCGCCTGGCCATCCCGGAAGCCTTCCTGGCCATTGATGCCATCTTGATGCTCTATAATAATATAGCCTCAGGCCTGGTTGTCTATCCTGAGCAGATCGCCAGACGCCTTAAGGAAGAACTGCCCTTTATGGCTACGGAGAACATTCTCATGGCTGCTGTCAAAAAAGGTGGTGACCGGCAAATTCTGCATGAGAAAATCCGCCGCCACAGCATGGCAGCAGCCCGTCTGATTAAAGAAAGTGGCCAGGCCAATGATCTTTTGGCCAGGATAGCTGCCGACTCCGCCTTTGGCCTGGACCAGGCCTCTTTAGAGAGTTTACTGGAGCCACAAAACTATATTGGCCGTTCAGCCGAGCAAGTCAGTGAGTTCCTCGACGGTCATGTCCTGCCACTTTTAGCCGGCAATCCAGAATCAGTCTTGGAAGATGAGATCTTTGTCTAAGAATAGCGCACAGCCAGCCCTTAAAAAACAGGTCTCTTCGTGATATGATGTTATGACGGCAATAGGACTTAGAAAGAGTCGCTTGCTGATAAAAAAAAGGATGGCTGATATCATGAAGCTGGATAGACGCAGTACAGAACCGCTCTATGCCCAATTAAAACATTTGCTGGCCGACAGGGTCAGGCAAGCAGAATATGAGCCGGGCCAGCAGATTCCTTCGGAACATGCCTTGTGCCAGGAGCTTGGGGTCAGCCGGCCCACCGTGCGTCAGGCCATTGCTGAACTGGTCAGTGAAGGGGTCCTTGTCATTCAAAAGGGCAGGGGCACTTTTGTCGCTGCCGAACCGGAGCGGCTGGAGATCAAGAGTCTTTCTGCCGCCAGCTTTGCGCTTTTATCAGCCCGCTCTTTGGAGCAAGTAGAAGAGCTGGCTGCCGAACTGATCAGCAGCACAGATGAGCTTGATCGGCTTTTTGGTGTCAGTGATGGTAAGGAACATACCGGTTTTTGGTCTATTTCCTGGCGGCAAAAACAAGAGGACCAGCTCTATGTCTACTGCCGTTCACTGGTACCGGCTTATATGTTCCCTGAACTGGGACCTGATCTGAAAAAAGGCCGGCGCATGCTGGATATTACCGCCAACAAGTATGCCTACCTGCCCCAAAAGGCCAGTGGCCGCCTTTTTGTGCGCCAAGCCCGGCTGGAAGAATCCCGTATTCTGGATATTTCCCGTAGTGCACCTGTTTTGGTGATCAGCAGCCGCCTGGTGGCCCGCAGCGGCAATATCTGTGAGATAAGCACAGCAGTATTGCGCTCTGATCTTGTTGCACTGGGTCTTGACAGCCAAAGGAGTTGAAGACAGATTGAACATCTACCTTGACCATGCCGCCAGCACGGCGCCAGCCCGTTCTGTGCTGGAAAAGATACAAGCTGAGCTGGCCCGTGATTTTGCTAATCCGGCCTCAGTCCATAGCGCCGGCCTGGCAGCTGCTGCCCGGATCAAGGAGCAGATCCGCCTGATGGCCGGCCTGTTAGGTTGCCAGGAAAAGGAACTGATCCTGACCTCAGGCGGCAGTGAATCGATTAACACAGTCCTCAAGGGTGTCATGCTGGGCCAAAGCCAGGGTCAGCGCCGCCTGATCATCAGCCAGGGCGAACATTCAGCAGTGCGCGAATCTGCCCTCTGGCTGGAAAAACAAGGTGTTACTGTAGAATATCTGCCTCTGGCCCAAGATGGCAATGTGGATCTGGCCGCCCTGGCTCTGGCCCTGGAAAAACCGGCTGCCCTGGTCAGCCTGATCCATGTCAATAATGAAACAGGAGCTGTCAATCCCTTGGCTGAGATTAAAAGCCTGCGTGACCGCCTCCAGCCCCGTACTCTTTTGCATTTCGACACAGTCCAGACCTATGGCAAGATTCCCTTTGATTTTGCTGCCAGTGGCGTTGATTTTGTCTCAGGCAGCGGCCACAAGCTGGGTGCACCCAAAGGGGTGGGCTGGCTGATTAAATCAGCCCGGGCCGGACTAGAGCCCCTGATCCACGGCGGCGGCCAGCAAAATGGCCTGCGTTCGGGCACCCAAAGCCAGCTGCTGGCGAGAATGCTGGCCTTAGCTTTAGGAGAAGGCCTGGGCGATCTGGCGGGTAAAAGCCAAAAGGTAAAAGCCTTGTCCGAACGGCTCCTGGCCGGGCTGGCCGGCTTGGCTTACAAGGTCCTGTCGCCAGCCGGCAGTGTGCCCCATATTTTAAACATTGCCTTTGCCGGCCTGCGGGGCGAGACCCTGGTTAACGCCCTGGCAGCAGAAGGTGTTTATATTTCAGCTGGTTCAGCTTGCTCAGCACGCCGGCCTCAAAGCCGCATCCTGCCGGCCATGGGCCATGATGCTGCCACTGTCAGCCAGGCTGTCAGGATCAGTTTTTCCGCCCATAACACGGCTGCGGAAATTGATCTGGCTGCAGCTGCCATCAGGCGGGCCCTGCAACAATACAGCCGCTGAACCAAGGAGAGTTTGATGGAAAAGAAAAATTATACAGATGTCATCCTGGTCCGCCTGGGTGAGATAACCTTAAAAGGACAAAACCGCTATAAGTTTGAACAACGCCTGATCAGCAATATCAGCCGCCGTTTGAAAGATATCGGACCTTTCAGCCTGGTCCAGCGTCAATCCCGCATCTGGGCCGAGCCCAAGTCGGCCGGCCTTGACCTGGAGCTGGCCATGCAGCGCATCGCCACTGTTTTTGGGGTGGTCTCGGTCAGCCCGGCCCGCAGCTTCAGCGGTGATCTGGCTGAACTGGCCAGGCAGGTGATCGACCTGGCCGGCTCCGGCCTGGAAGAAGGCCAAGTGGCCAGCTTTAAGATTGAAAGCCGGCGCTCTGACAAAAAATTCGCCTTGACCTCGCCGGAGCTGAGCCGCCGGCTGGGCGGGGCAGTGCTGGATGCTTTTCCTGACCGTCTTAAAGTTGATGTGCATCAGCCTGACCTGACGATCTATGTCGAGGTGCGCGAGCAGTTTTACATTTATAGGAGGATCATCACAGGCCGAGGCGGGCTGCCTGTTGGCACCGGCGGCCGTGGTCTTTTGCTTTTATCCGGTGGGATTGACAGTCCGGTGGCTGGTTACATGCTGGCTTCACGCGGTATGGAAATTGATGCTGTCTATTTCCACACCTTCCCCTATACCAGTGACCAGGCCAAAGAAAAAGTGCTTGAACTGGCCCGGATCCTGACTGTTTACACCGGCCGCATGCGGGTCCATGTGGTGGATTTCACCGATATCCAGCTGGCCTTACGTGATCATTGTCCGCCTGATATGCTGACCATTAGCACCAGGCGCATGATGATGCGCCTGGCGGAAAAGATTGCCCTTGAGAATAAGCAAAAAGCCCTCATCACCGGAGAAAGCCTGGGCCAGGTGGCCAGTCAGACTCTGGAGGCCCTCTTGACTACAGATATAGTTGTCGACTTGCCGGTCTTCCGGCCCCTGATCGGTCTGGACAAACAAGTGGTGATTGACCTGGCCCGCCAGATCGGCACTTATGAAACATCCATCTTGCCTTACGAAGACTGCTGCACCGTCTTTGTGGCCAAGCATCCCAAGACTCATCCATCCCTGGCTGATGCCAGCAGGGCAGAGGAAGGGCTGGCCTTTGAGCAGATGCTGGACCAGGCCATGACCAGGATAGAGGTGGTTGAACTGTGAAGATCGGCAAGCTATCCAACGAGGAGCTGCAAAGCCTGGTCCTGGACCGTCTGCCGCAGCAAAATTCCACAGTTTTACACGGACCGGGGGTTGGGCTGGATGCGGCAGCTGTCCAGCTGGGCCAGGATTACCTGGTGGTTTCCAGTGACCCGATCACTGGTGCCAGCAGCGATATCGGCAAGCTGGCCATCCATATCTCCTGTAATGATATCGCAGCCTGTGGTATCCGGCCCCAGGCCCTGACCCTGGTCCTGATCGCACCACCGCATTTTCAAAAATCCGACATCACAGCTGTGATTGACCAGGCAGCCCGGACAGCAGAGAGTCTGGCTGTCAACATAGTCGGCGGCCATACAGAGATCAGCGATGCAGTCAGCCGCTGCCTTGTCGTGGTGACTGCCTTCGGCTTTGCTAAAAAAGATGCGATTATCAGTGCGGCTGGCGGCAGAGCCGGCGATGCTATTCTAATGACCAAAACTGCCGGCCTGGAGGGCACAGCCATCCTGGCCCAGGATAAAAAAGCCAGCCTGAGCGGCTTGATTGCAAAAGAAGACCTGGAACGGGCAGCAGCTTTTATGGAAAAGATCAGTGTAATCCCAGAAGGTCTGATCGGGGGCAGCCTGGCTGTCCATGCCATGCACGATGCCACTGAAGGCGGTATCCTGGGCGCAGCCTGGGAACTGGCCACTGCAGCCGAACTGGGCTGTATTATTAAGATGGCTGATATACCTGTTGACCCACTGACTACCAAGATCTGCCAGGCCCTGGAACTTGACCCCTTGCGCCTGATCGCCAGTGGCAGCATGCTCCTGACCACCGACCGGCCTGCCCAGCTAAAAGCTGAACTGGCCGCGGCTGGGATCAGGGCCAGTTTGATTGGCCATTTGACAAAAGACAGGCGCCTGCTGGTCCAGGACCCGGCCGGAAATCTGGCTTTGCTGGACCAGCCCGGACCTGATGAGCTTTACAAAAGCCCCTGAAGGGTTACAATTCTTTTAGGATAAGTACGATTTAATATGGAGGAAATGCTTATGAGTTATGCACACATCGCCCAAACCGACCCGGAGATCTACGCTGCTATCTGGCAGGAGATCGGGCGGCAACGCGATAAAATTGAATTGATTGCCTCTGAAAACTTTGTCAGCCGGGCTGTCCTGGAAGCTGCCGGATCGCCCCTGACCAATAAATATGCCGAAGGATACCCGGGCCGGCGCTATTATGGTGGCTGTGAGTATGTGGATATCGCTGAGCAGCTGGCTATTGATAGGGCCAAGTTGCTTTTTGGCGCTGAGCATGTTAATGTCCAGCCTCATTCCGGTGCCCAGGCCAATACAGCTGTTTATTTCGCCATGCTGGAGCCGGGGGATAAGATTTTAGGCCTGGACCTGTCCCACGGTGGCCATCTCACCCATGGCATGCTGCGCAATGTCTCCGGCCGCACCTACCAGGCTGCTGCCTACCAGGTCGAACCTGACACTGCCACAGTTGACTATGACAAGGTTCTGGCTGTAGCCCGGCGCGAAAAGCCCAAAATGATTGTGGCTGGTGCCAGTGCTTATCCGCGCCAGCTCGATTTTGCCCGTTTCCGCCAGATCGCTGATGATGTTGGTGCTCTCTTGCTGGTCGATATGGCCCATATTGCCGGCCTGATTGCCGCCGGCCTGCATCCGGATCCGGTACCCTATGCTGACTTTGTCACCACTACAACCCACAAGACCCTGCGCGGTCCGCGCGGCGGCATGATCCTTTGCCGCAGTGAGTATGCCAAGGCGATTGATTCAGCTGTTTTCCCCGGCCAGCAGGGCGGCCCGCTCATGCATATAATTGCTGCCAAGGCTGTGGCCTTGAAAGAGGCCCTGGATCCGTCCTTTACGACCTACCAGAAAAATATCCTGGCCAATGCTCAGGCCTTGGCCCAGGGTCTGATCGATTATGGCTTCAAGCTGGTTTCCGGCGGCACTGACACCCACCTGATGCTGGTAGATCTAAGGCAAACCGGTGTCACCGGCAAAGATATGCAGCTGCGCCTAGATGAGCTCAATATCACCTGTAACAGGAACGGCATCCCCTTTGATCCGGAAAAACCTTTCATCACCTCTGGCATCCGCCTGGGCACTCCGGCTGTAACCACCAGAGGCATGGGCCCGGCTGACATGACAGAAATTGCCCGCCTGATCCATCTAGCCCTGGTCGACCATGTCGGCAAGAGAGATGAAATTATTGAGTCTGTGGCCGCTTTAAGCAGCCGCTACCCGCTTTATGCCGGCCTCTGAGCATAAAAAACCTCTGGCATATCGGCTGGCGCCCAAGACGCTGGCCGATTTTGCCGGCCAGGAGCATATTCTGGGCCAGGGCAAACTTTTGCGTCGCATGATTGAAGCGGACAGACTCAGTTCCATCATTCTCTATGGCCCGCCCGGCACCGGCAAAACTTCGCTGGCCCGGGTTATTGCCGCCACAACCAAGATTCCTTTTGCCAAACTTAATGCTGTAACTGCCGGAGTGGCTGATATCAAGCGGATCATTGCTGACACAGCTAATCCGCTGCTTAACCCGGCTGGGCGCAGCCTTTTATTTATAGATGAAATCCACCGTTTCAACAAAATGCAGCAGGATGCACTCTTACCCCAGGTAGAAGATGGCAGCCTGATCCTGATCGGGGCAACTACCGAAAACCCCTTCTTTGAAGTCAATAAGGCCCTGATCTCCCGCTCCACGGTCTTCCGCCTGGAGCCGCTTAGCCAGGCCGACATCAAAACTATCTTGCAGCGGGCTTTGACGGACCAGGAAAGTGGCCTGGGCAGCTATAGCATCAAGCTGGCTCCTGATGTCCAGGATATCGTCAGTGATCTGGCCAACGGCGATGCCCGGATCGCTTTAAACGCCCTTGAGCTGGCTGCTTTGACCACTAAACCAGATGCTGCCGGTATAATTTATATCGACCAGGCTGTGATTGAGGACTGCCTGCAAAAACGCAGTATCGCTTATGATAAAAGTGGTGAGAGCCATTATGATAATATCAGTGCCTTTATCAAATCCATGCGCGGTTCCGACCCTGATGCTACTGTCTTTTACCTGGCCCGGGCCCTGCATGGCGGGGAAGATATTGAGTTTTTGGCCAGGCGGATCCTGATCTGTGCCGCCGAGGATGTCGGCCTGGCCAACCCCCAGTTGCTGGCCATGGCCATGGCAGCCTATGATGGGGCCCGGGCCGTCGGTCTGCCTGAAGCCAGGATCCTGCTCAGTGCTGCAGCTCTGGCAGTCGCCACCAGCCCCAAGTCCAATTCGGCCTATCTGGCGCTGGATAAGGCCGCAGCAGATGTGGCCCAAAGGCGGACAGGTGAGGTGCCCTTGCATCTGCGCAATGCCCCGGCCAGCGGCATGGCCGAGCAAGGTTATGGCCAGGGTTATAAGTATGCCCATGACTATCCTGGTAACTATGTCGCCCAGGAATATCTGCCGGAAGAAATCAGGGGCACTGTCTATTATCAGCCCTCTGCTAATGGTTATGAAGCCCGGATCAGGGACTGGCTGGAGCGGCGCGGCCAGGTAACCTAAGTTACACCAGCTAGTCTCGGCTTACTATAAAGTAATTCTGTATGAAAAAAGGAGATGACAGCTTGAAAGAAATGAAACGTGTTTATCTTGACCATGCTGCGACGACACCGGTCCGCGCAGAAGTTCTCCAGGAAATGATGCCGTATTTCCAGGAGCATTTTGGTAATCCCTCATCTTTTTATCACAGTGGCCAGGCAGCCGGTCAAGCCTTGAATGCAGCCCGCGAGAGTGTCGCGGCGGTTTTTAATGCTGCTGCGGGGGAGATTTATTTCACCTCCGGTGGCACCGAGTCTGACAACTGGGCTATCAAGGGTGCGGCACTGGCTAAAAAAGGCCGCCATATCATAACATCCAAGGTTGAGCACCATGCAGTGCTGCACACTTGTGAAGCGCTAGCCCGTCAGGGTTATGACTTGACTTATCTGGATGTTGATGCAGATGGCCTGGTCGACCCTGAGGCGGTCAAAGCCGCCTTGCGGCCGGACACCATCCTGGTCAGCATCATGCTGGCCAATAATGAAATTGGCACCATCCAGCCAGTGGCTGAAATAGGCCGGATCTGCCGTGAGCAAAAGGTGCTCTTTCATACAGACGCTGTCCAGGCTGCCGGCAGTATCCCCATCGATGTCAAGGCCATGAATATTGATCTCATGTCTGTTTCTGCCCACAAGCTCTATGGACCCAAGGGTGTGGGTGCCTTATATATCCGCCGCGGTGTCCGCATCGCCAACCTGTTTGAGGGCGGGGCCCAGGAAAAAAGGCGTCGGGCTGGCACAGAAAACGTTGCCGGCATCGTCGGCTTTGCCAAAGCCCTGGAGCTGGCCAGCCAGGAACAGGCTGCAACTGCCCAGAAATACAGCCGGATGCGGGACAGCTTTATCCAGGATGTCCTCGACCGGATTCCCCATACCAGATTGAATGGCCATGCCCAGGCGCGCCTGCCCAATAACATAAACCTTTCATTTTCCTTTATCGAAGGTGAATCAATCCTGCTTCTGCTCGATCATTTCGGTTTTGAGTGCTCGTCCGGCTCAGCTTGCACTTCCGGTTCTTTGGACCCCTCCCATGTCCTTTTGGCCATCGGCTTGCCCCACGAGATAGCCCATGGCTCTTTACGGGTCACCTTAGGCCGTTCGACCCGCACAGAAGATCTGGAACTGCTCTCGGATGCCCTGGTCGAGATAGTGCAGCGCCTGCGCGCTATGTCGCCACTTTACACACCGGAAGAGGCAATTAAATAAAACAAGAAAAGAGGCTTGACCTATGCAATATAGTGATGAAGTAATGGACCATTTCATGAATCCCCGTAATGTCGGCGAAATAGAAAATGCCGATGCAGCCGGCACTGTCGGCAATGCCAAATGTGGCGATATCATGAAAGTGACTTTGAAAATTGAAAATGGCATCGTCCTGGATGCCAAATTTAAAACTTTTGGCTGTGGCTCAGCTATTGCCACCAGCAGCATGGCAACAGAAATGGTCAAGGGTAAAACCCTGGACGAAGCCCTGCTCTTGACCAACAAAGCTGTGGCCCAGGCCCTGGGCGGCCTGCCCCCGATCAAGATGCACTGTTCACTTTTAGCTGAACAGGCAGTCAAGGCCGCCTTACAGGAATACTATCTCAAGCACAACCTGATGACAGAGGCCAACCGGCACCTGTTTGATATCCTGGATGACGATGCCCATGAGCACTGATAGTCCAAAAAAGGTGATTATCGGCATGAGCGGCGGAGTGGACAGTTCCGTCGCTTGTTTTTTGCTGCAAGAGCAAGGTTTTGAGGTTATCGGTGTCTCACTGTGGACAGCCGCAAACAGCCAGCAGGCCCTGCTGGACGCAGCAGCTGTCTGTGCTCAGTTAAATGTGCAGCACCATGTTTTAGATATCAGGCAGGAGTTTCGCCAGCTGGTCATAGATGATTTTGTCAAGGCCTGGCTGGCCGGTCTGACCCCCAACCCCTGTGTCAAATGTAACCAGCAGATTAAATTCGCCCAGCTGGTCCAATTTGCTGACCAGCAAGGGGCGGACTTTGTCGCCACCGGCCATTATGCTGCTGTGCGCAGCATTAAAGGGCGGCTGGCCCTGGCCCGGACACCGGCAGATATCAAGGACCAGACCTACTTTTTGTACCGGCTCAGCCAGGAACAGCTGGCCCGGCTTATTTTACCTTTAGCTGAGCTGGATAAGGAAAAGGTGCGCCAGCTGGCCCAGGCAGCCGGTCTGGCCAACAGCCATGGCCAACCGGTGGCCAGCCAGCCGGACAGCCAGGATATCTGCTTTATCGATTCAGGCTATCTGGAGTTTTTGCAAGAAGAGATCATCAGGCGTGATCAAAAAGCAGATCTGCAGCTGCTCCAGCCTGGTGAAGTGGTGGATCAAGCCGGCCAGGTGATCGGCAGCCACAAGGGGCTGTTAGCCTACACTATCGGCCAGCGTAAAGGCTTCAGTGTCAAGACAACAGAGCGTTTGTTTGTCTTGGGGCGCGATTTTAAAAATAACCGCCTGATTGTCGGGCCCTTCAGCGGCCTAGCGCAAGCAGGCATTCAAGTTACAGACCTGGTCTATTCGGGCCTGGCTGGTTTTTCTGCCGGGCAGCCAGCCCAGGCCAAACTGCGCAGTTCCGCCCGCTTGGTTGATTGCCAGATCTGGCCGCTCGGGCCGGATCTGCTAAAAGTCCAGTTTGCTGAACCGGTCATGACAGCCACACCAGGCCAGTCCTGCGTCTTTTATGATAATGACCTGATCCTGGCTGGTGGTCTGATAAGAAACTTTTCTGATTAGTCCAACCTGGTCTGGACTGGCTGCCGGTTGACAAAATGAGTGACATAGCGGAAACCTTGCTCTTTCAGCCATTGGGCAGCTTCAGGCAATAAATGTCCCACCACCTGGCTTGTGTGGGCATCGCTACTGAGGCAGACCAGTTCACCGCCCAGTTCCCGGTAGCGCCGGAAGATGGCCGGATCGGGCCAGGCATCGGCCAGGCCGCTTTGGCCCAGTTTGCTGATCGTGGCTGTATTCAGCTCCAAAGCTTTACCCCGGGTGATCATGCTCAAAAAAAGTTGGTCGAAATGATCGGGTAGATCAGACCAGTTGAAACGTTTGTCCGACCAGGGTGCATAGCGGCTGATATAGTCATAATGGCCAATAATATCAAAGTCGGGGCAGGCTGTGATCATATGTTCCAGCTGGGCCAGATAGCGGCCATAAGCCATTTCTTTGCCCTGCTGGTAGATCTCCTTTTGGTGATAAGGGTCCAGACCATCCAGGACATGGACGGAAAGGATGATACTGTCAAAAGGGTAGCGCAGGGCCAGGCGGGCAAATTCCTCGCTGAGATGGTCAAGGTAGCCTAGTTCAATACCAAGTAAAAAACGGGGCTGATTGGCCTTTTGCCTGGCTTTGATCTCCTGGCAGAAAAAATAGTATTCAGCCAGGTCGAAGATAGCTTCCTTGTTGTCTATATAAGCGACATGACGGTCGTAATGATCGGTCAGACAAATTCCGGCCAGACCTTTTTGGGCTGCGGCATCCAGTAATTCGGCAGCTGTCTGTTTACCGTCGAAGGAAAATTCCCGGGTGTGGCTGTGCTGGTCAACTAGCATATAAACTCCTCTGCTATATAAGTAATTAGTTCTGTAACAGTGCTACAGACAGATTATAGCAGAATATACTATAATACAAAAAACATTAACAGGAGGAGAGAATAGTGGATAAAAAACAACTGACTAGTAAAGATAAGGCCAAGGATCTGAAAAAAGAGCTGCAGGTGGAGTTCCCTAATCTGTGGGATAAGGCGACTGCGACTGAAAAGGAACAGATCACAGCCTATAACGAAGACTATAAAAGCTTTCTTGACCAGGGCAAGACTGAGCGCAGCTTTGCCAAAGCAGCGGTGGAGCGCCTCAAGGCTCAGGGCTATGTCGAGCTGGCCGGACAGGAAAAACTGGCAGCAGGTGACAAGGTCTACCAGCTGATCCATAACAAGGGTCTGGTGGCAGCAGTGATCGGCAGCCAGCCTCTAGCAGATGGGCTCAACCTGATCGGTGCCCATACAGACTCACCCCGCCTGGATCTCAAGCCGCTGCCTGTTTACGAAGATAGCGACCTGGTTTATCTTAAGACCCATTATTATGGCGGCATTAAAAAATACCAGTGGCCGGCTATCCCCCTGGCCCTGCATGGTGTGGTGCACAGGAAAGACGGCAGCAGCCTGACTATTGAATTGGGTGAGGACCCGGCCGATCCTGTTCTGACCATAACTGATCTTTTGCCCCATCTGGGTGCAGAGCAGATGGGCCGCAAGGCCACTGACCTGATCCGCGGTGAGGACCTCAATGTCCTGGTTGGCTCCATTCCTTATGAGGATGAAGAATTGGCCGGCCGTTTCAAGCTGGGCTTTTTGCAGTTGCTCAAGGACCAGTACAATATCACGGAAAAAGATCTGGTTACTGCGGAAATTGAGATCGTGCCAGCCGGCCAGGCCCGCGATATCGGCTTTGACAAGAGCATGATTGGTGCCTATGGCCAAGATGACCGGGTCTGCGCTTTCACGGCCTTGACAGCTCTCCTGGATGTGGAAGCTCCGGCCAAAACTTCTGTTTGCCTGCTCTTTGATAAAGAGGAGATCGGCAGCGCCGGCAACACTGGCGCCCAGTCCCGGGTCTATGAATTCTTCCTGATGGAGCTTTTGGCTAAAGCCAATCAAGGTAGTTTTGACCAGCTGGCCTATAACAGGATGCTGGCTGCCAGCCAGCTGTTGTCAGCTGATGTCAGTGCCGCCTTTGATCCTGGTTTTGCATCTGTCTATGACAGCAAGAACAGCTGCTTCATGGGCAAGGGCATCTGCATGGTCAAGTATGTCGGCGCCCGCGGCAAGAGCGGCACCAGTGATGCCCACAGTGAGTTTTTCAGCCATGTGGTCCAGACTTTGGATGAGGCCGGTGTAGCCTGGCAGACAGGTGAGCTGGGTAAAGTTGATGCCGGCGGCGGCGGTACAGTGGCTGTTTATCTGGCTCAACTGGGTATGGAAGTGATCGATTGCGGTGTGCCGGTCCTATCCATGCATTCGCCTTTTGAAGTGACTTCAAAAATTGACGTGTACAACACCTACCTGGCCTATAAGACCTTCTACGCCAAGGCCTGATTTAAGTCTCATCTGGCTGGGCCCGGCCTTTTTGCCTGGGTCTGACCTGGTTGAGTGGATTGGCTTCGACGGCGCTATGCAGGGCATCGCTGCTCAGATGAGTGTAAATCTCTGTGGTGGCGATGCTGGCATGGCCCAGGATCTGCTGCAGGGCCCTGATATCGACCTTGCCGTACTGGTACATCAAGGTGGCTGCTGTATGACGCAGTTTATGGATGGAATAGCGGCGCGGGTCGAGCCCTGCAGCTAAGAGATAATTTTTCAGGAGCAGCTGGACAGTCTTTGTGCTGATGCGGCGGCGCAGGCGGCTGATAAATAATGCCTCCGGATCGCGCAAGTTGCTCTGAGGCCGCACTTCCAGATAGTCAGACAAGGCTGCCATGCAGGCACCGTTTAAATAAATGGTGCGCTCTTTACCGCCCTTACCCATGACAATCAGGGTGTCCTCCCGGATATCGGCCAGGTCTATTGAACAAAGCTCGGCCAGGCGCAGGCCACAGTTCAGGAAAAAAGTCAGGATGCAAAAATCCCTTGCGGCATAAGGCCCCTCTGAGGCCGAGACAGTTTCAAGCAGCAGACGGCTTTCATCCAGGGACAGATGGCGGGGCAGCTGACGCAACTGGCGTGGTGCTTCCAGTTCCAAAGCTGGATTTTCCATGATGGCAAAGGCCTTGTTTTTTAAATAAGCAAAAAAAGCTTTAAGGGAGGCAGTCTTCCTGGCCCGGGTGGCCGGGCTGGAGCCTTTTTTCTGACTGTGCCAGGTCAGGTAGGCATAAAAGTCAGCCAGACTGACAGATTGTAAAAATCCATCATCAATAGCGCTGATATCTATTTCTACAAAATCAGTACCGGCTGGGACCAGTCCGCGCTTTTGGTAGAGGAAGCGGAAGAACTGGACCAAGTCATAGCGGTACTCACTGATGGTCAGGGGAGAGCGTTCCCTGATTGCCTGAAAATATCCCAAAAACTGCTCTAAACGGGGAAATAATTGCTCGTTCTCCATGTCGGCTCCTTTCTGATCTCATTTTCATTTTAGCACATCAATCAGGTATAATAGCAAAAGGAGCCTTTATCTTGCAGCAGGGCCTGCTATATGCTAAACTGCAAAGAATATAAATACAAACGTCCACAAGACAAGGACAGCAAGGTGGTAATTATGCAAAATAAATTAAGAGCTGGTATCATCGGGGCGACAGGTTATGTCGGGCAGCGCTTTGTGCTGCTCCTGGCTGATCATCCCTGGTTCACTATAACAGCCCTGGCGGCATCGCCGCGTTCAGCTGGCCGGAGCTATGGCCAGGCTGTGGCTGGCCGTTGGAAGATGCCGGAAGATCTGCCGGACAAGATCAAGGCCATGCCGGTTTATGCCACAGACGCCCTGGCAGATTGGCTGGATCAGGTTGATCTGGTTTTTTGTGCAGTTGATATGGACAAGGCAGCTGTCCAGCAGCTGGAAGAAAAGATTGCTCGGCTGGAAGTGCCGGTTATCTCAAACAATTCAGCCCATCGCTGGACAGCAGATGTACCCATGATCGTGCCGGAGTTAAACCCGGAGCACAGTGAGCTGATTCACCTGCAAAGGCGCCGCCTGGGCACAAAACACGGCTTTATCAGTGTTAAGCCCAACTGCTCCATTCAGAGCTATGTACCAGCCCTGGCCCCCTTGATGAAGTTTGGTCCGCAAAAGATCGTGGTGGCCACCTACCAGGCCATATCCGGCGCCGGCAAGACCTTTGCCGACTGGCCAGAGATGGAGCACAACCTGATTCCCTACATTGGCGGTGAAGAAGATAAAAGTGAAAATGAGCCGCTCAAGATCTGGGGCAAGGTCACAGCTGAGGGGCTGGAAATAGCCCGGGAACCCCTGATTTCAGCCCAGTGTTACCGGGTGGCTGTCCAAGATGGTCATACAGCAGCCCTTTTTGTTGATTTTGCCAATAAACCGACCCGGGAGCAGATTCTGCAGAGCTGGCAAAACTTTCGGCCTTTGCCCCAGCAGCTGGGCCTGCCGTCAGCTCCAGACCCATTCCTGATCTACCTGCCGGATAATGACCGGCCCCAGCCGGCTCTGGACAGTCTGGCCGGCCGTGGCATGGCTGTCAGTATTGGCCGCCTGCAGGAAGATAGGATCTTTGACTGGAAAATGAGCTGCCTTTCCCATAACACCATCCGCGGTGCGGCTGGTGGGGCTGTTTTGACAGCTGAGCTTTTGGTCAAACAGGGCTTTATCAGCAGCCGCTAAAAATAATATTTAGCTCAGGAGGGAAGTGGTGCCTAGATGATAACGATTAAAGATATTGCCCAGAGAGCCGGTGTTTCCTATGCCACTGTCTCACGGGCTTTAAACGGCCGGCCGGATGTAAGTGAGGCCACCCGCCAGCGGGTATTTGAACTGGCCCGGGAGATGGGCTATCAGCCCAATGCCATAGCCCGCAGTCTGGTTAAACAAAAATCGCAGATTATTGCAGTCATTGTGCCTGATGTCTCCAATCCTTTTTTTGCTGATATTACCATGGCCGTCAACGAAGCTGCTGATGCGGCCGGTTACACAACCATGATCTGCAACACTGGCTGGGACCCGGTCAAAGAGCAGGAGAAACTGCGCATCATGGTTGAACAGAGGGTGGAAGGAATTATTTTAAAACCAACCGCCTTTATCAAGCCGGGTAGCCTGGAATCTTTAAACCTGCCTCTGGTCTTGCTCTGGCATGCCATGGAAGATAATCTTTCTTACATTGAAGTTGACCATGAGGCTGGCAGCCATCTGGCACTCTTGCACCTGCTGGACCAAGGCTACCGCCGGATCGCCTATATCGGCGGCAGTGAATCTTCCCCGGCTAACCAGATCCGGCTGGTGACCTACCAGAAAACTTTGGCTGCAGAAGGTCTGGAGCTAGATGAGAAGCTGATCTCTTACGGGCCTTTCCTGCAAGAGAGCGGCTATACACGTCTGGCCGGCCTGATGCAAAGTGCCCAGCCGCCTGATGCTGTTTTTTGCGGCAGTGATATTATCGCCATGGGTGCCCTCCAGTATGCCCGGGAAAAAGCTATCCGGGTGCCCCAGGATCTGGCTATCATGGGTTTTGACGATATCACCTGTGCCTCCTTGCCCCTGGTCGGGCTCAGCACTGTATCCCAGCCGCGGGATAAGCTGGGCCAGGCAGCCTTTACCTGCCTGATGCAGGAGATCAATGCCTATCCCAAAAGGACCAAACAGCGTCTTTTAGTCCAGCCGGAGCTGAAAGCGCGCACGACCACTTGATCTGAGGCCAAACAAGATGGATTATTTGACCGAAAAACTCAGCACCCCGGTCCGGGGTTATTATGATGTGATTGTTTGTGGTGCGGGACCGGCCGGCTCCTGTGCTGCGATCAGCGCAGCCCGCCAGGGTGCCAAAGTCCTGCTGCTGGAAAGGGCCGGCTGCCTGGGCGGCATCTGGACCGCCGGGCTACTCAGCTGGTTTTTGGATACAGCTGATAAAGGCGGTATTTTAGCAGAAATCATCAGCCGGCTGGCCAGCACCGGCCAGGGTTATGCCGCCCGGTCTGGCAATTTCATGGCTGAACCGGAAGCAGTCAAACTGCTCCTGGAAGACATGTGCCAGACAGCCGGAGTTGATATATTGCTCTACACGACGGTTTGTGCTGCCCAGAGCCAGGCTGGCCGGCTGAGGGCTGTTATATTTGAAGGTAAAGGCGGCCGCCAGGCTGCCCTGGCCAATGCTTTTGTTGATGCCACCGGTGATGGCGACCTGGCTGCCTTGGCCGGTTGTGGCTTTGATCTGGGTAAAGAAGGCACAGGCCAGCTCCAGCCCATGTCCCTGGTCGGATTAGTCGACGGCCTTGATGCTAGAGCCGCCAGGCTCTACAACAACACCTTGCCTTATCAGACCGGTCAGACCGCCAAAAAAATCCTGCTCCAGACCATGCGCAAAAGCGGGATAGAGCCCAGTTATGATGAACCTTCACTTTTCCATATTAAGGACAATCTCTGGCTGATGATGACAACCCATGCCTACGCTGCTGATCCTTTAGATACAGCCAGCTTGAGTCAGGCCACCTTGGCACTGCGCCGGGAAATGGCTGACCAGATTAAGGCTTTGCGGGCCAGGGGAGGGATCTGGCAAAACATTCGGCTGGTCCAGAGCGCTCCCTATATCGGTGTGCGCGAAGGCCGCCGCATCCATGGCCAGTACCAGGTGACGGTGGCAGATGTCCTGAAAGGTGCCCGTTTTCCTGATGCCATCTGCCGGGTCAGCTTTCCTTTCGATGTGCACGCTTTAGAAAAGGGCAGTAGCATAGCTGCTGAAAGGGGAGAGCTGCGGGCCAAGCCCTATGATATACCCTTAAGAGCCATAATTGCCAAGGACATAGCCGGCCTTTTCTTAGCCGGCCGTTTGATCAGCGGTGACTTTTTTGCCCATTCCAGCTATCGGGTGACCGGTAATGCTGCAGTGATCGGCGAAGCTGCCGGCCGGGCCGCGGCCAGGTACGAATCCGGCCAGGAAAGTTAAGCTTTTTGGTTATAGCTAGCAATCCCGCTAAATAGCTGCTTGACGCCGCCCAGAGCCTGTGCTAAAGTAAGCACACATTTAGAATATGCAAGCATATTGATGGGGATCAGTATGTTTTGGCGATTTAACAGAGAGCTGCCGGCTGGTGTGAGGCAGTAAATCAAAAAGACAGAACTCGCCCCGGAGTGTAAACTGCTGAAAAGACCAGTAAGCGGTTTCGGAAGTCTACCGTTAACAAGACAGGATATCGGTTATGCCTGTATCTGCTAAGTGCGTTTTTCAGCTTAGAAAAACGAATGCGAGTGGTACCGCGGAAGTTAGAACCTTTCGTCTCACAAAAAGAGACGGAAGGTTTTTTGTATTTTAAAGGGGGATAAGCAAATGAAAAATCACCACAAATATGCACCATACCAGGGGATCAGCTTACCGCAGCGTAGTTGGCCCAACCGCAAGCTGGAAAAAGCACCGATCTGGTGCAGTGTAGATCTGCGCGATGGCAACCAGGCCTTGGAGATTCCCATGAGCCTGGACCAGAAACTGCGCTTTTTCCATAAACTTGTTGAGATGGGCTTTAAAACGATTGAGATTGGTTTTCCGGCCGCTTCTGATACAGAATTTGAATTCACCCGTTATCTGATCGAAAATAAACTCATCCCAGATGACGTATCAATCCAGGTCCTGACCCAGTCGCGCCCACATATCATCGAAAAGACCTTTGCTGCTTTAGAAGGAGCTGGCAAGGCTATTGTCCACCTCTATAATTCGACATCCACCTTGCAGCGTGAAGTGGTCTTTGGCATGGACCAGGACCAGTGTGTTGACCTGGCAGTCAGTGGAGCCCGCCTGATCGCAGAGCTGGCCGCCCAGGACAAGCATGGCACTGATTTCACCTTTGAGTATTCACCAGAGAGCTTTACCGGTACAGAAATGGACTATGCTGTAGCTATCTGTGATGCAGTTTGTACTGTCTGGCAACCCACACCGGAAAAAAAGGTGATTATCAACCTGCCGGCCACTGTGGAAATGTCCACGCCTAATGTCTATGCTGACCAGATTGAGTATTTTTTACTAAACACCAAATATCGCGACTCGATCATTGTCAGCCTGCACACCCATAATGACCGGGGCACAGCTGTTGCAGCCACTGAACTGGGTCTTTTAGCTGGGGCTGAAAGGGTCGAAGGTACCTTGTTCGGCAATGGCGAGAGGACTGGTAATGCTGATCTGGTCGCCTTGGCCCTCAACCTTTTTTCCCAGGGTATCGACCCCCAGCTGGATTTATCTGACCTGGGCCAGTTGATTGATATCTATGAAGAAGCAACCAGGCTGGAAGTGCCGCCCCGCCATCCCTACGCCGGCAAACTGGTCTATACAGCTTTTTCCGGCTCCCACCAGGATGCTATTAAAAAAGGCCTGGCCGCTTTCCGCAAGAAAACCGGTCCCTGGCAGGTGCCTTATCTGCCGATCGATCCCATGGATGTGGGCCGTTCCTATGAACCGATCATCCGGATCAACAGCCAGTCCGGTAAGGGTGGCATAGCCTATATTATGGAACAGTTTTATGGTATGCAGCTGCCAAAACCGATCCAGCAGGCCTTCAGCCAGATCATCACAGGCATCTCTGATAACCAGCAGCAGGAGCTCAAGCCCCAGCAGATCCATGATATATTTATGGAAAAGTATGTTAATTTGATCAGGCCGCTCAAGCTTGTTTCCTATAAGGAAGAAGCACTGGGCGATCAGGATGTCAGTTTCTCAGCCATCCTGGAGCAGGCTGGCCAGGAAGTTACAGTCCAAGGCAGGGGCAATGGTTTGCTGGATGCATTTTGCCAGGCCTTGCGTAGCCATCTGGAGATGCCCCTGGAGATCACCCAGTATCACCAGCACGCCTTGACCAGCAGTTCGGCTTCCAAGGCAATCACTTATCTGCAGATGCAAAACGGTGACGACCAGCTCTATATCGGCAGCGGGATCAGCAGCAGTGTCTCCCGATCATCTTTGCGGGCTGTGGTCAGCTGTGTGAACCAGATTTTACTGGAAAAACACTAAATACTAAAAAAGACAGTTATTTTACTGTCTTACCCCTTCCAACTAGACAAAATTATTATTTTGTCTAGTTGGGTCTATCTCACAAGCAAAATCAACCCGTGGTTGCCTGGCTGACCTTATTTGTTATCTGGCTAGCCACCCCACTGCTTGTTGTTGTTTCAATCCCTGCCAGATCCTTTAGTTCTTTAATGCCAATAATGCGGTACCATTCAGACAGATCCTTGATCGGGTTATAAAGCCGGAAAAGTAAAATAACAGCCAGCACCACCAGAAGGATCAACAGAATCTGGCGCAAAACCCGTTGCCTGCTTTCAGACTTGCGTCTGCTGTTGATCTTGGACACTGTCGTATAGCCAGCCAGACGATAGACTCTTTGCCGGCCCCGCCGCCGGATTGGTTTTATTCTTTTCTTGCTGCGCTGGCGGATTGGCTGGCCAGCTGCAGCTGTTTGATCAACTCTGTTCACAACAACAAAGGGCTGCTTTTCTTCATCTTTTTGCGGCCTGCGCCAGGCAGACTTGGTTTTTTGCCAGAAAGCTGCTAGTTTTATGCTGCCTTTATTTAAGATCTGCCGGGCCTGATCAAGCACATTATTGCCTTTTTGCGTCATGTAACACCATCCTTGGCGATTTTCCTAGCCTGATTATAGCTTATTGGCCAAGCAATTTCATCTGCTCTTTAACGAACAAAAGTTTGACAAAGGCAGGCGGCTTTGCTAAAATGAATAAAAGCAATTCATGGAGGTGCCTTATGTCCACTTACCGCTTCACCCGGGCTAATGTAGAAGATACATCAAATCGGGTTTATGATTTCATTCTTGAATATATCAATGAAAATGGTTATCCCCCTGCTGTCCGAGATATCTGTGCCGGTATTGGCGTTCGCTCCACTTCCACTATCCACAACCACTTAAAACGTCTGCATGAGGCAGGCCGGATTGATTATGCAGCTGGGAAAAGACGGGCGATTGTTATCCCTGAACAACAGGAAGAAAGGCCGGTCTTTTTACCTTTGGTTGGCCAGATCACTGCCGGCATCCCCATCTTTGCCGAGGAAAATATCGAACGCAACCTGCCTTTTCCGGCTGGATTTTTCAGTGATGATGCTGAAGTGTTTGCCTTGCAGGTCAAGGGCGACAGCATGGTCGGCGCCGCAATCCTGGACAAGGACTATGTAATCGTGCGCCAGCAAAGTACTGCGAAAAATGGTGATATTATTGCTGCTTTGGTTGGCGATGAAGCCACTGTCAAGACTCTGGCCAATGTTGACGGGCAAATGGTTCTGCAGCCGGAAAATCCCCGCTACAGCCCCATTCCCTTCAACGCTCCGGACTGTCAGGTCCTAGGTGTAGTTTGTGCTGTATTCAGGGTTAATTTTTGAACACTTCAATCGTGCGCATTCCCCTGCTAAGCCGTAAGGTTTAGGAGGGGTTAGCACCTTATTGGTTTTCAATGTACTTTT
>CAZZGG010000012.1:0-14753 GCA_964654125.1 uncultured Oscillospiraceae bacterium
CTTGAGCGTGAAGGAGTTCATCTTGTAGATCTTCTTAAAGCCGGGCGGTGCTGTTCTTATGCCTTGCCTGAGACAATATGAAGTGACCCCCGCGATTGCACTATCGTGGATTTACCCGTAATCTGTTATGTAGTGACCCTTGTCAAGGGGTATTACGGCAGATATTGATAAAGGAAAAAATTCCTGCAAAATGTGAAGGCTATACCTGAGCTTGTGTTTTCATCTGGCCAAGCAGCGGCAAGATGACCAGAGCTGATAAGGTGAAGGATAAAAGATCGGAAATGGGCTGGCTGGCTTGGATGCCCAAAAGGCCTAGCAGGTGAGGCAGGGCCAGGATGATCGGGATGAAAAAGAGTCCTTGCCTGGCTAAGGCTAAAAGTGAGGCTTTGGCGCTGGCACCGATGGTCTGGGTCATCATCATGGCCATGGTGATGAAGGGCATCAAGGGCAGGGTCAGGCTTTGCAGACGCAGGGCCAAAGCACCGATCCGGATCACTTCCGGATCGTCAGTCCGGAAAAAGTCAACGATCTGCGGTGCAAAGATGAGGCTGACTAGGGCCAGGACAGATACCACAAAGGTGGCGATCTTGACACTGAACCAGAAAGCCTGGCGAACCCGGTCATGGCGGCCGGCCCCATAGTTAAAACCACAGACCGGCTGGAAACCCTGGCCGAAACCCAGCAGGGCTGAAACACCGAACATAATGACCCGGGAGACAATCGACATGGCAGCAATAGCTGCATCGCCAAAGGTTTTTGCTGATGTGTTGAGAGCTATTGCAGCCAGGCTGGCCAGGCTTTGGCGCAGCAGGGTGGCAGCTCCATTTTTGAGGATAGTCAAGATGTAATAAGGGGAAAAACTGTATTTTTTAAGTGAAGGCAGCATATTGCCGCCGCGGGAGGACTGGATCAGGAGGACACAAAAACTGACCATCTGGCTGATGGATGTGGCCAAGGCTGCCCCAGCCACCCCCATGTTAAAGGTATAGATCAAAAGCGGATCAAGACCAATATTGAGCACTGCGCCAGTCAAGATACCTACCATGGCATAAGATGCGCTGCCTTGGTAGCGCAGCAAATTGTTGAGCACGAAGGATGAGGCAATAAAAGGCATACCGGGTAATAAAAAGCGCAAGTAGGCCGCAGCATAAGGTGCAATAGTCGGGGTGGCGCCTAAAAGCCGCACCAGCGGGTCAAGAAAAAAGGCTGTCACGACAGCCAGCAGGGCGCTGACGCCCAGGGCGGTGAAAAAGCCGGTTGAGGCAAAAACAGCTGCTGTCTCCTGGTCCTGGCGGCCCAGCAGCCGGGCCACTGTGTTGCCGGATCCCTGGCCAAAGGTGAAGCCAATGGCTTGAATGATGGCCATGACCGAAAAACAAATACCAACACCGGCAGTGGCCTGGGTGCCCAAACGGCCGACAAAAAATGTGTCAGCCATATTATATAAAGATGAGATCAGCATGCTGATGATAGTGGGCCAGGCCAGGGTCAGAATCAGCTTTTCAATCCGTTCAGTTGTCATCCACTCAAATTTATTATTGCTTTGAACTTGTTTATTCATCTGCTTTTTTCCTTTTCAGCCAGGCGAGGCGGGCATAGGTGTTTTTAATAGCCTTGGCCTGCTTATCTGACTCAGCTTCAATGGCAGCCAGCTCCTGTACAATAGTGGCATAGCTGGTCTGGTCCTGGTCCGGCTGGGTCGACTTGATTTTTATCTGCAACTGGTAACGGTCAATCTGAGGCAGGCTTTTTTGCATAAATACTTCATATTGATTGATCATTGCCTTAAGCTGGTTGGTCAGTTCTCTTATTTCTTCTTTATGGACCATGACTTTGTTTCCTTTAAAGAGCAGCCGGCCCGAGCATTTACTGCGGGCCAGCCTGATAGTAATTTTAAAAATAGCACTGATAGCTGTACAAAGCAAATTAAGGATATGCTATATTGAAAAAAGATCCCAACAGGAGGACTGATTATGCTGCCAGCTGAAAAATTTCGTGCTGCTCTGGAAAGAAAAAAGATCACGGGGCGGGTGCCCACGTTTGAGCTGGTCTTTTATTTGACCATGGAAAAATTTGGCCGGGTTCATCCTTTACAACGCAGTTTTAGCCAGTGGCAGCAGATGTCAGAGCGGGAGCAGGAGCTGCAGATTGATGATATGGCCCGCCTTTATCTGGAAACAGCTGCAGCTTACGGCCATGGCGCTATTCTGGTCCATCCTAACCCAGCCAATCAAAGAGAAACCCTGCGTCTTTTATACCGGATCAGGGAGCTGGCCGGCCAGCGCTACTTTTTGCTGCTGCATGGTGATGCCACCTTTGCCATCCCCGACGGGCGGCAGATGACAGAATTTGCCTACCGGCTGGCAGATGACCCAGCCGGACTGCACCAGGAGGCGGCAAGCATGGTTGACGAGGCACTTGGTCGAGCTGACTGGCTGGCCCAAGCGCAGCTCCTGGATGGCTTTGCCTTGTGTGCTGATTATTGCTTCAATAGCGGGCCTTTTTTAAGCCCGGGCCAGTTCAGCGAATTTATCACACCTTATCTGGCCCGCCTGATCAAGGGCTATCATGAGCGGGGTTTTTACACCATCAAGCATACTGACGGTAATATCATGCCCATCCTGGACCAGCTGGTCCAGGCCGGACCCCATGCCTTGCATTCACTTGACCCCCAGGCCGGGGTGGATCTAGCTGAGGTCAAAAGAATCTGTGGTGGCAAAGTCTGCCTGATCGGCAATGTCAACTGCGGCCTTTTAGAAAGTGGCTCTGACGCTGAAGTTATCGCAGCCGCCCGCTACTGTCTCAAGCACGGCATGCCGGGCTATGGTTATATTTTTTCCACTTCCAATTGTGTCTACACAGGAATGCCACTGGAGCGCTATGATCTGATTCTGAGCGTGCTAGAGCAGGAAGGTAATTATCCAACAGCTAGCCAGGAGGTAGAAAATGTCTAAAAAGGACCAGGCAATCCTGCGCAAGCTAGCCAGCCGGGTGGCTGAGATTGCAGCCCTGCCCATCCAGGCAGAGAAGAAAGCATTGTGGCGAGCCTTAAATGGCCTCAAGCCGGCCCGGCCCATGGTCATGATCGACCAGGTCTGTTGGCATGAAATGAACCATGATGGCAGTCTGACCTTACAGTGCCAGGAAAAGGAAAATCGCGCTTATGAGCAAAGGCTGCGCCGCATCCTTTACCAGTGGCACCACTTCCCCGTCGACATGGTGGTTGAGCCCTACCTGCCTGTGCCCATGGCTGTATCTAACAGCGGCTTTGGCCTGGAAGTGGTGGAGCACACTGCTGTGACTGATCAGGCCAATGCTGTGGTCAGCCATGCCTATATCAACCAACTTTCTCACGACGAGGATCTAGCCAAGCTCAAAATGCCCCGGATCAGCCTGGACCGGCCCGAAACCGAGCGCCGCCTGGAACGGGCGGATAAAATCTTTGGTAAGATCCTCACCGTAGAGGCCCAGGGCCTTGATCCCTATCTTTCTGTCTGGGACCCGATCAGCATGTGGATGGGTGTGGAAGAGATCATGTATGCCCTGGTCGACCGGGAAGACTTCATGCTGGCTCTGGCCAGGCGCCTGGTTGCAGCTTATCTGAGCATGCTGGACCAGCTGGAAGAACAGGGTTTGCTCTGCCGGCACCAGCCTCTCATTCACTGTACAGGTGCCTATACAGATGACTTGCCTGCTCCGGGTTACAATCCGGATAAACCCCGCACGAGGGACCTGTGGATGTTTGGTATGGCCCAGCTTTTTGCCACGGTTTCACCAGCTATGCACGCAGAATTTGAGATTAAAACCAGTCGGCCCATCTTTGAACGTTTCGGTCTGGTCTATTATGGCTGCTGTGAGCCGCTGGATAAGAAGCTGGATCAGGTCAGGCGCATTCCTAATCTGCGCAAGATATCCATGAGTCCCTGGGTGGATGATGAGGCGGGTGCAGCTGGAATCGGGCCTGATTTTGTCTTTTCAAAAAAACCAAACCCGGCACTTTTGGCCGGGCCTGATTTTTCAGAAGCAGCAATAAGCAGCCAGCTGCAAAAGACGCTGGCTGCCTGTCGCCGCTTCGCTTGTCCATTGGAGCTGATCTTAAAAGACATCAGCACTGTGGCTTATCAGCCGGCCCGGCTCTGGCGTTGGGCTGAGCTGGCCATGGAAGAGGTCCTGGCCTGATCAGTAGCCCCGCTTAAAATCGACACAGTTGAGCAGGGGCTGGCCGGCCAGATATCTGGAGAAATTTTCCAGGGCGATAGCCAGAATTTTGTCAACAGTGGCCTGTAGGCTGTAACCACCTGAAACATGGGGTGTGATCAGGACATTTTCAATCTGCCAGAGGCGGTGGCCAGCTGGCAAAGGTTCCGGATCTGTCACATCCAGACCGGCTCCTGCCAGATGACCTGCTGCCATCAGATCCGCCAGGGCCTCGCTGTCAATTGCATTGCCACGGCCGATATTAAGTAAAATTGCTGTTTTTTTCATCAGCTCCAGCCGCTGGCGGTTGATAATCTGATAGGTCTGCTCTGTTGCCGGCAGGCAGAGGGCTACGCTATCGGCTCGGGGCAGCAGTTTGTCCAGATCAGCCAGAGTATGCAGCTCAGTCACAAAATCAGGCTTTTCTGCCAGTGTCCTCTTGACACCGATCACCTGGCTGCCCAGTCCATGCATGCGGCGGGCAAACTCTGAGCCTATGTCTCCCAGGCCGATTACCAGGGTGGTTGAGCCGGCGATGGCCTGAACTGCCGCCCGGGGTTGCCAGAGATCATGTTTTTGTTGGTCCCGGTAGATATGGAAGTTCTTTTGCAAGAATAAAAGCATGGCCAGCAGATGTTCCGCGATGGCCGGGCCATAAGAGCCGCTGGCATTGGTCAGGACAGCACCACCTGGCGCCGGTCCGGCTGCGATATAGCGATCGACACCGGCTGACTCTAATTGCAACCATTCCAGCCTGGCCGCAGTCTTAAAGCGGGCTGGTGGGATGGCCCCCAGGATGACATGGGCCTGATCGACCAGATCATCTGTCAGCTCCTGGCGGGTCAACCAGTGAAAATGGTAGTCTGGGGCCAGGTTTTGCAAAAAATCTTTTTGTTCTTTGCTAAAGGGCAGCGTGGCTAGGATGGTTTTATGTTTGGACATAAGGAGCCTCCTTTTTTTGATAAAAAAGGGCCGCTTCAAGAAGAAGCAGCCCCTGATTACTAATAAATGCGTTTTTGTCCTAGATGGCCTTGAGGCGTTCTTCCAGGGCATCCAGCTGTTCTGCCAGTTGGGCTGGTAATCTGTCGCCGTAGATCTTGTAATCTTCCCTGATAGAAGCCACTTCCCTCAGCCATTCTTCCTTGTTGACGCTGAGCAGCTCAACCATATCAGCAGAATTGACATCAAGGCCTTCTGTATCAATAGCATCTGCTGTCGGCATGAAGCCGATAGCGCTTTTAACTGCTTCGCCTGTGCCACAGACACGTTCAAAGACCCACTTCAGGACCCGGCTGTTTTCGCCAAAGCCCGGCCAGAGCCATCTGCCAGCGTCGTCCTTGCGGAACCAGTTGACATAGAAAAGCTTGGGCAGCTTGTCAGCATCTGTTTTTTCACCAATTTCCAGCCAGTGATTGAGATAATCACCCATGTGGTAGCCGCAGAAGGGCAGCATGGCGAAAGGATCGCGGCGGACTTTACCGATACTGTCAGAAATAGCTGCAGCAGTGATCTCAGAACCCATGATCGAACCCATGAAAATTCCATGATCCCAGTCAAAGCTCTCGTGGATCAGGGGGATGGTTGAGGCACGGCGGCCACCGATCAGGATGGCGGAGATGGGCACACCGGCCGGATCTTCCCACTCAGGGGCGATTGAGGGTGATTGAGCAGCCGGGGCTGTGAAACGGGCATTGGGATGGGCGGCTTTTTCCTCTGAAGCAGGTGTCCAGTCATTGCCTTTCCAGTCGATCAGGTGATCGGGAGCATCATAGCCGATGCCTTCCCACCAGACATCCTTATCGTCTGTAATAGCAACATTGGTGAAAATTGTGTTTTTATCAATGGTGCGCATGGCATTGGGATTAGACTCATCAGATGTGCCAGGAGCAACACCAAAGAAGCCGGCTTCAGGATTAATGGCATAAAGACGGCCGTCTTCACCAAACTTCATCCAAGCTATATCATCACCAATTGTCTCAACTTTCCAGCCGGGGATGGTAGGTACCAGCATGGCCAGATTGGTCTTGCCGCAGGCACTGGGGAAAGCACCGGTGACATACTTGACAACGCCTTCCGGACTGGTCAGGCGCAGGATCAGCATATGCTCGGCCAGCCAGCCCTCATCGCGGGCCTGGACTGAGGCGATGCGCAGGGCAAAGCATTTTTTGCCCAAAAGGGCGTTGCCGCCATAACCGGAACCATAAGACCAGATCAGGCGCTCTTCCGGAAAATGACTGATATACTTCTGGTCCATCGGGGCACAGGGCCAGGCGACATCTTCTTGGCCGGGTTCGAGTGGAGCACCGACTGAGTGCAGGCAGGGCACAAACTCACCGTCTTCACCTAGCACGTCCAGCACCTGGTTACCCATGCGGGTCATGATGCGCATGTTGACAACAACATAAGGGCTGTCTGTGATCTCAACGCCAATCTTGGCAATTGGCGAACCAACCGGGCCCATGGAGAAAGGTATAACATAAAGGGTCCTGCCCCGCATGCAGCCCCGATAGAGTTCAGTCATGGTCTTTTTCAATTCGACCGGATCAACCCAGTTGTTGGTCGGACCGGCATCTTCTTCCTTGACAGAAGAGATATAGGTCCTGTTTTCCACCCTGGCCACGTCTGAAGCGTCACTGTTAAAGGCATAGCAACCGGGACGTTTTTCAGGATTCAATTGGATGGCACTGCCGGAATCAACTGTCAGCTTGAGTAGCCTTTGGTTTTCTTCTTCCGAACCGTCGCACCAGTAGATCTGATCAGGCTGGCAAAGTTTTGCAACTTCATCAACCCATTCTTGCAATTTTTTGTGTTTAACCATTAATAGCTCCTTCCGAAATCTGTAACGATGCAGGACCAGGACCTGGCAGCACCATCACTCATAGATATCTGCAACAATATGAATTACCAACTCTAGCTGGCTTTTTACAGCCATTGCTATAAATTCTATCATAGAATAAAAAGTCCGACAAGAGAAAATAACTAGTCAAATTGCATCTTTTCTGTGGCTAAATTGCAAATTGAAGGCTTGATAGAAGCGATTCTGACCGAATCCCGGGCCTGGCAATACAATAAAGATTGCCAGACCCGGTTGATCCGGCTCTGGTAAAAAGCTTAGGTCTTATATCACTTGAAAAAGACAGAAAAAGCTTCCCGGAAAATCTCAAGCATCTTTCCTGTTTCAATCACCTTGAGACTGGCCAGATACTCAGAAAATTCAGTCAAAGGCTTTTCTCCGCACACAAACAGGAGCAGATAATGGTCGACATAGGTTATGGTGTTATAACTGGAAAAGCCAGAGCTTTCTCCTTACCTTTAATATAGAGAGAAAACATTTAGATTAGATCATTATTTTCACAAATCTAGTCAAAGCCTGTCCTACACCTGCTCTTTTTTTCAAGCAGCAAAAAAGTCTGGATTAAGCTATACTTGGAGCAGACAAGGAGGACCTTTATGCTTGATAAAACTATTCCTCATATTGCTGTTTTGATGGAGAATAATAGACCAGATATATTTCCGGATTGCCCTTTGGCAGATGGTTTTTCCTTCGTCACCTGGCGGCCGGGCCTGGAGGATGCTTGGAGCTTGCTCCAGTTTGCCAGCGGCCAGATGGAATCATTAGATCAGGCCCGCCAACTCTTTGCCCGCGAATTTATGGCCAGGCCTGAGCTTTTACCAGTGCAGTGCTATTTTGTGCAAAATGAAGTGACAGGTGAGTATGTTGCGACAACATCCCTGTGGCCAGGTGATCATTTTGGCCAGAGCCTGCCCAGGATCCACTGGGTGACAGTCAGAGCCGACCACCAGGGCCTGGGATTGGCTAAGGCCCTCATGACCAGGGCTATGCAATGCCATCAGGAGCAAAACTACGGTGATTACCTTTACCTGACCTCGCAGACCTGGAGCTACAAGGCCCTAAATATTTATGCCCGGTTTGGCTTTACACCCTATTTGGGACCCGAGCCGCCTGCCTGGCCTAAAAAAACAGCGGATTTTACAGCGGACAGCCGCCGGGCCTGGCGCTTGATCAAACAAAAATTGGGGGCGCGGATTACCCCATTTTTGCTGGAGCATCTCTTGCAGGCGGGCCTTTGATCTGCTAAATTGGATGCGCTGAGACAAATAACAGCAATGAAGCTGGTGTTTATATGAAAATTATTATTGTTGGTGATGGTAAAGTCGGCTATACCCTGGCTGACAGCCTGGCCAGGGAAAAGCATGCAGTGACAGTCGTGGATAATAACCTGGAAGCACTGAGCAGGGCCCATGAAGAGCTGGATGTCATGTGCGTACACGGCAGTGGTGTCAGTGTCAAGGTACTGCTGGAGGCAGGAGTGCGCGAGGCCGATCTGCTTTTGGCTGCCACCTCCAGTGACGAGATGAACATGGTCTGCAGCCTGACCGGCAAAAAACTGGGAGCCAGGCACACTGTGGCCCGCATCCGTGACCCCGAATACGCCAATGAATTGTCCATGCTCAAGGCTGAGCTGGACCTTGATATGGTGATCAATCCGGAACAGGCCACAGCTCTTGAGATCATCAAGCTACTCCAGTTTCCAGCGGCCCTCAATGTGGAGAGCTTTGCCAAAGGCCAGGTCAGGGTGGTGGAGATAAAAGTCACAGCTGATGTACCTTTGGCCGGTCTAAAACTGGAACAGCTGCCCGGATTTACCAAGCTGCCTATCCTGATTGGAGCAGTTGACCGGGCCGGTGAGGTCATCATCCCCAATGGCCAGGTTAAGATCCAGGCCGGAGATACAATCTATATTGTCGGCAACTCCATCAACACTTTCAGCTTCTGCCAGGCTATCGGTAAATGCACCCTGAAAATAAAAAAGATCATGATCATTGGCGGGGGCAGGATCGGCTATTATCTGGCCGGATCAGCTAGCCGTATGGGGATCAAGGTCAAGTTGATTGAACAGGACCGGCAACGCTGCCAGGAACTGGCCAACCTGCTGCCGGAGGCCATGATTATTAACGGTGACGGCACCAACATGGACTTCCTGGCTTCTGAAAATATGGATGACATGGATGCTCTGGTTGCCCTGACCGGCCGCGATGAAGATAACTTGATCATCTCTTTGCTGGCCAGGCAGGCCGGTGTCCAGAAGGTCATCACCAAGGTGGCCCGGATTAATTCGGAAAGCTTGATCAAGGCTTTGGATCTGGATAGTGTGGTCAGCCCGCGCCTGATCACAGCCAACCACATCCTGCAATTTGTGCGCGGCCTCAATAATGCCCACGCCTCCATGGTGGAAACCCTCTACAAGATGGTTAATGGCCAGGCGGAGATTTTGGAGTTTTTGATCAAGCAGGAACGCTGGTATCTCAACACGCCGCTTAAACACCTCAAGATGCAAAAAAACACCCTGATTGCTGCCATTGTCCGTAAAAATGAAATCATCATCCCCAACGGTAATTCTGTACTGCATAAAAACGATCGGGTTATCTTGTTTGCCAAGGTTATGGCACTGGATAATCTGGATGATTTTTTCCATAGAAGCGGGCTGCTATGAACTACCGGGCTGTAGCAAAAAATCTGGGGATTGTCCTTTTTTGCCAGGCTGGCTTTATGCTGCCTTCCTGGTTTTTGGCACTCTATCACCAGGAAGGTGATGCGACAGCTTTTCTGATTACAATCTGTCTGCTTTTAATAACAGGTCTGCCGCTATTTGTACAAAAACCGGTCCAAAAAAACTTATTTGCCCGTGATGGGGTGGCCATAGTTGCCCTGGGCTGGCTGGCCATGTCTTTTTTCGGGACCTTGCCCTTTGTTATCAGCGGTGCCATTCCTGACTGGTCGGCAGCTTTTTTTGAAGCGGTCTCCGGCTTCACCACCACTGGTGCTACCATCCTGCCTGCTGTCGAAGGCCTGCCCCACGGCATCTTGTTCTGGCGTAGCTTCACCCATTGGATCGGCGGGATGGGGGTGCTGGTCCTGGCCCTGGCAATCATGCCCAGTGCAGGAGCCATGCATATCCTGAGGGCAGAAAGCCCCGGACCTGCTCCGGATAAACTGGTGCCCAAGATGGCCCAGACCGCCAAGATTCTTTATGGCATCTATCTGGCCCTGACCCTGGTCCAGGTCCTTTTCCTGCTTGGGGCCGGCATGAATGTTTTTGACTCCTTCATCCATGCTTTCGGTACTGCGGGGACAGGTGGTTTTTCTAATAAAAATGCCAGTGTCGGCGCTTACGACAGCTTGTCGATCGAACTGATCATCGGTGTCTTCATGCTGCTTTTTGGCATAAGCTTCACTGTGCATTACCAGCTGGTCCGCAAGAACTGGCGCCAGGCCCTGGCTGATGAAGAGCTCAGGCTTTATCTGGGTTTTGTGGCGGCAGCTGTTTTACTGATTAGTTTTGATGTCTGGCGCCACCAGTTGCTCAGCCTGCCCCAGGCCCTGCGCCATGCCTTTTTCCAGGTTTCTTCAATCATCACGACCACCGGTTATACCACAAAAGACTTTAACCAGTGGCCGGTGCTGAGTAAAGGCGTTATTGTCGTCTTGATGTTTTTGGGCGCCAGTGCCGGCTCAACCGGAGGTGGACTGAAGGTCATCCGGGTTCTTTTACTTTTCAAGCTGATCCGGCGTGAGCTGCAGCGCAGTAAGCACCCGCGTCTGGTCAAGGGGATACTAGTTAACAAAAGGCCGGTTGACCAATCTTTGCTGGAGGCTGCCATGACCTTTATCCTTTTTTATCTTTTGATCTTTGCTCTGGCAACTTTGTTGATCGCCCCCCAGACTAATGACCTGGTCACAGCATCCACTGCTGTCCTTTCCTGTTTGAGCAATATCGGACCAGGGTTGGGTGATGTCGGTCCGGCAGCCAGCTTTGCCTTTTTTAATCCCTTCGGTAAGCTTGTTTTATCCTTATGCATGCTGATCGGCCGCCTGGAAATAATGCCTGTTGTCTTATTGGGCATGCCCTCTTTTTGGCGCAGGGTCGGTTTGTAGAAAATATAGCAACATGTGAGGCAAAAAAATGATTGTTGATTGTGTCAGTGAAATTATCGGCAACACCCCCATGCTCAGGCTGAAAAAGGCTACCGGGCTGGATATATATGCCAAGGCGGAATATCTTAATCCTGGTGGCAGCATCAAGGACAGGGTTGCCCTGTATATGCTGGAAGAAGCTGAAAAATCAGGGGCCCTGCAGCCTGGTATGACTATCATGGAACCGACTTCAGGCAATACCGGCATAGGTATTGCCCTGCTGGGCCGGCAAAAAGGCTACCGGGTCGTGATCGTGATGCCGGCTAATATGAGTGATGAACGTAAACGCCTGATCAGGGCCCTGGGAGCAGAGCTTGTCTTGACCGAGCCGGACTTAAGTATCGATGGTTCGGTGGCAGAAGTAGAGCGCCGCCGGGCAGCGGATCCGACAGTTTTCGTGCCCCAGCAGTTTGATAATCCGGCTAATCCCCAGATCCACTATCAGACAACGGCTGTGGAAATCTGGCGCCAGATGGAGCAGGCTGTGGATATCTTTATCTCCGGCCTGGGCAGTGGCGGGACCTTGCAGGGGGTGGGCCGCTTTTTAAAAGAGCATAATCCGGCAGTTAAAATTATTGCAGCTGAGCCCAAAAATGTCTCAGCCCTGCTGGGTCATGAGCCGGGTCTGCACAAAATACAGGGGATCGGGGACGGTTTTATCCCCAGCATCCTGGATGTTGACCTAATTGATGATGTGACAGAAGTAAGTGACGAAGATGCCATCAGCACTGCCCGGCTGCTGGCCCAGTCCCAGGGCATCCTGGCCGGCACTTCGGCCGGAGCCAATGTCTGGGCCGCCCAGAAGGCGGCTGCCAAGTATGGCAGCGACAAAAGGATCGTGACCATCCTGCCGGATCGGATCGAGCGCTATTTCAGTACAGCTTTGATCTAACTTAAGCTTTCTTCCAGTTCCGTGACCGGTTGGCTGGTCTGGCCTGCCAGGCGGTTAATCCATTTTTTGGACAAGAGCCGCCTGATCCCGAAGATGCTTTTAAAGCATTCTTCGATAATGATCAAGATCATAACCCGTTCGATGGGCAGGCGGAAGAGCAGGCCGCCGACAAAGGCCAAAGGCACACCGATCAGCCAGACCCCGATGGCATCCAGGACCAGGGTAAAGCGGGTATCGCCACCACTGCGCAAGATACCGACGATATTGATGATATTAAAAACGCGCACGATCATGGTAATGCCGAAAACGAGCAGGATACCCCGGGCGGACTGGAGTACGGCTGGACTGACAGCATAAAAAGATAAGATCAAGGGCGAGACCAGGATCAAAAAAACACCGCTGAAAATGCCGATCAAGGGTCCGACTAAGCTGATCTTTTTGGCATAATGGAAGGCCTGTTCAATCTGGCCGGCACCGATCAGGTTACCCAGCATAACAGCTGTTGCATTGGCAATACCGAAAAATAGCACCATAGCCAGTCTTTCGGCAGTGGAAGAAATATTGATGGCAGCAACAACATCAGTGCCCATGCGGGCATAAATCACAGTATACAAAGTCACACCAACAGCCCAGAGAGATTCATTGAGAATGACAGGTACTGTTGTGCGTAAAAACCGGCGGACAAAGGCTAAGGAAATATCGGTCAGTTCCCTTAAGCTGGCAGCCAGTATCAATTTTTGCCGGTAGACCAGGCCGACAATCAGCAGTGCTTCAGCCAGACGGGCAATCAAAGTGGCCAGGGCCGCACCCTTGACTCCCAAAGCAGGCAGGCCCAGCTTACCATGGATCAGGATGTAGTTAAGGATAGTGTTGAGCATAAGGGCCACGGCGCTGATATAAAGCGGCAGGCGGGCCTTGCCGGTGCTGCGCAGGATAGCTGAATAAGTAAAGGATATGGCCATGAGCGGAAAGGTGAAGGCCACAATGACTAGATAATCCCGGCCTAAAGCAACCACCAGCTGGTCAGGTGTGAAGAACTGGATTAAAAAAGCCGGTGCTGCCAGGCTGGCCAGCAAAAAGGCCCCGGCGATAATTTGGCCGCAGAGGAGGGCCAGACCCAGGACCCGTTTAATATCGGCCAGGTCCTTGTCGCCCCAGAACTGGGCGGTGAAGATGGCCGAGCCGCTGCTGATACCAAAGACAAAAAGATGGAGCAGGAAGGTGATCTGGTTGGCCAGGCCAACTGCGGCAATTTGTGCCTCACCCAGCTGGCCGATCATGATCGTGTCGACCATATTCAGAGCCGCGGCGATCAGGTTTTGCAAGGCAATCGGGATCATGATTGCCAAGAGCGCCCCATAAAATTTCCTGTCCGTTTGTTTTAACCAGGCCAATAACATTCTCCTTACATGGCACTAACTGCCAATTGATGATGGGAAAGTGGATTAATCCTATCTGAGATGGGATTAATTGTCAAACCAAGCCCTATTTGTGGCATAATGAAATTTAAGTCAAGCAGAAAGAGAGGCACTAGACTGATGGAAAAGAAGACCCCGTTTCTGGCCGCAGGCCAGTGGTATAAAGGTAACCTGCATGCCCATACCAATATTTCCGACGGCACATTAACACCTGCCCAGCTGGCCGCAAAATATAAGGCTGAGGGCTATGACTTTTTAGCAATTACTGACCACCGCAGCTATGGTGTGCATGCTGAACTGAATACGAGCGATTTTTTACTTTTGCCCGGAGTGGAGCTGGATGTAGCCCCGGCCGGAACTGAGTCCTTGTGCCACCATGTAGTGGGAATTGCCTTGCCAGGCAAGAATAAATTTGGCCATGGCGAAAAAATAACTTATGCCCCGAATACAAACGTGCGCCAGATCACAGCCCTATTACAGGCCCAGGGCAACCTGTGCATCTATGCTCATGCCAGCTGGTCCCATCTGGAGCAGGAGGCCTTGCTTGATGTGCCTGGCCTGCATGCCATGGAGATCTATAACCACACTTGTGAGATTGGCTATTCTAGTGGCGATGCCAGTGCCTGGTATGATCGGCTGCTTTGGTCAGGCCAGAAAATCTGGCAGATGGCCTGTGATGATACCCATCAGCGCCGGCCTGATCTTTTTGGTGGTTTCATTGTTGTCAAGGCCAAGGATTTAACTCATGCATCAATTGTTGAATCTATTCTGGCCGGCAGCTTTTACTCGTCCCAGGGCCCCCAGGTCCAGGACTTTTATGTCGAAGGCGACCAGGTCCAGGTCAGCTGCTCTGAATGCAGCCATATTGGCCTCAAGACCGACAGTCATCCCGGCATGGCAGTCAGTGATGTCAATGGTCTTACAAAAGCCAGCTTCACTTTGCGCGGTACGGAAAAATATGTCTATTTGCGTCTCAAAGACAAAGCAGGCCGCCAAGCCTGGACCCAGCCGATCTTTTTGACTTAAGCTTGCCTGGCCGCAGTTCGGGCTGCGGCTGAACAGATTGAATGGAGAATAAGAAAATGATCAGATTTCCGCAAGGCCGCTACAGCGATATCCGGATTGAAGAAGTCTTTCAGACCGATATAGCGATTGAGAATCAGTTGGTGCGGCAAAATAGAATCAGAGACTACAAGGGTGCCCTGATCCGTCTTTATGACGGCGATAAATGGTATTATGCAGCCACCAC
>CAZZGG010000012.1:14853-45337 GCA_964654125.1 uncultured Oscillospiraceae bacterium
AAGCAGGGCCGGGGCAGCAAGGATTTTCTGCGCCAAGAGTTTGCTGGGCTGGCCGGCCATGAATCTGAGCTGCGGGCAGAAATCGAAAAAGACATCGCTTTCATGGAAAATGCCGTGCCTGTGCAACCGGGTCTATACACCTGTGTTCTGGCTCCCCTGGTGACAGGAGTTTTTGCTCATGAGAGCTTTGGCCATAAAAGCGAAGCCGATTTCATGATCGGGGACGAGACCATGATGGCTGCCTGGGCCTTTGGCTCAGAAGTGGGATCAAGCGATCTGACCATCCTGGACCGGGGCGACATGCCAGGTAACGGCTATGTGCCCTTTGATGATGATGGCAGCAAGGCCAGGGTTAATGAAATTATTAAAAATGGCAAGCTGACCGGCCGCCTGCACAGTGCGGCCACAGCTGCACAGCTGGATGAACCTCTGTCCGGCAACAGCCGGGCGGTCAATTTTGAATTTGAACCGATTGTGCGCATGACCAACACCTATATAGAGGCTGGCAAGCTCAGTAAAGAGGAGCTGCTGGCTCCGATCAAAGAGGGTCTTTATATTGAAACCCTGCATCATGGCTCCGGCATGACAACCTTCACAATTGCTCCGCACCGAGCTTATATGATCCGGGACGGGCAGATCGCCGAACCTGTCCTGATCAGTGTTTTATCCGGTAATGTCATGGAAACTCTGCATAAGATAGACGGCTTTTCAGACCAGGTGGAATTCTTTTCCTTTGCCATGGGCGGCTGCGGCAAAATGGAACAATTCCCGCTCCGCGTCAGTTTTGGCGGGCCCTATATCAGGGTGCCGATCCAGGCCCAATAAGGAGAAATAAGATGATAAAAGAAAAATACGAGATTAATATCCAGGAAACATCCTTCAGTGTTGCCTTATCCCGGCTTGATTCCATTCGCAAAAAAAACATCACCCGGACCGGCTACAGGATCTACCGGGACGGATTTATTGGGGTTTATGGCCAGTTGGGCCAGGGCGCGGGAGATCCCTGGGCCTTGGCTGAGCAAAACCTGGCCACCAAAATAGACTATCCTTTTGCTCCGGCCAGCCATAGCAGGCAGGAAAAGATTATTCCGGCCGACCTGGACAGCACTGAGCTGACCAGGCAGCTGGAAGATGTCCTGGCCCTGGCCCAAAAACGCCAGCCGCAGTTTATTCTCAGTAACAAGATCAACTTAAGGACCATGACACTCAGCCTGGAAAATGATCAGGACACGAGACTTAAGTTCCAGGATACAGTGCTGTCTGTCGGCCTTATCTTGAAACACAAGGATTCTGTTAATATCATGGACGCTTTTGTCAGCTACCAGGCCCGCCACTGGGATCAAGACTTCTTCCTGGCAGAGCTGGACAAGATCGCCAATGCTTATAATACTGAGCTGGAACTGCCCCAGGGAGAGGTGGTTATTATTACCGAGCCAGGTCTTTTGGCCGGCAAGCTGATCAGCGAGTTAAATGGCGAAAAAGTCGGTTTTGGCAGCTCTTTGCTGGCCAAGGATATGGGTAAAAAAGTTTTTGCTGACGATTTCACTTTTTACCTGGACTGGAATGAAAAGGACCAGTATGGCACGGCCTTTTTTGATGCTGAAGGCACTATTATTCCAGAAGGCCGGGTTGATCTGATTCGAAACGGGCTTGTTGATAAAGCCTATACAGATAAAAGGACAGCTGACCGCTTTAAGATGCCTTTGACTGGGTCAGCAGCCAGTGCCTACGATGGGGTGCCACTGCTGAGTGCGGGCAACTTCAACATTGCCCGCAGCGACAAGACAGTCAAGCAGCTGTTGGCCGGCCGGCCCGGCCTCATAGTTGCGATAGCTTCAGGTGGTGACTATACCGATGAAGGTAAATATGCCGCACCTGTTCAGCTGGGCCTTTTGACAGACGGGGAGAACTGGTTGGGCCGGGTGCCCCAGTTCAGTATCAGCGGTCAGCTTTATGATATTTTTGGTAAAAATTACCTGGGCTATTCGCAAGATCGTTTCCTCAGCAATGAATCAGCCCTTTTGGTTAAAATGGATCTGGGCAAATAACTAGTCTGCAAACAAAACGAACGCTGGCACGAAAAAAGCCTGGCCACCAGTGGTGGCCAGGCTTTTTTTTCATTTTTAATATATATATATGCTGGTTGGTTTGAGCCTGCTGGCTAGAGTATAAACTTGATCACAAACAAGATAGCAATGATGACAGAGACAAAATGCAGATCCTTAAACTTGCCACTGAAGAGCTTGATCAGGACATAGGAGATCAGGCCCAGGCCGATGCCGGTGGCGATTGAATAAGTCAGGGGCATCATGGCTATGGTCAAGAATGCGGGCACAGCTTCTGTCATGTCGGAAAAGTCAATATCTTTGACATTGGCCATCATCAGGACGCCGACAATGATCAGGGCAGGCGCGGTGGCGGCGGACGGGACTATGCCGGCCAGGGGTGCCAGGACCAAGGCAAAGATAAAGAGTATGCCAGTGGTCAGGGAGGTCAGACCGGTCTTACCGCCTTCAGAGATGCCGGCACCGGATTCAACATAGGTTGTTACCGTGGAAGATCCCATGCAGGCACCGGCTAATGTGGCAATGGAGTCGCACATAAGTGCTTCGCGCATACGGGGCAGTGTGCCATCTTCCTTGAGCATATTGGCCTGTTTGGCAGTACCGATAAGAGTGCCGATCGTGTCAAACATGTCAACCATGGTGAAGGAGATAATTACTGTGACAATAGTCAGGACGCCTGTGAAAACACCAGAAGCATCACCGAGGATGGCTTTAAAATCAAATTTGAAAAGGCCTAGCTGAGCCCAGTTTTTAAAATCGCTGACCAGACCTGAGACGGCAATGGATTCAGGCAGCTTGGTGATGCCCATGGGAAAACCGATCAGGGTGCAGGCGATGATGCCGATCAAGATGGCGCCTTTGACCTTTAAGTGGTAGAGGACAGCTATGATGATGACACCAATCAGGGCCAGCAAGGGTCCGAAGGGGAAAGCTTCCTGTTTGACAGAGAAGCTGACAAAGTCAACGATAGTGGCATCGTTCTTGACGATGATACCGGCATTTTGCAGGCCGACAAAGGCAATAAAGAGCCCGATACCGGCTGAGATGGCGATCTTGATATTGTGTGGAATGGCTTTGACAATAGCTTCGCGCGCACCGACCAGGGTGATCAGGATGAAAACCAGACCGGAGATGAAGACAATGGACAAAGCGCCATTATAGCCATAGATGGTGGCGACGGAGAAGGCAAAGAAGGCGTTCAGGCCCATACCTGGTGCCTGGGCGAAGGGGATGCGGGCATACAGCGCCATCAGGATGGTGCCGACTGCGGCGGAAAGACAAGTGGCGATGAAGATGGAACTCCAGTACATATCAGGATCAGGTGTGGTTGAACTGATCAGATCGGGATTGACAAAGATGATGTAGGCCATGGTGAAGAACGTTGTTATGCCGGCCAGTATTTCCGTCCGGACGTCGGATTTTGCAGCTTTGATACCAAAAAACTTATCCATTTTACCCCCCTGGAAAATAAAAATATGTGCTCTGAGGCACCCGTATATTATAGACCATAAAAAGGCTTAATAAAAGTGGCAGCAGGCATTCAAGCTTAATTTGCTAAATTGTCTAGTCCAGACTGGATATCATTAGCCAACTAGTGTAATTCGCTAACGTGGTAAAGCAGATTCTGCTTCATCCAGCGGTATTAGAAAGGAAATAGCTTTGTTTTCAATACCGATTGTTGCCTCTGTCAGATCACCACCGTATTCCCCATCCAGATTCCAGCTGATTGGCTCTGCCGATGAGAAAGTGACAGCATGGGTCTTGAAACTGTAGAAGTGACCAGCCGGGAAATCAAGCTTGATCAGACCGGCAATTATCTGCTGCAGGTCAAACAAGCTCTTGGGCATGCGGACCAGGAGCACTTCAAACAGGCCGTCATCCAGCTGCACATTGCGGCCGCCAAAACCACGGATACCCGCCACAGAATCCGAATTTGTCACCATGCCGTAAATAAAATCATCCTCAATGGTTTTATTTTCATACTGGACAGTCATGCGATAGGTTTTTAAGGTGTTGAGGTGCTTGGTGCCTTCTAGAAAATATGCCACCCGGCCCAGGATATTCTTATTGGCCTGGGCCGTTTCATAGGAAGTCTGAATCAGGGCGCCAAAGGCCGCACAATAAATGTAGTGCTGCTGGTTGAAGCGGCCGACATCACAGGCCAGACTGCAGCCATCCAGCAGACTGTCCGTGATCTTTTTAATATTCATGTTGTCATAGAGGTTAAAGGCGAAATCATTGGTGGAGCCAGCCGGCAGATAAGCGAGCAGGGGACGTTTATTATCATTTTGCATGAGGCCGTTGACTATTTCATTGAGGGTGCCGTCACCGCCTGAGCAAAGCAAAAGATCATAGTCCGCCCCCTTTTGGGCGGCAAGCCTGGTAGCATCCTTGGCGGTCTGGGTGATATGCACCTCAACAGTGTGCCCCCTGGCATTAAACTGATTGATGACATAGAGCAGATGGTTCTTGATCTGTCCTTTGCCGGCTCTGGCATTAATGATAAAGAGGGTTTTTTGCTGCATGGCTGCTACTCCTGGCACATAGTTTAGCTGTTTTACTGATAGGTTGGCAAAAAGTCGCCGTGAGCTTCGATCATTTCATCAACCATCTGGACGATGTCATCGATGGATAGTTCAGCACCTGTATGCGGATCCAGCAGGGCTGCCTGGTAAATGTGTTCTTTTTTCAGGCTGGCAGCTGCAGCGATCACCAGCTGGTGCACATTGATGTTGGTCTGGTTTAGGGCGGCCAGCTGGGGCGGCAGTTCTCCAACATAGCAGGGATGGATGCCCATGCCGTCAACCAGGCAGGGCACTTCAACACAAGCCTGCCGGGGCAGGTTTTCGATCAGGCCGCCTGTGTTGAGAACATTGCCACCGATCTTATAGGGTGTGTTGTTCACAATGGCCTCCATGATATAAGAGGCATATTCATTGCTGCGCTCATGGGACAAGCTGGGGTCCTTGATCAGTGCATCGCGCTGTTTGGCCCAACCGGCGATCTGGTTTTCACAGCGGCGGGGATACTCATCCAGGGGAATATTAAAGCGATCAATCAGTTCGGGATAGGCTGACTTGATAAAGAAAGGGTTATATTCAGCATTATGCTCACTTGATTCGGTGCAGTAGTAACCAAAGCGCTCGATATACTCAAAACGCACCATATCATCATGTTTTTTTGCGCGGTTCTTGGCCCGGGCCCGGCGCCTGATCTCAGGGTAGAGATCGTTGCCGTGGCGATCTTGGATTTTAAGCAGCCAGCCCATATGATTGATGCCGGCGATCAGTTCCTTGCGCCGGTCAATCTTGTCGGCCATGTCAAGGGCTCTGAGTAGACCATCAGAACAGACCTGGACACTGTGGCAAAGGCCGATTGTTTTGACAGCTGTGTGCTGGAGCATATAGCCGGTCAGACTGGCCATGGGGTTGGTGTAGTTGATCAGAAGGGCATTTGGGCAGACAGCTTCCATGTCGCGGGCAAAATCAGCCATGACTGGAATTGTGCGCAGGCTGCGCATGATGCCACCGATACCAAGGGTGTCAGCAATAGTTTGGCGCAGACCGTACTTTTTCGGGATTTCAAAATCAATCACAGTGGCAGGCTCATAACCGCCGACCTGGATGGCATTGACCACAAAATCAGCGCCGCTTAAAGCCGCCTGCCTTTGCTCCACGCCCAGATAAGTTTTAATATTAGCCCTGCTTGCATTGATATTCTGATTAATGACACTGAGCATGGCCCGGGACTCTTCCAGCCGGTCCTGGTCAATATCGTAAAGGCAGATCTCAGCTTTTTGCAAAGCCGGTGTTGCCATACAGTCACCTAAAACGTTTTTGGCAAAAATTGTACTGCCTGCTCCTAAAAAAGTGATCTTTATCATTTGTCTATCCTCCCAACAGATAATCCGGCCAGGCAGGGTCGCCTAGCCACAAGAGTATAACAAAAGTATAACATGTAGCGCTTTTTTGTATACGGTCGTCGTAAGAAAGTGCTATGATCAAAGTATAAAGTGATTTTCCCCGAGGTGATATAAATGGAAAATATAAAGATTGTGATCATAGGTGCAGTTGCAGCCGGTACTTCCGCTGCTGCCAAAGCCAGGCGCAACGCTAAAGATGCCCGGATTGTACTTTATGATAAGGATGAATACATCTCCTATTCCGGCTGCGGCCTGCCTTATTACATAGGCGGCCAGATCGAAGAATTTGCCGGGCTTGTCCCGCGCGATGCCGCCTACTTTAAAAAGCAGTATGACGTCGATGTCTTCACCCGACATGAGGTGCTGTCAGTTGATACCAAAACTAAAACTCTCCAGATCAAACGTCTGGCGGATGGCCAGCTCCTACAGGATAATTACGATGTGCTGGTCCTGGCCACAGGAGCTGTGCCTGTCATCTTACCCCTGCCAGGCAAGGATAAGCCCCATGTTTTTGTCTTGCGCAGTCCCAGCCATGTCCAGGCCCTGGAAAAATTCCTGGGCAGGGAAAAACCAGCCACTGCTGTAATAATCGGCAGCGGTTTTATTGGTATGGAGATGGTGGAAAGCCTGGTGAACCGTGGGCTTACTGTCAGCCTGGTGGAAAGGGAAAAACAGCTGGCGCCTGCCCTGGAACCGGAGCTTGCGGCCAGCCTAGAGGAATATCTCCTGGCTAAAGGTGTCCAGATCCAGGCGGGTCGGACAGCGACAGCCATAGAAGACAAGGCAGTTTTACTAGATGATGGCACAGCTGTTGCAGCAGACCTGGTCCTGGTTGCAGCTGGTGTCCGGCCGTCTGTCCAACTGGCCCGGGCGATGGGGGTACAGCTGGGTCCGACCGGCGCCATAGCGGTTGACCAGGGGCTCAGAACCAATCTGAAGGATGTCTATGCCTGTGGCGACTGTGCTGAAAACTACCTGGTCATGGATGGGCAGCCTGTCTATCATCCGCTAGGCTCAACTGCCAACAAGACAGGCCGGGTCTGCGGCGATGTTTTAAGTGGCGGCAGTGAAACCCATCGTGGCATTGCCGGTACTGGCATCTACCGGGTTTTTGACCTGGCGGTGGCCAGTTGCGGCTACACAGAAAAGGCGGCACTTGCGGCCGGCTATGATGTGGTGACCAGCCTGGATAAAAAACTGGATAAGCCGCAATACATGGGAGGCTCAGCTCTTTTGATCAAGGCAGTGGCTGAAAAGTCAAGCGGCCGCATCCTGGGGGCCCAGATCCTGGGTAGAAGTGGTGTTGATAAACGGATTGATGTTTTTGTCACTGCCCTTTATGCCGGCCTTGGCGCGGCTGACCTGGCCCAGCTTGATCTGGCCTATTCGCCGCCCTTTGCCCCGGCCCGCGATCCCTTACTTTACACAGGCCTGATTCTGGCCAAACAAGTCAAAGAAGAGGAGAAATAAAATGGCAAAGAAGAGTATCTGGTTTTTGGCCGGCAGTCAGAACTTATACGGCGAGGATGTCCTGCTCCAGGTTGAGCAGCAGGCCCGGACTATTGCAGCAGGCCTGGCTGATGATCCACTTTTGCCGCTGGACCTGGTCTTCGTTCCGGTGGTTAAGACCCAGCTAGAAATAACAAGCATGATCCAAAAGGCCAATAGTGATGATAATTGCCTGGGTATCATCACCTGGATGCACACTTTTTCCCCAGCTAAAATGTGGCTGGCTGGACTGGCTCTTTTACAAAAGCCACTCCTGCACCTGAACACCCAGTTCAACCGGGAGATCCCCTGGGAGACAATTGATATGGACTTCATGAATTTAAACCAGTCTGCCCATGGTGACCGTGAATATGGCTTTGCCCTGACCCGCCTGCGTCTGGCCCGCAAGATTGTGGTGGGATACTGGCAGGATGAGCCGGTCAAGGCCAGGATCAGGAGCTGGGCCAGGGCTCTTTTAGGCAAGGCAGCCAGTGCCAATTTAAAGATTGCCCGCTTTGGCGACAACATGCGTGATGTGGCTGTGACTGAGGGTGACAAGGTGGAAGCCCAGCTGCGCCTGGGCTGGAGTGTCAACGGCTATGGCTTGGGGGATCTGGCCCCATACCTGAATGCAGTTAAAGAGTCTGACCTGGCAGATAAGCTGGCTCAATATCGCTTGACCTACCAGATGCCCCAAGATAACCTGGCAGCTGTGGCCTACCAGGCCCGGCTCGAGCTGGGACTGGCCGCTTTTTTAGAGGAAGGCGGCTTTGGCGGCTTCACCACTACTTTTGAAAACCTGGCCGGCCTGGAACAATTACCCGGCCTGGCCGTGCAGAACCTGATGGCCCGGGGTTATGGCTTTGGTGCGGAAGGGGACTGGAAGACAGCCGGTCTGCTCCGGGTCATGAAAGAGATGAGCCGGGGGCTAGCGGGCGGTAATTCATTTATGGAGGACTACACCTACCATCTGGTTTTGGGCCAAGAGCAAGTCCTGGGTGCTCATATGCTGGAAGTCTGCCCCAGTATTGCCGGGGACAGACCCGCCATCCAGGTCCATGAGCTGGGTATCGGCGGCAAGGCGGCTCCGGCCCGGCTGGTCTTCACCGGCCGCACCGGTCCAGCCATCCTGGCCACACTGGTCGATTTAGGTGACCGGCTCCGCTTGATCGTCAATGAGGTCCTGGCTGCAGCACCAGCAAAATCCATGCCCAGATTGCCGGTCGCTGCTGTCATGTGGCAGCCGCTGCCAGACCTTTACCGGGCAACAGAAAGCTGGCTGACAGCTGGTGGTGCCCACCATTCAGTGCTCAGCTATGACTTGAACATTGAGCAGATGCGCGACCTGGCCCGCATCTTTAATCTGGAGCTGGTGCATATCGGCCCCCAGACAGACCCGGCAGATCTGGCTGAAAGGCTGGCCCTGGATGATGTCTTGTGGCGGCTGAAAAACTAAAGCCGGAAGAGGGCCTCTTCCACTGTGTCAGCTGTCACTTCATAGGTGCGGCCATCAATTATCTTTACATCAGGCCGGGATACTAGGCTGGGTACCAGGCCACGCTCGACCAGTTCCAAACGCATCCGGACAGGAGACTTAATTGTGTAAGGCTTGATCTTATCCTCTTTGGCCAGCTGGACTGCCCGGGCAGCGCTTTGCCTGATCAACTGGTAAGCGGCCGCCTTGGGCAGATGGATGGCTCCCTGGGCGCTCAGGCCGGTTTTGACCCCGGCTGTGACAATATCCGGCATAATGGCCTTGGCTTCAGCGCAGACCTTGTCGTCACCACTGACCATGATGACTGGCCTGCCCTGTTCTCCGGCTATGGCAGCATCGATTGCCACTTCACCGCTAAGCTGATCATTGAGCCAGCAGTTTTGCCAGCTCTTCGATGACATGGTGTGCTCCAGTACTGCTTTGGCTGTGCCGGCCATGGCATGATAGCCCAAAAGCACCACTGCCTGGCAATCCTCCAGGCCCGGCATGCGGACAGAGCCGCTCTGACCGATGATATAGCGGTAAGCATCCTTGCTGAGCTGGTCCCAGTAGACATTGCTGCCAGTGCCATGGGCATCACGGACATAGATCCTGTCTGCCCCGCCCGCCTTCAGGCCGGCTACGCAAACATTGATTTCATCTGTCATCAGCTGGCGCAGCTCCTGGTAACGCGGACCATCTGTCAGTACCTGTTCTGTTTGCTGGATGCCGCAAAGGCCTTCAGCATCGACCATGACATAGATATTCATAAAAAAATCTCCCTAATCAGCCGCTTTGAAGTTATAAATGGGCTTGATTCTCTTGATAATCTGGGCAGCAGGTGCCAGATGGGCTGTGATTTCTGCCAAAGGTTTATAGGCAAAGGCCGCCTCATCTAAGGTGGCCCGGTTGACACTGCTGGTGTAGATGCCCTGCATGGACTTTTCATATTCTGCCAGGGAAATAGCCTGGCGGGCCTGGCGCCGGCTCATGAGGCGGCCGGCACCGTGAGGAGCTGACTGGTTCCAGTCCGGATTGCCCTTGCCCAGGCAGATCAGGCTGCCGTCCCGCATGTTGAGCGGGATGAGAATACGCTGGCCAGCCTGGGCTGAGACAGCGCCCTTGCGCAGGATCATGCTTTTTAAGTCAATATAGTTGTGCACAGTTGTCCAGCTGTCGCTGACAGAAAGGCCCATGGCGTCCAGGAGGATCTGGCGGATGGCTTTGCGATTGTTGTCAGCATAGCGCTGCATGATGGCCATGTCATTCAGGTAATCGTCCAGCAGCTGGCCTTCGCAGTAGGCCAAGGCCCGGGCAACACCCCGGCCGGCCGGGCTAACCGCAGCTTTTTTCTGATAATACTCAGCCACTTGCTTGCCGGGGTTGCGGCTGCCGCTGTGGATGACCAGATAAAGCGTACCCTCATCGTCTTGGTCAACTTCAATGAAGTGATTGCCGCCACCCAGGGTGCCGATACTGAGCCGGGCCCGGTCCAGATTAATCTGGTCCAGGCAGCGCAGCTTTTGCAGATCAGCCTCATCCAGGAAAGGATGGGGTCTTTTGCGGATGGCAAAACCGGCCGGGATCAGACGGTTTACTGCCTGGTCCAGGCGGGCCAGGTCAATTTTCTTTTCAACCAGGACAATGGTTTCCATACCACAGCCGATATCAACCCCGACCAGGTTGGGCACCACCTTGTCCTTGATAGTCATGGTAGTGCCGATAGTGCAGCCGGCACCGACGTGCACATCCGGCATGATGCGGATCTTGCTGCCAGCCACAAAGGGCTGGTCAAGCAGCTCTAAAATCTGCAGCCGGGCACCTGAATCTAAATTGTCCGTGAAAACACGGGCACTGTTATACTTACCTTTTAAATCAATCACGAAAATCAGCCCTTATTAAATGTCAAAAACAAGATCGAGTGTTTCCTCTTTAATCATAGCATAAAAGCGATCTTCCAGGGGGATCCACTCTTTGAGGAAACGCTGGTAGAGGGCTGGGCCGCTGCGGGCCAGGATACGTTCTTTTTGCTTTTGCCGCGATATGCGCAAAAGCACCTTGAGGCTGTAGTGGCTGATAAAGCGCGGGTGCAGGCTGTACACGCCTTCAACCAGATTGAACTGCTGCGGTGTGACCAGAACAGGCTGGGAAAAGGCAGCAGTCTGACAATCGTAGCTGCGGTAGGAGAAGGGCTGCCCACTGGCCAGGCCGGCCAGTACTTCAGCCGCAAAACGATCATAATCGATATTACCGCCATTTTCAGCCAGGCGCCCGGGGCTGCGCAGCTCAGGAGTGAGAAAAAAATCATCCATCTGGAAAAGGTTGCCGCCATAGACGGCCTGGATAGTTTTGGCCAGGGTGCTTTTGCCGGATCCGCTGTTGCCATCCAAAGCCACGATAACTTTCTCCCTTTGGGCCAACTGGCTGTCAATGGCGCCATAAAGGGGCAGGAAAGGGATAAACTCCTCCTCAATAACCCGATAAGCCGGCTGGTAGGCCTGGCGATAAATCTCACTATGCGACAGAGCCGGCCAGCCTCTTTGAGCATAATCTGCCAGGTAGCTGGCCAGATCTTCTGATGTGAGCGGGCTAGATAAAGGCAGGCCGGCCTGGACAGCTGCCCTGAGCTGGTCCAGGTAGACCCAAAACAGCTCTTGATCCTGTTTGTGCCGGTTGGCTGTCAGGACAAAAAAACGGTTTAGGGTTTTGGCTGTCAAGCCGCTTTTAGCCAGGGCACCCAAGTGGAAACGAACCAGGCCATTGCCAACAGGCTCCAGGCCGGCTGCCGGTTCATCCGGCAGCTGGCTTATTTCGTGGTTGAGCCTGGTTAAAGTTATTCCTTCGTCACTGATCATGTGCCCTGGACCCAGGGCAGCCTGGTAGGCCAGTTTGACCAGGTCCTGGCACTGCATCAGGGGATAGGCTGCTGCCTGCTCCGCTATAATCTGCCCGAAAGTTTTATGCGGCATATTTCATCAAGCCGGCTTTTTTCAGGGCGAAGACCAAAAGCGGTACCAGGACGATCTGGACAATGATGCCCGGGATGGCGTTGAGTACTGCTCCAGCCAGGAAGAGCTGGAAGGTGAACGCCTTGCCGTCAATGCCCAGCAGGACAAAGGTGGCGATACCCCAGACCAGCCGGCCCAGGATCATGGCGCTGAGCAGGGTGACATAGGTGTAAAGGGGCTTTTTAGGCAGTCTTTTGTAAAAAAGTCCGGTGAAAAGGCCATAGGCGGCCAGCTCAAAGGCCATGGCCACAGCTGTGGGGAACATGGGTGGCATGGTATAAAGCAGGCTGCGCAGTAGCGGTGTGACCAGGCCGACGAAAAGGCCATAGGGCCAGCCGCAGACAAAGCCGCATAAAAGGATCGGCAGATGCATGGGCAGCAACATGCTGCCGATCTGGGGGATCTGGCCGGTGAAAAAAGGTAAGACTATGCCTAGGGCGATGAAGAGGCCGGCCAGGACCAGCCTGACCAGGTTGTTACGAACAGAATTGTTTTGGGACATGCTAACCTCCTTGGTAAAAAAAGAACCACAAAATGCCTCATAAATAGTGTGGCACCTTCGTGGTTCCAATTCATTGCTAAAAAACAGCTGTTAGCTTTTCTAAGCTGATCTGACAGCTTCTGCTGCCTCTTGCAGCATTTTTACCATATCAGCCCCTGCCCGTCAAGCTGCAGCTCTTATTGGGTGATGATGCTGTAACCCTGGTCAATATAAGTGGCCATGGCTGGATGGCCGCTCATCTCATCAGCCAGACGGATGCCGGATTTCTGGTTGTATTCCAGCACACCCAGCTTGGCTGAGCAGGCTTTGCAGATGCAATCGATCAGGCCCTGCTCCTGCATCTGGGCAAAGAGTTTGTTACCGGACGTCTGCATCTGTTCAACCAGTTTGACAGATTCGCCTTCCAAAATCACCTTGACATCATAACCCTTGCTGGCCATATCCAGGCTGTTGAGCATGACATGGATGAAGCAGAGCGGGTCACCGCGAAAAACAAAAAACGCTACTTTTTTCACAATTCTTACCTCCCTGGGCTAAATTCCAACTTCATTATAACAAAAGATCAGCTGATTGGCTGATAGGTGCAGCTAAAGCCATCCAGGTGCTCTGTGACGGTCTTGATCTGGCGGATCAGCAGATCCTTTTCCTGGCGGGTCCTGACCAGGAACTGGTGGTTGGTATTTTCATAACAGGCAGCCAGTTTTTTCTGGTCCAGGCCCGCTAAAAACTCCTGGTGGTTGTGCAGCCTGGCCAGGGCTAGTTGTCTCAGTTCAGGCCAGTTAGAACTGATTAGCTGGCGGGCTTCCAGCTGCAAGCCCGGATCGATGTCCAGAGCAATACTGTTTCTTTGGGCGGCGATCGCAGCCTGGCTGGTTGTGGCCAGGCCACTGAAAGGGTCCAGCACCAGATCGTTTTGCAAGGAATACATATTGATCAGGCGGTAAGGGATCTCAAGCGGGAAGGCGGCACTGCGTTCACGCCCTTTATTCAGGATTTGGCTGGTGCCCCTGATCTGCCAGAGGTCAGAAAACCAGACATTGCGCTCCTCCCAGAAATAGGCGCTTTGTCGGCGCAGGATTTTTTCTTCTTCCTTATACTGCCGCTTGCTGCCTTTGCGGAAAATCAGGATATATTCATGTTCATAAGTGACATAGGCGCCGGCTGGATACATGCCTGAGCCCATGAATTTATTGGGTGCATTGGTTGGTTTGCGCCAGATTATATCGGGCAGGACATGGTAGCCCAGCTGCATGAAAAAGCTGATAATGGCGCTGTGGTTGGAAAAAAGCTGGAAATCACCCTTTATTGTTCTAGTGGCATCGCCGATATTGATGCAGATAAAAGCACCTGGGGCCAGGACACGATCACATTCGCGCCAGACCTGGTTCAGCTGGGCGTGCATGAGGGTAAAGGCCCTGCCTGCATCATCTTCTGCCAGACTCTGGCCAATTGCCGGATCCATGCTGGTGAAGATCTCATCCCACATACTGATCATGGGATAAGGCGGTGAGGTGATGATCAGGTTGACAGACGCCGGCCCGATGCCGCTCAGTTGACGGGCATCAGCACAAAGCAGGGTGTGGTAACTTTTTATTTGATCATTTTGCATGTGCTTAATATACACCAAGCGCTCTGTTTTGTCTGCTCAGACAGCAGCTGCTATAATAAAAGAAATTAGGGCAGGGAGGTTTTATTATGCGGCAAGCTCAGATCAGGATTTGTGCCGGCTTTGAGATCGGCCAGGTGGATCCGCGTTTATTTGGCTCATTTGTTGAACATCTGGGCCGGGCTGTCTATGGCGGGATCTATGAACCGGGCCATCCCACAGCAGATGAACAAGGTTTCCGCCGTGATGTGCTGGATTTGGTCCGGGAACTGGCGGTGCCTCTGGTGCGCTATCCGGGTGGCAATTTCGTTTCCGGATACCGCTGGGAAGATGGTGTGGGGCCACTGGCAAAAAGACCGCGCCGGCTTGATCTGGCTTGGCGGACCATTGAACCCAATCTGCTCGGCACCAATGAATTCATTGACTGGACGAAAAAGGCAGCTGCCAAACCGATGCTGGCTGTCAACCTGGGCAGCCGGGGCATGGAGGAGGCACGCAATCTGGTTGAGTATTGTAACTTCCCGGCTGGCAGCTACTGGAGTGACTTGCGTAAAAAACATGGCTGGGCTCAGCCCCATGCTATTAAACTCTGGTGCCTGGGCAATGAAATGGACGGGCCTTGGCAGATCGGTCACAAGACTGCTGCTGAATACGGCCGCCTGGCCTGTGAAACCGGCAAGGCCATGAAATGGGCTGATCCTACGATAGAACTGGTGGCCTGCGGTAGCTCCAACAGCAAGATGCCGACCTTTGCCAGCTGGGAAGCGACTGTGCTTGAACACACCTATGAGCAAGCTGATTATATTTCTCTGCATGCCTATTATGGCAACCAGGAAAAAGACTATGCTAACTTTTTGGCCCGCTCCCAGGATATGGCGGCCTATATCAAGGCTGTAACGGCCACCTGTGATTATGTCAAAGCCAAGCTGGGCAGCAAAAAAACCATGCAGCTGGCCTTTGATGAATGGAATGTCTGGTATCACAGTAATGAACAGGACCGGCAAATTAAAGCTTGGTCGATAGCGCCGCCCCAGCTGGAGGATGTCTATAATATGGCGGATGCTCTTTTGGTCGGCAGTTTGCTGATCACCTTGCTGCAGCATGCTGACCGGGTCAAAATTGCCTGCCTGGCCCAGCTGGTCAATGTGATCGCCCCGATTATGACACAAGATGGCGGTCCGGTCTGGCGTCAGACTATCTTTTACCCCTTCCTGCACGCTTCTCTTTATGGCCGGGGCCGGGTCCTGCGGACTGAAATCAGTGCAGACCGCTATGACAGCAGGGATTTCACCGATGTGCCCTATCTTGATGCAGTTGTCACGCAAAGTGAGGATGGCAGCGAACTGACTTTGTTTGCAGTTAACAAGGATCTTGTCCAAGACCAGCTCCTGACCATGCAGCTGGAGGGCTGGGCAGATTTTGTTTTGCGGGAGCATCTGGTGCTTTATCATGCTGACCTGGCTGCCGTTAACAGTAAGGCCGAGCCGGATAAGGTCAGGCCTAAGCTGCAGCAGGACACTCATGTCACAGACAACCAGCTGCAAGCCAGACTGGCAAAACATTCCTGGAATGTGATCAGGCTGGTTAGAAGAAAGGATCAATAATGCGTAAAATTGGAGTTTCCCTGTCCCCGGCACTTTTACTGGACCAGGCTAAAGATGCAGAAAAAATGTTGCTGGCTGAATATGGCGGCCTCAAACCGTTGCTGGACTGGCTGGCCAGGACCGGTGTGATCAGTGTCGAACTGCGCTCTGTGGGAGCGGATTTTTTGCCAGGGCAGCTGCTGGCGATCAGCCGTCAGCTGCAAGAGCATAGCCTGGATCTGACTGTGCATGGTGCTTTGGCAGAAGCCGTGCTGGATGAAGTGGCTGCAGAACGGTTTTTTAGGCCTTACCAGCAGCTTTTGGCCAAACGGGGAAAAAAACCACTCTTGATCGTCCTGCATGCCTTGCGCGACACGGCGAAAATGACAGTTGCCTCCTTACAAGGCTTAGTTGCCTATGCTGAAAAAAATGCTCTGGCTATCCAGCTGGCCCTGGAAAACAGCCGGGAGAAACAAGGTACTCTGGTTGGGGCATCCTGTCGGGAGATAGCTGATATTGTCAAGAAAACGGGCCTGGCCCAGGTTGGGACCTGTTGGGATTTCGGCCATTTTTATTATAATGTCTTAAATGAGACAACAGAGGGTAAGGCTCTGGGCCATGATAGCCGGGCTGTGCCGGGAGTAGATTTTCTAACCAGGGCAATCCACACCCATATTCACGGGTTGGTTGCCGGCACCACGCATTTTCCGCTAGAGCCAGGCATTAATCTACCCCTGGCCAGGTATTTAGCTGCCTTGGAGAAGGCCGGTTACCAGGGCCTTTATAATCTGGAACTGGGTTTTGAACGTTTCAGCCATGAAACCGGCCCGCGGACCGGCTTGGAGCAGTCGATCCTGGCCCTGCAGGGGATTTGATGATGCAAGATAAATGGATCGCTCAAGCGGTTAAAGATTATGAAGAGTATTATCCGGCTCTTTGGGCAGAGATTTTTGAGTCTGGCCTGGAGCAGGACAGCCTTTATTTTTTAGGCCCGGCCATGTACCTTTTAACAGCAGGAAACAGAGCTTTGCTGATCGATCCCCAGCTGCGCCTGCCCTTGCTGGCAGAAAAGATCATGCCACGCCTGGCTGGGGATCTGGCTCAGGTCAGCAGTATCCTGCTGACCCATGAGCATGGCGATCATTATGCGCCGGATTTGCTTGCCGCTGTCCAGGATCTGCCGCTGCAGCTCCTGATACCGCATTTTTTTGACAGGGAGCGGATTGCCGCCACTGGTATTGCAGAAAAAAACATAGTCTGGCTCGCAGATGATGCAGTCATCAAGGACGGTCCTTTTCTGATTCAAGCTTTTGCCAGCCCGCATCTGGGCCTGGATGGCCAAGGGGTGCCCGAGCTGGGCTATTTACTGAAGACTCCGGCTGCCAGTTTGCTTTTTCCTACTGATGTGCGTAATTATGACAGGTCACTCCTGCCCGGGCTGGGTCCGGTCGATTACTTGATCCAGCATGTCTGGCTGGGCCGGACTAACGCTCTGAATTACCCCTGCCAGCCTTTTTTAAGTCAGTTGGCTGATTTTGTCAATGCCCTGGATCCGGCCCTTGTCTTTTTGAGCCACCTGTATGAGATCAGCCGGCCGGCCACTGATCTTTGGTCTTATGCTCATGCAGGTTTTGTTATGGATGAACTGCTGGCCAAAAACAGCCGCCTGCTGGTGGAGATACCACGGCCGGGTGATCGCTATGATCTAAAAGAGCGGGTGCTGCGGCGTTTTAGCAGAAGGGAAGCTTGATTGTTGTTCTATCTGGGCTGCCATATATCAGTTGCCAAAGGCTATGCCAAGATGGCCCGGGATGCTTTAGCTATTCAAGCCAACACCTGGCAGTTTTTCACCCGCAGTCCACGCGGTGGTCCGGCCAAACCGCTTGATCTGGAGGACCTGGCTGATCTTAAGGCAATCATGGCAGAGCATGATTTTGGTCCACTCATGGCCCATGCTCCTTACACCCTTAATCCTGCTAGTGCCCGGTCAGAGGTGCGTGAGTTGGCCCGCCAGGTCCTGGCAGATGATTTGGGGCGGCTGGAAAAGATTCCAGGCAGTTTTTATAATCTGCATCCAGGCAGTCATGGCGGCCAGGGTATTAGCCGGGGGATTGATCTGATTGCCCAGCTGCTAAATGAACTATTACATGAAGACCAGACCAGCCTGGTTCTTTTAGAGACCATGGCTGGCCGGGGCAGTGAAGTGGGAGCCAGTTTTTTTGAATTAGCAGCTATTTTAGGAAAGCTAGCCCGGCCGGAGCAGGTGGCGGTCTGTTTTGATACCTGCCACACCTATGCTGCCGGCTATGATATTGTGAACGATCTGGATGGGGTCCTGACTGAGTTTGATAGGCTGATTGGCCTAGCCAAGCTGGGCGCGGTTCACCTAAATGACAGCTTGCAGCCTTTAGGCAGCAAAAAGGACAGGCATGCCAAGCTCGGCCAGGGCCAGCTGGGCCTGGCCGCGATTAAGCGCATCATTAACCACCCCCAGCTGCGTCACTTGCCTTTTTATTTGGAAACGCCCAATGACCTGGCGGGCTATGCTGCTGAAATAGAGCTGCTGCGCTCGCTGAGAAATTGAGTTAAGATATTAAGAGGAGGACAAAGAAGATGAAAAGTTATCGCAAGGAATTGACCATGCAACTGCCGGCCCGGCGGGGATTTATCAATATCACACCCCAGGTAGACCAGTGCCTGGCAGAAAGTGGCATACAGGAAGGTTTGCTGCTGGTTAATGCCATGCATATCACAGCCAGTGTTTTTATCAATGATGATGAAAGCGGCCTGCACCGTGACTTTGAGCGCTGGCTGGAAAAACTGGCGCCGGAAAAGCCTCACAGCCAGTATGACCACAATGGCTATGAGGATAATGCTGATGCCCATCTAAAACGCAGCATCATGGGCCGCGAGGTGGTTGTTGCCGTGACAGCTGGCCGGCTCGATTTTGGCACCTGGGAACAGATCTTTTATGGTGAATTCGATGGTAAAAGGCCAAAACGGATCCTGATCAAGATAATTGGTGCATGAACCAAGTCGTTGCCTGCTTGAATTGACAGCTGCATTTTAATGTGCTACTTTCGATGAGGATTTAAGAAATTTACTCGGTAGGTAAGGCTCCTGCCAGGATATGGATTGCTGCCGCGAAATGGTGGAGACACTATGAGCTGGTCTGAACAGTTGTTGTCGTTGAAGGCTTCAATTAATGCAATTTCACTGCCTGGCAAAGTTAAAGCTCAAACGAGATGCTGATAGCGATTTGCTCTATGCGCTGTTTGAGGCGTCTAGAGCTTTTTTAATGGAGGTAGCTGCAAATGGACCCGTACAGTAGTACGAATCTAGTTAAATATAAAAACAGGAATAGCAAGGTTGCGTCAGAAAAAATTTAGATTTGCTTGCAGAGGATTAAGATTTTTTAATTATGCCACTGACAAACTAGCTGTTCCAGTGGTTTTTTTGTGCCTGAAGGTAAGCTATGTACCGGGCAAACCTGTTTTTTTAGGGTTCGCCATCGCTACGTTTTATCGGAAAATGGGAGGTTCCAGCTGATGGATCTAGACAGACTGAAAGAATTAATCGACGAAAAAAACTATCTGCAAGTGAAGGAAGTTTTGTCAGAAATGAACGAAGTGGATGTGGCGGAACTTTTAAGCGCCTACAATTCGCAAATGACCCTGATGCTTTTCAGGATGCTGCCCAAGGATCTGGCAGCAGAGGTTTTTGCCAGATTTACGAAAGAACAGCAGCTGGACATTATCAACTCAGTGGCCAGTGAAGAGCTGGCCAGCATCATCAAGGAGCTCTTTTTTGATGACATGATTGATCTGATTGAGGAAATGCCTGCCAATGTTGTCAACCGTATCTTGAGCCATACCGATGAAAAAGAAAGAGTCCTGATCAATGAGTTTTTAAAATATCCGGCTGACTCTGCAGGCAGTTTGATGACCATAGAATATGTCGATCTGAAAAAAACCATGACTGTCAAAGAGGCGATGGATTACATAAAAAAGACAGGACTTAACTCAGAAACAGTCTATACCTGCTATGTCACAGATAAAAACAGGATCTTGGAAGGAATTATTTCCTTAAGAACCCTAGTCACTTCAGATGATGATTTGAAAATAGAAGACATCATGGAAAGTGAAATCATTAAGCTGAACACCTATGATGATCAAGAAGAAGTGGCTAATATATTCAGGAAATATGGCTTTTTAGCCTTACCCGTGGTTGATAAAGAAAACAGGTTGACTGGCATTATAACTGTAGATGATGTGATGAATATCATTTCGCAGGAAGCCACAGAAGACTTTCAGAAAATGGCAGCCATGTCTCCCACTGATGAAGAGTATCTCAATGTAGGCATCTGGGAGCTGGCCAAAAACCGGCTGCCCTGGTTGTTGGTGCTGATGATTTCGGCGACTTTTACAGCCCGGATCATGGGCAGGTATGAGGATGTGCTGATTTCTGTTGCAATACTGGGCACTTTTATCCCGATGCTGATGGATACAGGTGGAAATGCAGGCAGTCAGTCTTCAACCCTGGTGATTCGCGGCCTGGCAACAGGAGATATCAAGGTTGGCGATGGAATTAAAATTCTTTACAAAGAGTTTGCGGTTTCCATGATAGTAGGTCTAGTCCTCGCTCTGACTAATTTTATTCGGCTGATCTTTATTGAGCAAGTCGGTACATTAGTAGCTATAGCTGTTTCTTTAACACTGGTGGTAACAGTGGTCCTTTCTAAGATAATCGGCGGCATACTGCCGGTCTTTGCCAAAAAACTAAAAATGGATCCAGCTATTATGGCCGGTCCCCTCATCACCACCATAGTAGACGCGCTCAGCCTGATGGCTTATTTTGCTATAGCAACAGTGATGCTGGGCTTGTAAATAAGGGCAGCAGCGGGGCACCTGGCAGCTCAGATAAACCAGAACTTGAGACTAGGTGGGTTTGTCTTGCGGGAGGGCGGTCTGTGCTGCCAGAGGCTTGCGCTTCAGGCAAGAGGCTAATTGGTGTGCGCAGGGTGTGTTTTTTTGCTGGAACAGATGAAAAACCTGACTGTAACCGGGTGCAATAGAGGCTGATTTTAGGGTCGCTTATTGTCCTGAAGATCTATGTTATACCTGTGTTATTGTTTTCCAGCAGTGTGTTTTAATAAAGGTGGCAATAATAGATCCATCCTCACCTTCATAGTATTTTACAAGCAAGTGCTTGAATTCTGGCACTTTATTTTCGGGAACTACTAAAAAACCACCAGCATGAGCAATCAGATAGTGGTTGGCAAATAGGACAGCTGCACGTTTGTTACCATCTAAAAATATCTGAGTTTTCATACAGTAAAGACACAGCTCAATAGCAATATTAATGGTCTCAGCTTTTTGCTCAGTTATTGCACGGATCCGTTCTTTAACTTGCAGTTCATTAGGCAAAGGTGGAACATAAGACGAGCCTCCAATGGTAACGGGAACACCACGGATACGACCGCCTTCTAAGAAAAAACCTGCATTGACAATTCTGGCAATGTGGCAGAGCAAATAATAGTCAGAACGGCTGGCAAGAACATCAGGGTCTAAAATAAATTCCCAAGCGTGTTTCAAATTCAAAATCTTTTGCACATCGCTAGCTGCCATACCAGAAACTATGCCATTTTCTATAATCTCTTCTGTCTGAGGGAAGGATGTTGCAACTCCCTCTAAAATAGCTTGGTCATAGATACTCATTTTCAGATTGGCCTGAGCAAATGCAATATTAATTATGACAGCGGCAGGAAGATCGTCTTCCGCATAGCCGGCACTAGCAAGCTGCTTGGCTAGGCTACGGAGCTCTTTTCTGATTGCACGAATTTCTCTAGAATTACGGAGAAGCAGATTATAAAGTTCATCGGTATATACACCGACATAAGTTGATGTCTGTTTACCCGCCACACGTTTTCTGACATACAGATATTTCCCCTCGCCACGTTCTTTGATTTCAGGTGTTCCGTCATAGGGCATCAGGTTCAGCCTTGCATGAAGGTCGGCACGACTTCTTAGCAATTCTTGTATTTTCTCGTACTGCATAGCCACTGCACCTCCTTCATTGGGGAACATTTACTGTAATAATGATAAACTAATGCTCCCCAATAAGCAATATAAATTGGGAATTCACTTAATCAGATATTTATCTTTCTAGGATTTTGTCTGCGGGATTTTTGTTTTAGCTTCGCCAAGCTCTGCTTTAAGCTGGATATGGCTGATGGGTGCTTTGTAGGAATGCAGTATTACTGTCGTAGCGTGTCCGTAACAAATACTTATTCAGCAACCGTGCTTAATGTCTAAAAACTAAGACTCACTCAAAGTCAGAACCTGATTAACTGCTTGGTCCTTGCCAAGCTAATCGGCGAAAAAATTGCTGCTCTTTGCCAAGAAACTAAAAATGGACCTAGCTCTTATAGGCCTAACCCTGAACGCATATTTTGTCAGTGCAAGAGTGTTATATTTCTAAAAACAGGCAGCCTGCTGCAAAAGGCTTGCGCTTATTGTAATCTGAGCAAAAAAATGCTAAGCTTTGCTTTAATCAGCAGTAACAATTAAAAGTGTGAAAGGATAATCATTAAAATAATGAACAACAAATCTATCAACTAATAAAGAAAACGCAATAAATTAGCAGTTTTGACTCTGGCTGGTATAATTGTGCCTATTTTTATTTTGAGTGGATAGTTTGTTGAGATAGTGCTTTATCTTAATGTTCCTAGTTGATCGATTTTATGTCAGGCTATCCTCTCTGTTTGCATAGGAGGATTTTTTTGTGTTGAAAATAAGTATGAGCAATATTAAAAAATATTATGGTAGCAGATTACTCCTGGATATAAAATGCTTGAAAATATATGAAGACGATAAAATTGGCATTGTAGGCGTCAATGGTGTAGGTAAAACAACTTTACTAGAGATTATTAATCAAAGTATTGCTTATGATAGTGGTGAGATATTTTATGCTAAAAACACAGTTGTCAAATATATTCCGCAATTAGGTGAACCAGATAAAAAAACCATAAGTAAAAAATATGCATCTATATTTCAAGTGCCAGACCAGTGGCAAACTACTCTTAGTGGAGGAGAAAAAACCAGGTTTAAGTTGGCAGAAGGTTTTGCAAACAGTGATGGTTTACTCCTAGCCGACGAGCCAACCAATAATCTAGATATTGATGGCATAGAGTTAGTTATAAAAAATTTCAGAGCATACAAAGGTCCCTTTTTAGTGGTTTCTCATGACAGGAATCTATTGGATTCAGTGTGCACAAAAATACTAGAAATAGAGAATTCTCAATGTAAAATTTACAATGGCAATTATAGTAAATATCTAGAATTAAAGGAAATGGCGAATGTTAGAGAGGACTATGAGTATAAAGAATTTATTAAGGAGAAAAATAGACTTGCTAGCCTGAAAAGTGATGTGGAGACTAGGTCTGCTCAGGTAAGAAGCACACCTAAAAGGATGGGGAATTCAGAAGCGCGACTTCATAAAATGGGCGGTCAAGCCAATAAAGCTAATTTGGATAGATTTGCCAAGTCTGTCGAAAAAAGGATAGCAAGACTAGATAACAAGCAAAAACCTGTAAAAACAGAAATAATTAAGATTAAGATATTGGAGTCAAGTAAACCTTACAGCAAAATATTGATTTCCGGAAAAAATCTGAATAAGGGTTATGGCGAAAAGGTAATCTTTCATAAGGCCGAGTTCGATCTTTATAATGGTAAAAAGACTGCTCTTTTGGGACCTAATGCTAGTGGGAAGACTACATTAATTAATATGATACTAGCTAAAGAAGAAGTTAACATAAGTAAAAACGTCAAAATAGGCTATTTTAGCCAATCTTTAAGTATATTAGATGATGAGAAAACCATCCTAGAAAATGTTCTGGCAGAGAGCATACATGATGAATGGCTGGCTAGATTAATTTTGGCAAGATTACTAATAAAAGCTGAAAAGGTATTTGAAAAATTAAAAATCCTCAGTGGAGGAGAAAGAGTCAAAGTTTCCTTTGCTAAAATAATTTTATCTGATATTAATTTTTTAATTTTAGATGAACCGACTAACTATTTAGATATAAATAGCAGGCAGGTAATAGAAGAGCTTCTCAAAAATTATGATGGTTCGATTTTGCTAGTATCCCATGATATTTGGTTGATTGAGAATGTTTGTGATGAATTATTAATAATCGAAGACAGGAAAATAAAATCTTTTCAAGGTAATTACCAAGACTATAGAAAGAGCAAAGAGACAAGCCAAATTGATAGCAGCGCTAAGAATATTAAGGACATAATAATGCTGCTAGAGAACCAAATATCTCATTTGCTGGGTAAGATTTCCAGTGAACAGAACGAAGCTAAAAGAGCAGAATATGATAAGGAATATAATTTAAAATTGGCAGAATTAGCCAGATTGTCTCAGCAAACGGATGATCTTTAGGAGGCAGGCAACAAGACCAAAAAACCATGTTATTTAAAACTAGGTTTTAGCATGGAAGGCCTCCTTCCTAATTAAGTTGATCATTTTCTAACCATTAAACTTTCGCTTCAGGGGCTAGTTCTCAACTTCTGACATTAAGAGCAGCTTTTTAATTGCCCGCAGGCCTGATTTTGTTTATAATAAAGTCATCTATGCAATAGCTGCTTGAAGGAATGAGGTGCTTTTATGGCTATCAAACTAAAAGAGAACTGTCGCTATTCACTGGTTGTGCCCAGCAGCATGGGTGTACGGATCACTCCGGTGGACCGCCAGCCGGTTCACACATCACTCTTGTATGAAATGCATGTAACCAGTGCGGAATCAAATGTACTGAACATATCTGCCTCCCTGGGTCTGCCTGTTAAGGTTTTGACCAATTTTGTGGCTGGCAGTCCGATTGCCGCTTTGATTAAGAGTCAGCTGCATGCCCGCCACATTGATTATGAAGGCAAAGAGATTGACCAGGGCGATCCCTGGGGCTACCGTCACCAGTTTAACATCGCTGATAGCGGCTTTGGCATGCGGGGGCCGCGGGTCCATAATGACCGGGCCGGCGAAGTTGGTCGCCTGCTGGATGTCAAAGACTTTGACCTGGAGCGGATTTTTGGCACAGAAGGTGTCCAGATCCTGCATATTTCCGGCCTGATCGCAGCCTTGTCACCCCAGACAGGAGAGTTTTGTCTGGAATTGGCCAGGGCCGCGAAAAAATATGGTACTGTCATTTCCTTTGACCTCAACCACCGCGCTTCTTTCTGGGCCGGACGGGAAGACCAGCTCCATGAAATATTCACCGAAATTGCCAGGGTCAGCGATATCCTGATCGGCAATGAAGAAGATTTCCAGCTCTGCCTGAGTATTAAAGGACCGGAAGCAGGCGGCAAGTCAATTGCTGAAGCGATTGATAACTTTAAGGACATGATCGGACGGGTCAAGGCCAAGTTCCCTGACACCCAGCTTTTTGCCAACACCTTGCGCGAAGTCACCAGTGCCAATCTGCATGAGTGGGGTGCCCTCAGCCTGAGCGGTGACGAATGGAATGTTATCCTGCCGCGGGAAATTCCTGTATTGGACCGTATTGGCGGCGGAGATGGTTTTGTGGGCGGTTTCCTGTATGGGGTCCTGCAGGGCTGGCCCTCTGAGAAAAGACTGCAGTTTGCCTGGGCAACCGGCGCTTTGGCAGTAACAGTCCTGACTGACTATGCCACACCGGCAGACGAAGAGCAGGTCTGGAGTATTTGGGAAGGAAACGCCCGCGTAAGGCGCTAAGAGGAGGATCTTATATGAAAAAAGCAGACATAGGCCTGATCGGCCTGGCAGTCATGGGTGAGAACCTGGTCATGAACATGGAATCGAAAGGTTATACAGTAGCTGTCTACAACAGGACTGTTGACCGAGTCAAGAATTTTGTGGAAGGCCGGGCTAAGGGTAAGAATATCATTGGTGCCTACAGCTTGCAGGAACTGGTGGATAATCTAGCCAAGCCGCGCAAGATCATGATGATGATCAAAGCCGGCCAGCCGGTTGATGATATGATCGAGACCCTCATCCCCATGCTCGAAGCCGGGGACATCCTGATTGATGGCGGCAACTCCCATTTCCCTGATTCAATCAGGCGCACAGAATATGTCGAGAGCAAGGGCCTGCTCTTTATCGGCACAGGTGTGTCCGGTGGTGAAGAAGGCGCCCTGCTGGGTCCGTCCATCATGCCGGGCGGCTCAGCCCAAGCCTGGCCGGCCGTCAAACCCATCTTCCAAGACATTGCTGCCAAGGTCGACGATGGTTCACCCTGCTGTGACTGGGTAGGCGAGAACGGTGCCGGCCACTTTGTCAAGATGGTTCATAATGGTATTGAATATGGTGATATGCAGATTATCTGTGAAGCCTATCAACTGATGCGGGATGCCCTGGGCATGACTGCTGATGAGATGCATGAAGTCTTCAAAAAGTGGAATGAAACAGAGCTGGACAGCTATCTGATTGAAATCACGCGGGATATTTTAGGCTTTAAGGATGAAGACGGCCAGCCCCTGGTTGATAAGATTCTAGATACTGCCGGACAAAAAGGCACCGGTAAATGGACCAGCATTGCTGCCCTAGACGAAGGTGTCCCCCTGACCCTGATCAGTGAGGCGGTCTTTTCCCGCTACCTGTCAGCCATGAAAGACGAGCGGGTTGTGGCAGCTGGAGTTTTCGGCAAAAAAGACACCGCCTATCAAGGTGACAAGGCTGAATTCATTGAACTGATCCGCCAGGCGCTTTATGCGGCCAAGATCATCTCCTATGCCCAGGGTTATGCCCTGATGCGGGCAGCAGCCAAATCCTATGGCTGGAATCTCAACTATGGCGGGATTGCCTTGATGTGGCGCGGCGGCTGTATCATCCGCTCCGCTTTCCTGGGCAAGATCAAGGAAGCCTATGACAAGGCACCTGAGCTGGATAATCTCCTGCTTGATCCCTACTTCAAAGAAACCATGGAAGCCCTGCTGCCGGCCTGGCGCGAGGTCGCAGCTACAGCTATCAAGCTGGGCATACCGGTGCCGGCCCTCAGCTCGGCCCTGGGTTACTTTGACGGCTATACCAGTGAATTCTTGCCAGCCAATCTGCTCCAGGCCCAGCGTGACTACTTTGGTGCCCATACCTATGAGCGCTTGGATGCTGCCAGAGGGGAGTTCTTCCATACTAATTGGACAGGACGCGGTGGGGATACTGCAGCCACGACCTACGATGCCTAAAGCAATATATAGATAGTGATAAAGCATCTGCCCCGCAGATGCTTTTTCTTTGCCCGACTGGCTGTATTTTGCTATTATAGAGCTCAAATAATTTGCTGCGGCTGAAGTAGAAAGGCGAACCATATGCCTCAAAGAAAAGATATTAATAAGATCCTTATCATCGGCTCCGGACCAATCGTGATTGGCCAGGCCTGCGAGTTTGACTATTCCGGCACCCAAGCCTGTAAAGCCCTGCGTGGCCTGGGCTACGAGATAGTCCTGGTCAACTCCAATCCGGCCACCATCATGACTGATCCGGAAACAGCTGATATCACCTATATAGAACCGCTTAACCTGACCCGTCTAAGCGAAATCATCGCCAAGGAAAAACCCGATGCCCTCCTGCCCAATCTGGGCGGCCAGTCAGCCCTCAACCTTTGTGCTGAGCTGGCCAAGGCCGGTGTGCTGGACCAATATGGTGTGGAAATAATCGGTGTGCAGCTGGAGGCCATTGAAAGAGGCGAAGACCGGGTCCTGTTTAAAAAGACCATGGAAAAACTGGACATTGATATGCCGCGCAGTGAACCGGCCTATAGTGTCACAGAGGCGGAGGAAATTGCCGGGGAGCTGGGCTTTCCTGTTGTGGTGCGGCCGGCCTACACCATGGGCGGAGCTGGCGGGGGTCTGGTCTATAACCTGGAAGAACTGCGTACAGTGGTCCAGCGCGGGCTGGCCGCCAGCCTGGTCGGCCAGGTCCTGATCGAAGAATCTGTCTTAGGCTGGGAGGAATTGGAACTGGAAATCGTGCGTGACAGTAAGAACCAGCTGATTACAGTCTGTTTTATCGAAAATATCGATTCAGTTGGGGTCCATACAGGTGATTCACTGTGTGCAGCACCCATGCTTACCATCGATGAGGACCTGCAGCACAGGCTAGAGGCTTGTGCTTATCGCATTGTCGAAGAAATCGGTGTGATCGGTGGAACCAATGTCCAGTTTGCCTACAACCGCAAGGACGACCGGATAGTGGTGATTGAAATCAACCCGCGCACATCCCGCTCATCTGCCTTGGCCTCGAAGGCAACCGGCTTTCCCATTGCCCTTATTTCAGCCATGCTGGCTGTCGGTCTGACCCTGGATGAACTGCCCTACTGGAAAAGTGGCAGCCTGGAGCGCTACCGTCCTTTTGGCGACCATGTAGTGATCAAGTTTGCCCGCTGGGCCTTTGAAAAGTTCAGCGGTGTCCACGACAAGCTGGGTACACAGATGCGGGCAGTCGGTGAGGTGATGAGTATTGGCAGAACCTACAAGGAAGCCCTGCAAAAGGCAGTGCGCTCTTTGGAAATCGGCCGTTATGGCCTGGGTTTTGCGGCTGATTACCAGCAAAAAAGCCTACCTGAACTGCTTCAGTTGCTGGCAGAACCCAGCAGCGAGCGTCATTTTTTGCTTTATGAGGCCTTGCGCAAAGGTGCCGGTGTAACCCGGCTCAGCAAGCTGACCGCGATCAAGCCCTACTTTTTGGAGCAGCTGCTGGAGCTGGTCGAGTTGGAAGAAAAAATCCTCCAGTACAAGGGCCAGCCACTGCCGCTGGATCTTTTGACAGCAGCTAAAAAAGACGGCTTTTCAGACCGCTATCTGGCCTTTTTGACGGGTGTTGCCGAAAGCGCTATCCGCCAGCAGCGCCAGGCAGCCGGCCTGGTCCAGGCCTATGCCCCGGTTCCGGTCAGTGGGGTTGAAGATGCTGCCTACTATTATTCGACCTACCATGCTCCCGATACAACACCTGTCAGTGCCAAGCCCAAGGTGATGGTGCTGGGAGGCGGACCCAACCGGATTGGTCAGGGGATCGAATTTGACTACTGCTGTGTCCATGCCGCTTTTGCCTTGCGTGATCTGGGCTACCAGACCGTCATGGTTAATTGTAACCCGGAGACTGTATCAACTGACTTTGACACAGCCGACAAGCTCTATTTTGAGCCTCTCACTGCTGAGGATGTCCTGGCTATTTATGAAAAGGAAGCACCTTTGGGAGTGATTGTCCAATTTGGCGGCCAGACACCTCTTAATATTGCTGGTGAACTGGAAAAAGCCGGTGCCAGGATCTTAGGTACCGCTCCGGATATGATTGACTTGGCTGAAGACAGGGACCGCTTCCGCCAGATCATGGAAAAACTGGCTATCCCCATGCCGGAATCAGGCATGGCCAGCAATCTTGGCCAAGCCTTGGCTATCGCCGGGAAGCTGGGTTATCCGCTCATGGTGCGCCCCTCTTATGTGCTGGGCGGCCGGGGTATGGAAGTTGTTTTTGATGAAGAAATGCTGGGCCAGTACATGGCTGCAGCAACAGGCGTGACACCGGACAGGCCCATCCTGATTGACCGCTTCCTCAGCCACGCCATCGAAGCGGAGGCCGATGCCATCGCCGGGGCGGGCGAGGTTATGGTGCCGGCAGTGATGGAACATATTGAGCTGGCTGGTGTCCATTCCGGTGACTCAGCCTGTGTCATACCGCCAATCAGTATCAGCCAGGAGCATAAAGACATCATTGTTGACTACACCAGAAAGATAGCCCAGGCCCTGGAGGTGACCGGCCTGATGAATATGCAGTATGCCATAGCTGACGGGCAGGTCTATGTCCTGGAAGCCAATCCGCGCGCCTCGCGCACAGTGCCCCTGGTTTCAAAAGTCTGCAATGTCTCCATGGCCCGCCAGGCCACAGAGCTGATTATCTGGGCAGAAGAAGGCCTGTCCAGCCAGCCGCTGGTCCAGCCGGGACACATTCCCCACTTCGGCGTCAAAGAAGCTGTCTTTCCCTTCAGCAGCTTTCCGGAGGTTGACCCTGTCCTGGGGCCGGAGATGCGTTCCACCGGTGAGGTCCTGGGCTTGGCCGATTCTTTTGAGCTAGCCTTTTTCAAAGCCCAGGAAGCAGTTTTATCACCTTTACCGACCAGTGGTACAGTCCTGATCAGTGTCAATGATCAGGATAAGCCAGAAGCTCTGGCTGTAGCCCGGATCTTTAGTCAGCTGGGCTTCACCATTATGTCCACCCAGGGTACCTGCCGGCTTTTTCAAGAGCAGGGTCTGGCAGCGGTTGCAGTGAGAAAGCTTTACGAAGGGCGGCCCAATATTCTTGACCATATCACCAATGGTGAGATCCAGCTGGTCATCAATACAGCTGCCGGTAAGCGCAGCCAGCACGATGACTCCTATATCCGCAAGGCAGCCATCCGCTATAACATCCCCTATATAACAACCATGACAGCAGCATTGGCCAGCGTGCGTGGTATAGCGGCTTATCTGGCCCGGGACCAGCAGCAGCATTTACAGCCCAAGTCGCTGCAGGAATACCACGCGGGCATTATTTAAAAAAACAAAAGTCCGGTCTGGCTTAATGGCGGATTTATCGAATGTATTTTCTCCCTTTTGACTGACCGGCCGGGCATCCAGTTAAAAATATTTGTGCTATTATATAAAAGAATGTTTCTTATGCTATGGCTTTCTCCCGTTTTTGACACTTGAAAGAGGATAAAAGGCTGCAATCCACTGGTATAAGTGGGTTACAGCCTTTAGCTTGTGTTTTTAATTTGCGTAATGTCTATTTTTGGTCTTTCGTCATTTTGACGATTTTCTGCATCTGTTT
>CAZZGG010000013.1:0-42207 GCA_964654125.1 uncultured Oscillospiraceae bacterium
CATAATTGCAGCATTCAATCCCAGTCTGCCTGATCCGGCCCGGCATCCATCAGCTGCAAGATCAGCCGATCATTTTCTTGTGAGCAGGAGCGGGCAAAAAAACCATAGTTTTGCACAGTCAGGGCCGGATCACTTGTGACAAAGCCATCACCCGGTTGGACCACAAGATCCGCCAGAGCCAGTTCTGCCGCCAGGCAGGCTGCTGCTGTACAGGAATAAAGCTTTAAGGCACAGGAAGCTTTGGCACCATCACAAATAATTCCAGCCAGATTGGCCAGGGTGTTCTGTAAAGAAAATTCGATTCTGGCCAAGTCTCCGCTCTGCAACAGGACCAGCCCGCAGCTGGCCCCGGCCGCAGCTGCCAGGGCCCCGCAAAGAGAGGACAGACTGCCTGTTCGCTCCTTGATGTAAATCGTCACCAGATGACTGAGAGCCACGGCCTGGCGCAGCTTATGCTGCGCTAAGCCTTTTTCTTTGGCCACAACTATCAAGGGAACGACCGCACCCAACCCCTGATTGCCACTGCCGGAATTGGCTATGACATCAAAGGGCGCACCAGCCATTCTGGCATCGCAGGCGGCTGCTGTGCAGGCAGCGCTCAAAGTTGATCCAATCAGGCCAAATCTAGCTGTCTTTTGCCTGTGCCAGATCGTCTGCCCCACCTTGAGGCCATAATCAACCAGCAGGCCTTCTTGACTGATGCTTTGGCCTAAAAAGATACTCTCATCCAGCAAGGAGAGCTCCACCAGGGGATAGTGGCAGGCAAAGTCATAAAGATCTGCCAGCGTCACATCAGTCCAGTTACTGGCAGCAATCTTTTGTGTGTTAGCGGCCTGGTCTTGTTTGACCAGGGTCTGGCCATCCACTTCAAGCAAGCTGAGATCAGTGTGGTTTTTTTGGCAGATTAGCCTGACTTTATTTTCCTGGCTAACCAGCCTGATCTCAATATAAACCGGGTCCTGGCCGGGTTTGATCCTGACCTTAACCAGACCAGATTGAGCCAGCTCTTGGGCTGCCTTCATTTTTGCTGGCGGCAGGCCGGCAAAAACAGCCAGACCAGCGGCCGGGTCACCAGCCACAAAGCCCAGGGCAGCTGCATAAGCCGGGCCAGCCAGCTTAAGGCCCGGTATTTGTACAGCAGCTGCATTTTTGTAGATATTAACACTCAACCAAACTGTCATTTCCAGTAGCTGCCCGGAGCAGTGCCTGGCCGCCCTGGCCGCAGCCAGGCCAATTGCCGCCGGTTCCGTACAACCTCTTGACCTGGCCAGCTTATTTTCCAGTTCCTGCCTGAGCCAGGCCTGCATATCAGTCTTGCTTTTCATTGCGGTAAGCCCGGCATCTGCTGATAACATCGCGCAACTGGGTCCGGGCCAGGCCATCTTTACAAAACATGACCGGCTTGGGAAACTCAAAGCCCAGCGGCATATAGTAGCTTTCCATCCGGGCGGCCAGATCTTCCACGCGCCGGAAGATGTCTGAGCCAGGCCTGTTTTGCCCAAGAGCTCTATGATAAGCCACCAGTTCTGTCATTAAGGCCATGGTATCCCGGCCATAAAGTAGCTGGCGTTGATCTTCGGCCAAGCGGAACTCAATCCCAACATTTTTCTCCAGCTTGACCAGATCGGTCGGATTAAGAGCTTTTTTCAGCTGGCCCGGCTTGCTGCGGGCCTGGTTTTTCTCCTGCCAAAGACAAGCTTGGACGATCTCAAGGGCCTGATCCAGCAGCTGGACCGACTCCCGGCCCTGCCTGACCAGCTGTTCCTGGCTGCCAAAATGTAGATCCAGTTTCAGCTCAGCCTGCGGCTTTTGTCCATCCCACATCATCAGTTGGGACAAGACACTGCTGTCAGCCCAGGAACGCCAACTGCCGCAATGGGCCCAGGCCTTTTCAACCAGCCCGTAAGCTTCCTCCAGCTGCTGGGCAAACCCGCCATACCAATTCTGGAAATACTCTTGCACTAGAGCTTTGCTGTCAGAGCTGGTGTCCCAGGCCAGTTCAGCATAGAGCACATGGTTTAAAGTGCGCATGCCCCAGTTGAAAATAGGCAGATGCATATAGGTAATAGCCCTGATACCAACCTTGTAAAAGTCTGGCAGATCGCGGCTGATTCTCCGGGTAAAAACCAAAGGTAGATCTTCAAACTTGGACACATTATAATACTCGCCTATGATCACGGGCAGCTTTGGTTCCAGTTGACACCAACCGGTCAGGTTCTGGGCAAAATACTTGTTATCCGGACAGATAGGATCAAAATAGTCATGGGCATAACACCTGGTGATGGGGTAAAAGACAACCAGATCGCCAGCAGCCAACAGCTGGGGCGGGATGGGCCGGGAGGGCGGCTCAATCGTTGCAGTTCCACCATAGGCGCACATGATCAGCTCCACCTGATGGTCCAAGTGGCCTTGTGCGACTGCCCTGTTGACATGGTCGCGCAGGACAGTCAGCAAAAAGACGGCCTGGTCTGAATTGTTGCCAATCTTTTGACAGCCGGCACAGCTGCAGGTCTGGCCCCAGGTGTCAAAGCCCCAGACATCGATGCGGCGGGCATTTTGCCAGGCACCAGCCAGCAGCTGGACAAACTCCCGGCCCAGGAATTCTTGCAGATCAGGGTTGCTGACACAAAACTGGGTGTTCAAGGCTGTCTCTTGACTGCGCTGGCCGTCTGGCGGCAGGCCATACCAGTCTGCATGTTCTTCCCACATGGTCTTGCCACTGGCCAGTATCCGGGCCGGATCTAGGATTTTTTCAAAAATATGGCCACCTGTTTTAAACTTCATGCCCAGCTTATTTTGCAAAGCACTGGTGTAGTGGCGGTCAGTTGAGACATTGAGGCGGTTTTTGGCCATCCAGAGCCAGATGTCAGCCGAATCTTTCAGATAACCTTCAAAGTCAAAACCCCGGCCCTGGTCCAAATCTGGTTGATATGTCCTTTTACCCTCCGGCAAAGCCAGTTCCTGACGGACCGGCGCAGCAATCTCGCCCACCAGGCCCGGGCTGTACCAGCGCCAGCCCTGTAGTTTTAGAAGATGATAGGCACCATATAAAGCCCCAGTCCGGCCCTGCCCTCTAATCTCCAGTCCAGTGGCGGTTTTTTCCAGGCTGTAGCCATCAGCCAGGCTGCCTTCAGCCTGGACGGATAAGCTGATATTACAGGCACCAGCCAGTTTTTCTGAAGCAATAGTTATCTTTGCCGCCGGCAGGGTCCTTTGCAGATAATCCTGCAGCTCTGTGGCTGCAAAAGCCAGGGTGCATTGATCAGCAGCTGCCAGATCATGCCTGAAGTCAAGCTGCTCTTCCATACCAGCCCAGACCTTGTGGTACTCCCCAGCATCTGGGTAAGCCAGTACAATCCTTATATCCTGCATTATATTTTTTCCTCTTTTTCATTTTTCTTTAGGGCACCAGATCAAGGGCATTGCCGGCATAGATCCGGGCCAGGACTGCAGCAGGCAGGTCCAGGCTAGCCAGCAGCTCCTGATGGATGTTTAAGAACATGTCCCGGCCATAAAGCACCCGCTCCTGGTATTTGATTAAGAACTCCCGCGTGTAGCCAGGGTCGCGGGCCAGGGCATTATGGCCTGATCCAGCTGATATATCACAGTAAAGATTAGGATACAGGTCGAGCAGCTCAGCTAGCCGGCCACCGGATCCGACCGGTCCTTTGGGGTAGGCCTGGGTTAAATGCTGGCCATCAGCTGAGATATGGGCCCAAAAGCCCGGCGCATGGCCGATGAAATTCGTCTCTGGACAGGCTGCCAGGGCCCGGGCCAAGGCCTCTATCCCGCCGCCATACCACCAGTTGGGCCGGGGCCAACCCTGGCCCGGACCCAGTTCATAGTCCAAATGAACCAGAACCGGCAGACCCAGCCGGCCGCACAGTTTAAACATCCGTAAAGCATCTGGATTGTCATAGGTCATGCGTAGTTTCAGCTCACCGTAAACACGCACACCATAGGTGGCAACAGCCGCCTTGAGCAGCTCTTCAGCTTCCGGCCGGCGCGGGTCCGGGGCATAGCCTAGGATAAAGCGGTCCGGTGCTTTTTGGGCAAAGTCCAGACAGCTGCTAAACGGAATCGGGCCATACTTATCCCCGGCATTGGGCATGAATTGGAGGTTTTGTGGACTATACTCGTCCTGTGGCGCCTCCCAGCTTAAAAGCCAGGTCTTGGCGATGCCTAATTCAGCCATATTGGCCAGAGTTTTATTGAGGTCATGACCCAACCAGTTGGGATGGTTGTGACAATCTATCCGCATTGTTTTTCACCTCTTTTATTTATGGCTGAAAAAGTGCCAGACACCCAGGCCTGGCGGATCGCCCGGATCATCAAGTAAGAGATCCTGATAGCCCTCTGCAGCCTTGCGGAAGGCCTGGGCATATTCTGCGATTTGCTCTGGCCGGTAATGTTTGAACCAGGGAATGGAAAAGGCCCGTGCGGCAAACTTTTCACTGACCGGCAAGGACTGATCGAACTCCCTGACATCCCGGACTGAATTGGCAATCCTGGTCGGCCGGCCATGGCCATAAATATCACAAGTCTGCAGGAGTGGGTGGGTGTGCAGGGCAGCATTGGCACCCGGCCAGCTGGGACAGCCTTCAGCATTGACCGCCTCAACAAAGCGGGTCAGGGAAAGACCACCCAGTTGCTCAGGCCGGTAGATACCGCGGGCTCCATACCAGCCGGCCATGTTGCTGCCTGTTCTTTCGTCGACCCGATGGGCTTTGATCCCGGGCACCCCATCCAGCAGGTCCCAGAAATAGTTAAGTGCCTGGCGGATCTCCCGGCAGCGTTCATCGTAATACTTCAGCTGGACCCGGCCCACGGCCGAGCTCATCTGGTGCATGCGGTACTTGTAACCGCCCAGGGGCAGCTTGATATAGGGCTTTAAGTCTTCAGTCTGGATATTCTCATTGAATCTGCCATAATGCCCCAAAGCGATGGCTCTTTCATAAATCTCCCGGTCATTGGTCACCAGCATGCCCGCTTCGCCGACTGCCAGGGATTTGCCGCTCATCAAGGACATGGCAGCCACATCACCGAAAGTACCTAGTTTTTTGCCCTTGTAAAGGCCGCCCTGGGCATGTGAGACATCTTCAATAACTTTCAGCTTATGCCGTCTGGCAATGTCCATAATGGCATCCATATCAGCCGGATGGCCCAGATAGTGCACAACCAGGATGGCCCTGGTCTCATTTGTGATCCTGTGTTCAATGTCTGCCGGATCAAGGCAAAGCGTGTCCGGATCGATATCGGCAAAGACAACCGTGCCGCCCAGTGAGAAAACCGGCAGGGCTGAAGCCCAGTAGGTGCTGGCCGGACAGATCATCTCAGTGCCGACACCCAGTTTACAGCCAAACATGGCTGCCTGCAGGGCAGCAGTGCCGTTGTTAAAGCCCAGGGCATAATCAGTGCCCTGCCAGCTCTTGAATTCTTCTTCAAAGGCCATAGTCACATCCAGGCCAGACATGGCGGCTCTTCTTAAAACATCCAGCACCGCCGCTTCATCTTCTGCTGTTATAATGGGCCAGGAAAACATATTACCCGGTTCTTGCCGGACAGCCTTGGGGCCACCAAATAAAGCCAATTTCTCCATTATTATTTACTCCTTTTTTGATCTTCTTCCGTCTCCCGGGCCAGATCTGCTAAAACACTCCTGATATAAGCCAGATCCTGGCGGGCATACCATTCCCTGTCACCGCTGCGTGGAGATTCAAGGCAAACAGGGCCCTGATAACCACTAGCGATCAAGGCACGCAATAGTTCCTTGTGATTGATATCACCATCGGCCAGACCGCATCTGATCCTGGCCTGGCCCACTCCAATTGAATTTTTTAAATGAACATAGGCTATGCTTTGACCAAGCAGATCAATCACCTCTGCAGGCGGGCCTATCCCGCTAAAATAAACCAGATTGCCATAATCAAGATTGATGCCGATGTTTTTGCTGCCAGCCAGCTGGACAAGTCTTAAGGCGGCTTCCGGCCGGTCATGCAGGTAGAGCATATGGGTTTCCAAAGCCAGCCTCACACCCAGCCCTTGGATTTTTTCCGCCAGCTGGGCCAGTCCCGCACCGGCTCTTTGCCAGTGCCAGGGCCAGGCTGCTGCTGAACCGTGCAGCTCATAGCTGGTATAGGGAAGATCCGCTACCTTGTTTCTTAGTTCCGGTAAGAATAGATTGGCTAGGGGCAGTTCAAACCTGTCCCGGACCAGCTGGCAAAATTGCCAGACTTTTTCAATTTCCCTCTCGCGGGCTGCGTCATCTGCCAGGAAAAGGTCGGGGCTGGGGCAGGCCAGGACCAGGTGCCTTAAGCCACTTTGCTCCTGATATTTTTTAACCCTGTCCAGGTAGCTTTGGCTGCTTTCTTTTACCTGCCTGTCCTGGCTGCGCAGCTCAATGCCGTCAAAGCCCCATTCGGCTGCCTTTTGGCAGGCCCGGGCCAAGCTCTGGCCTTGTTCACAGTAGTTAATATGCATGATGACTGGCAATTGCATTCTGTCCTCTTTTCTGCTCTTACTGTTTGAGCACGATTTTCTGGCCGCTGCTGGCTGATTGATAAGCTGCCGTGATCAGCTCTAAAGCACGGCGCCCTTCCTCTTCATCTACCAGGGGTTTTCATCGGCAAGGATGGCTCTAATCATGTCCTGCAGCTGTAATCTGTGTCCCTGGCTGTCAAATGCGGCCGGATCGCTGGCTGTCCCGGGCAAGGGGTCAGGCTGCTTTGCTAATTTACTTTGTTTTTGCCCAGACAATTCCCAGCCTGTGATCCGATCTTCTTCCAGCCTGATACTACCCTGCGTGCCGTTTATTTCCAGCCTTCTGGCAGAGCCGGGCCAGACAGATGTGGTGGCCTGGATCACGCCCAAAGCCCCGTTTTGAAACTCCAGGACTGCTGCCAGGGTGTCTTCCACTGCGATGGGATGGGCCAGGGTCGCACTAGTGGCATAGACTGACCGGACCGGACCCATCAGGTGGAGCAGCAGGTCCACGCCGTGGATGCCCTGGTTGATCAGGGCTCCGCCGCCATCCATTTGCCAGGTCCCGCGCCAGCCGCCCTGCCTGTAATACTCCTCCGAGCGGTGATATTTCATATAGACATCACCACTCACCAGCCGGCCCAGCCGGCCTGCTGCTAAAGCTGCCCGGCTTTGCCGGACAGCATCTGTGAAACGCAGCTGGGAGATTACAGTCAGTTTGACGCCAGCTGCCCGGCAGGCGGCAATTATTGCATCTGCCTCCGGCAGATTTAAGGCCATGGGTTTTTCCACAACAATATGCTTGCCGGCCTGGGCCGCCTGGATGGCCTGACGGGCATGCAGGCCGCTGGGTGTGCAGATGGAGATGACATCAACAGCCGGGTTTTCTAAAAGACTGGCCAGGTCGGCTAGGGCAGGCACGCGGTAACGGGCAGCAAAGGCCTGCCTGGCCGCCTCGTTAGGGTCTGCAGCTGCAATAAGCCTGGCTTGATCCAGGCCCAGGATGGCCCGGGCATGATAATCGGCAATCATACCACAACCACTGATGGCAAAACCTAATCTTTCCACCTCTTCTTCCTCCTCTGGCCTTAGTTCCAGCTGAGCAGCCGGATCAGGCTGTCTGGATCTTCCTTGATTACTGTATGGGCCGGGCTGTTCTGGTTAGCCCGGTACTTGATGATGGTCTGATAAGGCGGTTTCAGCGCCACCGGACCAAAGCCGGCTTTATTTTCTTTGAACTTATGCAGGGCCCGGGCAGCACCTTCCCGGATCAGCTCGCGGGCAACCTCCGGATGCAGATGGACAGCAGCCAGATTCTTAGCCCGGTAGCCATCACAGTCGTATTCAGCACCACTGCCTGGATTGGTACCTTCCTTGACTGCCACTGTAACCAGTCCGGGCGCCAGGGCGGCAGCTTCTTTAGTCAGAGCCAAATCACCACTGGCAAAGATAGTGGGCAGGCCCAGGGAGGCTGCAGTCAGCGCAAAAAGCCCGAACTCACCAACTGAGATTCCGTTTAAAAGCTGATCCAGCTTGTCAAACCAGCCTGTATGAGCAATGTGGGCATACTCGGTGCCGGCCTTGGCATGCTGGCCGACAAAAGCGATCGCATCGAAACTTTGCTCCAGACCATAGCTGGCATCTGTGAAACCACGGATATAGCGGGTTCTTTTATCGAGCAGACTGTGCCAGATGCCGCCATAGCCATGACCGTCAGCCACATAAATTTCTGCGGCACCAGCAGCATAAAAACCTTCAATCGCAGCATTTACTTCTCTGGTCAGCAACTCCTGGCCCTGGGCATAATATCTGCCTTGTGGTGTGACCCAGTTATCGTGGTCAAGCACCCCACAGACGCCTTCCATATCTGTCATGATATAAATCCGCAAAAAGATCGCCTCCCCAAAGCTGGCAAGTGGGCAGCCCGGGCTTTTTCAGCCTGGACTGCCCACCTTTCATCCATTCAAATATTCATTTTTACTCTTGCTGGCTTACTGGCTGGCCTTCCAGGCGTCCAGCTGGACCTGGGCTTCGGCAATAACCTTGTCTATACCGGCAGCTTGGAGTTTATTGAGATATTCAGGATAGACCTTGTCCAGATCGGCCACGCCGACATTGAACTGGGGATCATATTCCTGGGCCACAGCCTGGATTTGGGCGATTTCTGACTTGACCGGCTCCTGGTCAAAGTTGAAGCTGATGATCGGGCTGGTGAAAGCTTCAGCGTTATACTTGATTGTCTCATCCCAGATGCCGATGATGCTGCCCTTGCGGTAGTAGGCGTTAAACTGGTTGCCCACTTCCCAGGCATTGCTGAACTTGTAACCGCTGTCGGGGATCTGCTCCACGACATTGTGCTCGATCTTGGTGTAGTGTTTGTCCTCGATACCGAAAATCAGGGTGTTATAAAGTTCGGGATTGCCATACAGCATGTTGTAATACATGACAGCCCTTTCCGGATTCTTCGAGGTCACGCTGACAGCTGTCAGGGTGCCCAGGATACTGCCGGCGCTGGCCACCTGTGTTTCCATGGGGATACCGACCAGGTCAAGACCACGCAGGTTTTTCCACTCTTCGATATAGCCGGGCTTCATTGTGCCGACATTGAGCATGGCTGCATATTTACCAGCATTGATATCAGCTGTCTGATCGGCCCAGGCAGTCAGGGCATCTTTCCTGATATAGCCTTTTTCATACCAGCGCCGGGCTCTTTCGATCTTTTCTTTGTAGGCATCTGATTCTGCATAGTTTTTGGCTGTGAAGGTCGGGTCATCTGCTGCGACATAGATCGGCAGGGTTTCGTCACCGATGATGAAGTCCAGCAGGGCACCTGTGGTGGGGTCGTACTGGTTGGGGATGCTGCTGCCCACGATACCGGCCAGTCCCTGTTCATTTTGCATTACTTCTTCCAGGAAGGGCTCGATGTCTTCGACCTTCTTGATGCTGTCAACATCCAGGCCGTACTTTTCAACCAGATCTTTTTTGATCAAAAAGCCGTTGCGCTGGGCGAAAACCTGGTAGTTGAGCATGGCATAGATTTGGCCGCCCACCCGGGCCACGTCCCAGTATTTGTCGGGCACTGTATTTTTCACGTTCGGCCCATACTCTTCCAGCAGGTCATCCAGGGCCACATAGGCACCCTTGGCGGCGTTAACCGTGTAGGGGTTCAGCCAGTTGGAAGTAAAGCACATGTCAAACTCTTCGCCGCCCTGGATCATCAGCTTGATCTTATCGGCGAAGCTGGCACCGTCGAAGGTGACCAGTTTCAAGGTCGCATTGATTTCAGGTTCTGTAATCTCGTTCATCCTGGCGATAACTTCATCCAGGTCCCCCAGGTTCTCAGCTGTTTCCAGGATATACCAGGATAATTCCACGGGTGCCAGGGTCGTTTCAGTTTCGCTTGCTTTGCTTGTTGCAGCCTGGGTGCCGGCTGCTGTTGTCGTGCCTGCTGGTTTTTCAGTTACCTTGCCCGTTGTTCCTGTTGCGGCCGGTGTACAGGCCGCCAGCACTGAAACGAGCAGGGCTACAGCCAGAGCCAGACCCCAGAACCTCACACTTACTTTTGCCTTTTTCATAAAGATCCTCCTGTAATTTTTTATTGAACCGGTTACCCGGAAGCAATACGATAAAGAATGAAATAATTTTTTAGTCTTTCAAGGAACCAACAACGATGCCCTTGATGAAATACTTCTGCAGGAAGGGAAAGACTAGCAGCATAGGACCGGCAGCCACCACACACATGGCCATGCGGGCCGAGCCTGAAGGCAGCTCCTGCAGATTGATATCAATGAAGCCGCTTTTAGAAAAGATAGTGACAAAGTTGAGCGACTGAATGATCTTGTAAAGTAGATACTGCAGGGTGACCAGCGAGTCTTTGTTGATAAAGAGCATGGGCAGCCACCAGTCATTCCAGTATTTCAGGGCATAAAACAGCGAGATTGTGGCCAGCCCCGGCTTGGCCAGGGGCAGGACAATTTTGAAAAAGATCTTAAACTCAGATGCCCCGTCTATGTTGGCAGATTCAAAAAGAGACATGGGCAAGGATGATAGAAAGCCTTTCATGAGGATGATGAACCAGACTGCGATCATACTGGGGATGATCAGGACCAGGATAGTGTCTTTCAGTTTGAGATATCTGGCGATCAAGATATACCAGGGCACGATGCCACCGCTGAACAAAGTCGTGAAGTAGAGGTAGAACATGGTGATCTTCCTGTACCTGTAGTCGCGCCGTGACAGGGCATAGGCAACCATGGTAGTCAGCAGGATGCCGACAACAGTACCAACAACTGTGACAATGATTGTCATGACATAGGCATTGACGATCTTGCCGGGTGACTGGAAGATGAACTCATACCCTGAGGTACTGATATGGGCCGGGATCAAAGCATAGCCCTGGTTGATGATGTCAGATTCCTTGGACAAGGAGATAGAGACGACCAGCAGCAGCGGGATGAGGCAGAAAAGAGAAAAAGCGACCATGATGAGATTAATCAGGACATAGCTCAATCCTTTTTTCTTTTTCTTGCTGCCCGCCAGCAGCAAATAAGATGGGTTTTGTTTTTTGGCACTGCTAATCATTTTAATCTCCTCTATAGTTTTGCTCAAAACAGCGAGTTGTCAGGGTTGAATCTATTGACCAGGGCATTGGACAAAAGGACTGTGATAAAGCCGAGGATTGACTGGCATAGTCCGGCTGCTGTGGCCATGCCGATATCGGATGTCTTGGTCAGCATGCGGTAAACATAGGTGTCCAGCACATCTGTGGTCGGATAGAGGGCCTGGGAGTTTTTTGTCACCTGGAAGAAGAGGCCAAAGTCTGAATAAAAAATCGTCCCGATTGACAGCAGCAATAAAATTGAGATCAAGGGCGTAATAAAAGGTATGGCTATATAGCGGATTTGCTGCATCCTGCTGGCGCCATCCAGGTTGGCTGCTTCATAATATTGCGGATCAATACCGACCAGGGCTGTATAGTAGATCAGGGCATTATAGCCGGCATTTTTCCAGATTGCGACCAGGACCAAAATGGCCGGCCAGTGCTGCGGCTCGTTGTACCAGTATTTTGCTTCAATGTTGAACTGCTTCAGAATAATATTCAAAAAGCCGAAGTCCATATCCAGGAAGGCCAGGACCAGATAGGAAACGACCACCCAGGAGAGAAAATAAGGAAAGAAGATAATAGTCTGGTAGACCTTGACCAGCCTTTTACTGACTTCATTGAGGATAAAAGCAAATGAAAGCGAGACCAGTAAAGTGAAACCGATAAAAAGCATGTTCATCAGCAAGGTGTTCTTGGTCACTCTTTGCAGGTTGTTGGATGTAATGAGAAACTTGAAGTTGGTAAAGCCAATCCATTTACTGCCAAATATGCCCAGGTTATACTGGAAGTCTTTAAAGGCGAGCAGGATACCCCCGATCGGCAGATAAGAAAAAACAAAAACAAACAGGACTGCCGGCAAGGTCAAGAAAAACAGTTCCTTGTTTTTTCTAAAATGCTTCAGTTCCCTGGACAGTTTTGTTTTGAACAATTTCGTTTCCCCCTCTTCCGGCGGCTGTGCCTTTAAGCCAAGCATACAGCAGGGTAGGGGGCGATTTATACTGTTCAATCTGTTTTTTTGTCTGTTTTCTTGTTCTGAACGACTCCACTTTTAGGATATTTCTGCAAAATCTGGAGTTTACTCTTGTTAGTCCAAGCTGTCCAGTGAAGTTTTGAGGAGGTATTCGCGGGGTGTCGCACCAAATTTCTTTTTGAAGACCTTGTAGAAATAGGTGGTGTTTTCCATGCCGATACTGGCCACGATCTGGCTGATATTTTGTTTTGTACTCTGCAGGAGGCGGACAGCTTCATCCAGCCTTGTATCAGTGATGCACTCGGCTACAGAAAGGCCGGTTTCTTCTTTAAATTTGCGGCCCAGATAGGCTGCGGACAGACCCAGCATGTCGGCAATCTGCTGCAGGCAAAGATTGCTGTCTGTATAGTTCTTCTCAATGATCTCCCAGGCGGCTGTAACCAGGATGCTGGTTTTTTCATTCTCATCTGCGCTGGAGCTGCTGGCCACTTTGTCAACCAGGGCTTTGAGCCAGATTTTTGTCTCGGCCAGGCTTTCCATTTCAGTGACCTGGCGGATCAGCAGACCATAGTTGATGTTGGTGCTGCTGAGCCTGGCCTGGTTGATCTCCTCGACTGCATTTTTCAAAGTATTGATCAGGTGCATGAGCGAAAAAATGATATTGTTATAGCTCATAGCGGCCAGCTCTTCCATGATTTTATCAATGCTTTCATGGGCAGCCGGGACAGCAGCACTTTTTAGCTCACCAGCGATCTTCTTATCCAGGGCTGGATTGTAAAACGATTTATTGTTGCTTTCATTCGCAGCAACCATATCTGGTGTAATTACAGCCATCTGGCCGAAGATAAAACTGTACAGGGCATTATTGATGGCCTTATTGTAGATGCCTGTTATGCCGGCGGCATTTTTAGTTATGGAGCTGATAGAAACAGTGGCTGAGATGCCATAGCTGTTCTTCAGCCTGGCCTGGATACGGCGCAGCTGGGGGGCTAGATCATCATAAAAATCTTGGGGTTGATCAGGGAAGCTTAAAAGCACAGCTGTCTGGTCACCTTTCAGTTCGACGATTTCAGATTTATAGCTAGCGGCCAGGATCTTGGTGGCCTCATTGGCCAGGTAGAACTGGATCAGTTCGCGGCCTTTTCTGGCTGCAATCTGGTTGAGACCCTTGTAGTTGTCGATCGTGAAGATGACCAGGGCAAAGCAGTTGTTATTGAATAAATCCAGACCGTATTCCTGGGCTGATTTTTCCAGATCAACTGCTGTAAGCGAGCTGCTGTCCAGTAAAAGCCGGTTGAGGAAGTATTTTTTCATGATCTGCTGATTGGTCTGCTTTTCGCTTTTATAAAGGCTGAGCTGCTCCAGCGACTGGCTGTAAACTTGATCCAAAAAACCCAGCTCATCCTTTCTTACTGCCAGGCCGGCTGCATCAGGCAGATTGGAGTCAATCTTACTGACCATCTTGCCAAAGGGGCTGTAGATGCCGCGGGATATGGAAAGGCCAATGATAAAGGCCATACCTAGAAAAATGAGTGTGATCAGGACCATGCTCTTTTTAATCTGGTTGGCCCGCCAGATGACTTCATCGTAAAGCTGGGCCTTGATAATGAACCAGTCCGCTTTTTCCACCTTGAGAAAGGTGATCAGGTACTCGTGGCCGGCAATAATGCTGCTGAAGTGGTCAATACTGCTTTCCGGTCCAGCAGCCAGGCTGCTTTGCTGCACAAAAGCCTCTTTCAAAGCATTTTTGAAGGTATTATTACCATCAGTAAACTCAATCAGGACATTATCACTGCCCAGGATGAAGGTGTGGCTGTCTTTTTTCAAGTCAAAGCCGTTGAGTATCTCGATGTTTTCGTAAAGCCAGTTGGGCTCAACATTAATTAGGAGATAATTGCCTGAGTTATCGTGTTTATTTAATGTATCAAACATGAAGTAGGAGAGCACATACTCTTCTTGCTCACTTGCCGGTAAAGTCTCGTCCTTGACGAGGCGCGGCACCAGCTTCATCTGGGGAACATTTGGATTACTGGTTAAAAATTCTGTCAGCATGGCGTCTTCTGTATGGATACCATTGTCGGTTGTGTAGAATTGTTTGGTGGTGTCATTATAAATCACAATCGATTTAACAAACATGGACATGGCGGCTAATTTTTTAATGTTGCGCAAGCCTTTCATGACATCGTCATTATCATTACCCTTGTCAAAGAGGATGAAGCTGGCATCCTGGCTGTAGAAAATATTGGCACTGAAGTATTTGACCATTTCATCCATATAGTCAATATTGTATTTCATCATGGCCAGCATGTTGGCATTGTTTTCCAACTCACTGCGATTGACTAGTTTTTCCACATTGAAATAAATGATCGTGGAAAAGATCATGATCAATACCAGGATTGTCGTTATTATGAACAGGTAAATCCGGCTTAAGTATTTTTTAAACCTTAATCCCTTCAGTAGTTTCATTAATTCACTCCGATGCAAATCTAACAGCAAGGCCAGCTATTTTTTGCTGCCGGCTAATAATTCATCTTGTCTTACTGTCTCTGGACTGGCCTGAGCGTAAACCAAGCCAGTTGTTTTTGTCAAGAAAGAAATCCACAAAAAAATGCGAACATTATTTCAGCCAGAGCAAGCTGGCTGAAATAAGTATACTGGGGAGATAAGTTAAAAGGCCTGCCAGTACTTTTATTATACGCCGACAGGCCTGGGGTTTTTACAATATTTTTGTCGATTTTGGCAGATTTTTACATCAGCCTGTAGCTAAGGTGATCTTTTTGCCATTGGGACTGATCAGTACTTTATAGTAGTAAATAGCGTACGCTTCTTCTTGCAGTTCGATCTGCTATAGACCAATATTGGCTGTCAGCAGGGTTGGTCTTTTTTGCGGCTGGGTAGACAGGGTCTATCAGCCTTGACCCTTAAATTAGTCCGTTTACATTTGGCACTATTGTGCCTCTTCTTCAGGACGCAGATGATCCTTTCTATTTTCACGCATTGCAGACGGTGAAATACCATATTTTCGCCGAAAAGCTTTGTAGAAGGTATTATCAGACACATAACCACATTGTTTGGCGATTTGACTGACTGTATCATTACTGTTACAAACCAGGTCACACGCTAGATTCATCCTCAGCATTTCCAAATAGTCAAAAAAGCTTTTCCCAGTAGCATTTTTGATTATTCTTTGTAAAGTGCTTTCAGAAATTGAAAACTTCTCTGCAACTGTTCCGCTGAAAAAATCAGCTTCTGCTATATTCTCGTTAATCATGATAATAATAGCTTTTTCCATATTGGCTCTATTATCTTCCTCATTTTTCCTGAAGGTCGCGCAAATCTCTTTCAGGCTGACCCTGATACCATCAAAAGTATTATCCAGATGGTCATGCGCTTGATACTCTGGTAGCTTTATCTGATTACCTGCTTGATCCAGTAGAGCCAAGGCTCTTGCTAATGCAGATCTATAAGCGAAGAAAACCTGCTGAATGTCTGCTTCTTCGACATATAGCATTTTTTTCAGCATATCACTTTCATTATTAAGCAAATTTAAGGCCATCTCCTCTTGCACTCGAACTGTATGTTCGTAGAAACAATTAGAGCGGGTGGTTATATTATCAAATTTTATCGAAGCGATCTTTTGCTCCTCAACATAAAAAGGCTTGGGACTGTTAAAATGTGATGTCATACGCAAGAGGTGCTGAAGATCCTGATAAAGCACACATAAATGGTCAATGTTATCACTTATTGGACTTACGCCAACCCTGATGTCTATATTAATACTTGAAACTATGTGTTCAGAGCGTATCCTCAGCACATGATCGTATTCCATTTGATCATGATTGTTCCCACAAGGCAGCAGGAGAATTATATTATTAGCAGAAAAATGAATGTAAGTATTCATAGGAAATGATGGTTCAAGAACATTACGAATCGCTACTTGCTTTTTGGCATATTCGGACGGGCTCATTTCCTCTGATGTAATTAGTTTTATTAATGCCATCCTGAATTTAGCAGGTAACTCCGGTAAATATTGTTGTGCGCTTTCGCCTGAATCGCGCAAATAACAATTACCTTGCAGGAGTAATTCAAAGTAGTTGCTTTTCAAGGCTTGTTCCTGTTGCTGCAAGGTAATTTTACTGGTTTTTAGTTTGGTATCCACCTGGCTTATGAAGTTATCCATGTAGCTGTAGCTGGTTAGTGCAATGTCTGTTGGAGAAATGTTGTCAGCCATTTCACCATACACATTCTTAGCTGCCACCAGCATCCTCATGAAAGGCTTGGCATTGCTGATTGTATATACTATTGTGATCACTAGACCAACTAAGAAATAAACTATGAACCCTATTCCGAGCAGGATTCGGTAAGGTCGCAAACTCTCAGATATTATTGTATTGCCAATTTGCAGTTCAGCAGTCAAATTGTATGTACTACTATGCTTCTTGATACTGACAAAGCCCTCTGCGCCTATTGCATCATGATAAAGCAGTTTTTCTTGATTGGCATCTAGCAAAATAAGGGACGAATGCTCAAGAACATCCGGCAAAACAAGCAATGTTGTCAGATCATCATTATCTAGAACTGTAAATAACATCGTCCTATTTTGTTTTGAGTTAAGAGGCAATGACAAAGTGAACAGCACAGCTTCCCGCTCTCGAAAATATGTAGAAACTGTAGTTGGCATAAATGAATATGCTTTGTTCTGCTGCCGCAGTATTTTAACCCAATCAGGAAATGATTTGGCATTACTGGTCGAAAAGCTTGATTGCTCAAAAAAGGATTCACCTGATAAATAAAAAGACTTACCAGCAATCACTGTATCATTTTTTAAAACCAATCCAATATATGATGGCAGCTGCATCATATCTGTCATATTTGAAAATATCTTGTTCGCCTGCAAAATCTTGTATGCATCTGCTGCGTTGATATTATGTTCCATCTGTGCCATGGTAGCAATCTGTGAGTTGCTATATAGTGTCCCTGCTGCAATTGTAATCAGATGCAGCTCATTTTCTAACTGCTCTAGACCAGATGAGAGCACCTCCTCACTAGTAGCAATAATATTTTCTTTTAACGCATTATAAGCAAAAACATAAAGAGGTGCAGTCAGGATGAGCATACAAACAAAAAAAGAAAAATAAACTATAAAGAATCGCTTTTGTGTTTTGTTTAGCAAAATCATCAAACCACCTGTAACTAGTATCTGCTTTGTTGTCAAGCTCACAATTTTGTAAGGATTAACGGAGCTATTATAAATCTTTTTTTATAGTATTTGATTTGCGGCTGGCAGTCTTTACCAAAGCCTAATCACATTAACAGGTCCACAATATACCATATTTAAATCTTAATGCAATCAAATAAAAATGTCTGCGTGTAGAAAGCTTGTACTGTATAGTGTAACAAATATAACTAGTTAATATAGTCCTTTTGCACAGTTATTCTTTATCTGCAGCAATTATCATGGTCATAAGATCAATTATCATGATGTTAGTTTGTCTGTTTTATATAGAATGGAGATAGATTTCTAGAGGAATTTTATTTTAACGGAGGGAAACTATGAAACTGAAACATCGAAAAACAGTCCGTGTCGTAGCGTTGGTTTTGTCATTATTAATGTGGCTTACCTTAGCTGCCTGCAACCAAGCCAGTACCACAGCCCCGCAGCAGACAACAACTAAAGGCGCAACCGCTTCTTCAGCCGCACAAACTAGCGCTGCACAAACAGATGCTAGTTCAGCAGCCAGAGAGTGGCCCACCGACCCAAATCTAAGGGATCCGGGTGATCTCCCTGCCTGCATTGAAACAGTTTCTTTGAAAATCGGCGTTCCGCAAAGTCCAGTCATTGAAGATTGGGAAACAAATCTACAAACCCTTGAATTAGAAAAAGATCTGAATATGGATCTCTCTTTCGAACTGCTTCCTTTTGATAGCAGTGAATTAATTCAAAAAGTTGAGTTAATGATAATGGCAGGTGGTGACGAATTACCAGATGCGATTCTCCACAGTATTGGCGGTCTAGCAAATCTAACTAAATATGGTCAAATGGGGATGTTCGTGAAAACCAACGATTATTACGATCACCTCGCTTACTTCACCCAGACAAGCCTGGAAACCCTGGAGTTAGTTCCCCTCACCAAGGATGATCTCCTTAAATATGTAACCAGCTACGATGGCAACATATATGGAGTAGCTAGATTCTTTACATCAATCAATAACAGCTATGCTGCCAGTCGCATTATGATTTTTGAACCTTGGCTTGAACAACTCAATCTTGATATGCCTCAAACAACAGAAGAGTTTGCTGATGTTTTGCGTGCATTCAAAAATGATGATCCGAACGAAAATGGCAAACAGGACGAAGTACCCTTGATGGGTGCTAGTGGCAGTGTGATGGGTAATCTACTGCGCCCACTGATGAATCCTTTTGTGTATACTCAAGAAAATTATTATGTCGATAACAATGGCACAGTAGATTTCGCTCCCGTACAGGACGGTTGGAAAGAAGGTTTGAAATACATCAAATCCTTGTTTGATGAAGAGCTTATATCTCCCTTAACATTGACCCAGGATGATACTCAGTTCAACGCAATTGTGACCCAAGAAGAGACCGTCGTAGGAGCGATGTCTAGGATCTCAGCATCAAACCTGAGTCAATCTGACATTCGCCGCTTGCAATATGTGATTTTAGATCCTTTAGAGGGTCCAACTGGTTTGAAGCAGGCAACTTATGCTCCGCAACTACCGGAAATTGGTATGGTTATATCCAAAAACTGTGCAACACCTGAAGCTGCTTTTATTCTGGGCGACTACCTTAGCTCTGAATATATGACTGTTTGGAGTCGCTATGGTCGTGAAGATCATGAATGGAGAATTCTGCCAACTCCTGGAAAAGGCGAATATGAATCTTTAGGCTACAAGGGTGAAGTAGAACTCATTTCAAACGTATGGGGGACAATGCAAAACATTTGGTGGGCACAATTAGGCCCAACCATTGGTGACGGCAGTCGCTTAACTGTTAAGGTTGCTATCACTGAAATACCTGATTCTTACAGCCATACAATCCCGATTGGCCGAACATTAAAAAATACCATTGAATACGGGAACAAAAATAATGTTTTAGGACTGATTTACAATGAGCAGGAACAAGAAGTTATCGATGAATATCGCAGCACAATAAATGAGTATGTTGGGGAATCCTTTGCACAATTTGTAACTGGCGCCAAAGATATTGATAGTCAGTGGGAAAGCTATATTGCTGAATTTAACAAGATGGGTCTAGAAGAATACATGGATGTAGTGCAGAGTTCTTTTGACCGCATGAGTAACTAAAATAAATTATTTAGTGTCTGACTAATCTATAATCATATGCCAACCAGGTAATGGCAGCTTGTAATATGCCATTACCTGGTCGGCAGTATCTAAGCGATAAACGGATGGTGTAAATGCGCAGACTAAGAAAAAAGTATAGTCGTTATTGGCAATTGTATGTCTTCTTACTTTTGCCTTTGGTCTACATTGTTATCTTTCAGTATATTCCAATGGTAGGAGTGCAGATTGCTTTTCGAAAATTTAATTTGCAGGATGGGATATTTGGCAGCCCTTGGGTCGGCTTGCATAATTTCAAAAAGTTTTTCACTGCTTATCAATTCCAACGCGTTATCACAAACACATTGGTTCTATCTTTTTATGCTATAGCTGCCTCTTTTCCTTTTCCTATTATTTTTGCTTTAGCCTTGAACACAATCAGAAATCAACGCTATAAAAAATTAGTGCAAACAATCACATATATGCCACATTTCATCTCTGTTGTTGTTTTAGTCGGTATTCTAATGCAATTATTTCACCCAATCAATGGTTTATATGGAACAATAGTTCAATTGTTCAAGCAAAAACCGCCATCAGATATTTTTGCTGATCCGGTAGCTTTCCGCCATCTGTATGTCTGGTCTGGTATCTGGCAGCACTTTGGCTATAACTCAATTATTTATCTAGCAGCTTTAACTAATGTAAGTGCGGAGTTGCACGAAGCAGCAGAAATAGATGGAGCCAGTCGTTTTAAACGTATCATTCATGTTGAAATACCTGCCATTTTACCAATTATAACGATCATGCTCATTCTTAGAACAGGTAGTGTAATGACAATCGGATTTGAGAAGGTGTTTCTTATGCAGAACACCCTGAATATCAGTGCCAGCGAGATAATCTCAACTTTTGTATATAAAAAAGGATTAGCATCTGGAGCTGCCAACGATTATTCGTATTCTGCAGCAATCGGTATGTTCAATTCAATAGTCAACATGATTCTTTTAGCCAGTGTTAATGCAACAGCAAAACGAATCAACGAAAGTAGTTTATGGTAATGCGGAGTAAAGAATGAGAACACTTTTAAACAGATCAAAAGAGCAACTCCCCCCTAGTGACAAGCTGTTTTATTTCTTTAGCAAATCATTTGTGACTCTGCTGATGTTGATGGTTTTGTACCCGTTAATATTTGTCCTCTCGGCATCTTTTTCATCTGCCGAGGCTGTAAGCACAGGAAAAGTAATTCTTTTTCCTGTGGACTTCAGCCTGATGGGTTATAAAAAAGTCTTTGAGAATTCCCAAATCTGGCTAGGCTACCGTAATACCATCATTTATACAAGCCTTGGCACTACGATAAATGTGATAATGACTTTATTCTGTGCTTATGGTCTTTCACGCAAAAATCTGCCTCATAGAGGCTTAATAACCTTCCTCTTTGCTTTTACGATGATCTTTAGTGGCGGTCTAGTTCCCTCCTATTTGCTGATCCGTAATCTGAAAATGCTTAACACTGTATGGGTTATGGTTATACCAGGGGCAATCAGTGTTTACCAGATGATTGTGGCAAGAACCTTTATGACAACTACAATACCTGATGAAATTTTAGAAGCAACCCAAATTGATAGCTGCAATGATTTCAAGTTTTTCTTTATGTTCATCCTACCTTTGTCAAAAGCTGTCATAGCGGTGATTGCCTTACAATATGCCGTAACTCACTGGAACTCCTATTTTAATGCTTTTATATTTTTATCTGATCATAAACGTTATCCTCTCCAGATATTTTTGCGCCAGATTCTAATCATGAATCAGATTGACGCAAATGAAATAGTCGATCCTGAAACAGCTGTTGTTATGCAGGGTATGGCAGATTTGCTGAAATATGCCTTGATTGTGGTTGCATCAGCACCAATTTTGTTGGCTTATCAGTTTGTGCAGAAATATTTTGTTGAAGGCATCATGATTGGTTCTCTTAAAGGATAACTGCTCGAAGTGGAAAGGTGGTGATTGTAATAAAGAAATATGAAGTGAGAACAGGTTGTACCTTTTGTGGAATGTGTCTGGCGGTCTGCCCAACCGAGGCCATTAGCATGTCACCAAAAGGTGCCTATATTGAACCTGAAAAATGTATAGGGTGTGGTATTTGTTATGATAACTGCGCCAGCGAAGCTATACAGTTAGTATCCCCAGATAATAATTGAACATCAGGAAGAACAAATGTTGAGGTGTAAAATGATTAAGTTCTCTGAAAAGCTTACTTTTGGTAATAAGGAAATACCAGTTACCGGTGAATATGATGTCATAGTTGCAGGCGGTGGCGTCGCAGGTGTTGCAGCAGCAATGGCAGCTGGGAAACGTGGTTTCAAGACAATAGTGATAGAAGCAACTTCTGCTTTAGGCGGATTGGCCACTATGGGGCTTGTCAACATTCCTTTGGACTTTGTGTCTGGATTAGGCATTGAAATGTTCGATGAACTTGAAGCAATAGATGCCCATTGGCATAGAAATACTGATCCCGAAAAGCATAAATTAGTGCTTGACCGAATGGTCCAAAAATACAATTGCGAAATTCTACTTGTTACTCAGATAGTTGATACCATTCTTGAGCAAGATGCTGTAAAAGGCATAATAATCCAAACAAAAACCGGTCCTGAAGCACTGCTTGGTAAGCGTGTCATCGATTGCACTGGCGATTCGGATGTTGCATATTATGCCGGAGCTGAATTGTTACAGGGCAGAAAAGAAGATGGTATGAGCCAGGCCTGTTCGCTTGAGTTCATTATGGGTGGAGTTGATTGGGATAAGTATTTAAACTCCACTGTTAAAAAGAATGATCCAAAATGGCTGGAAGTTATCAAAGAAGCATTGGCCAAGGGCGACTTGCTTTATGAAGTTGACAATCATCTTAATTGGATTACACATTTGCCTGGCAGACCACAACACTGTGGTAAGGATGAGGTCAGCATTTGTTTTGCTCATTCCCGCAACTGCTTCCCGACAATAACCAGAGATTTGACACGTATGTATCTGGAAGGGCGTGAGCAGGTCGATTTTATTGTTAAATTTATTAAAGGCTATATTCCAGGATTTGAGGACGCTTATTTAAGCTATACAGCTTCCTTAATGGGAGTCAGAGAAAGCAGGAGAATTGTTGGTGAGTATGTTCTTACAGCGGAGGATCTAGCTCATCTGCGCCGCTTTGATGATGTCATCGCAATAAGCATGCATGGCTATGATATCCATAATTTTGATGGGCCCGGAAATATAAAATGGGCTCCCATGGAAATAAATGGTAAGATGCAATATGTTATAAGCAACTCTGGAGGTTTTGGTACAACCACTCCTCCACCAAATAATGCTCCGGTCGTTAATGTAAAAGGGGAAAGTGCTCACGAAGCAACCTTTTCTCCGAACAGTTCTTATGATATTCCATGGCGCTGCCTCGTTCCAATTAGGATTGAAAACATGCTGGCTGCTGGTCGCAACATTTCAACAGATGTTTATGCACAAAGTGGCATCCGGCTTATAATGGCATGCTTTACAATGGGTGAGGTCGCAGGAACTGCTGCAGCAATCTCTATAGCAAATGATATACCCTTCCGAAAAATTGATAGGATTAAGCTTCAACAGGAATTGGTTGCCAACAAAGTTAATTTGGGCCAGTCCAGCCGAGAAATACCAGGTTTGAAGTCAGCTGAGCCTTATGAAGAAAAATATGCCCGCCATATACCTGGAGAAAAGGCTGCAATCGATGAATCTATGAAACCTTTCATAGGTGTCTAGCACACTGGACAAGCTTTACCTTAGTATTTGCAGATTGATTCAACTTAAAGAGGGATATCAAACGAGATATCCCTCTTTATACTTTACTATCTTTGGCAGATTTTTACATCATCCTGTAGCCAAGGTGATCTTTTTACCATTGGGGCTGATCATTACTTCATAATAGTAAATAGCGTACGCTTCTTCTTGCAATTCGATCTGCACAGACCAATATTGGCTGTCATCTGAGTTGGTCTTTTTTGTGACTGTGTAGACAGGATCTTTTACACTCATCTCTGGATGTTTTTCCAGATATTCAGTAAACCTCTCCTGGGCGATTGTCAAGGCCTGGTCCTGGCTGATCACTTTTGTTGTCTGGGGAGCACAGGCTCCAGCTAACAAAGCAAGAGTAAAAAGCAAAACCAGCAGGAAACAAAGTTTTTTCACGAGCATCAGCTCCTTAATTCATGGCGGCTGGCGACCCTAAATCCTTCGTTTTAATTGTAGCACATTTTAAAAAAGCTACCATTTTTCCCGGTCTGGATTACCACCCAGACGCCTGTTCTGGTTAAGTCCGTCTAAAAGAGCCATGTGCTCGGCACTTAATGAGAAATCAAATATCTCGAAGTTTTCTTTAATCCTGGCCGGGGTGACTGATTTAGGGATGGTCACCAAGCCATGCTGGATATCCCAGCGCAGGACAATCTGGGCTGGTGTCTTACCATAAAAGGCAGCCAGTTCCAGCAATAGGGGCAGGTCCAGCCGGCCCTGCATGAGCGGGCTCCAGGCTTCCACTTGGATCTGCTTTTGGGCACAAAAGTCACGTAAAGGCAGCTGGGCCAGCAAAGGGTGCAGCTCAATCTGGTTAACATGGGGCACCACTGTACAATCAGTTAGTAGGTCTTCTAAATGATGCAATTGAAAATTACAGACACCTATGGCCCTGACCCGACCCTCGCGGTACAGTTTTTCCATGGCCCGCCAAGTTTCTTTGTACTTGCCGGTAACTGCCCAGTGGATCAGGTAAAGATCCAGCTGCTTAAGCCCTAAGCGGGCACAGCTTTGTTCATAGGCAGCCAAGGTCGTCTCATAGCCCTGCTCTGTATTCCAGACCTTGCTTGTGATAAACAAGTCAGCCCGGGGGATCCCGCTGGCGGCCAGGGCCTGGCCAACGCCTAATTCATTGCCATATACAGCTGCGGTGTCAATACTGCGGTAGCCGGTTGCCAAAGCCTGGGTTACTGCTCTTTCTACATCATCTCCATCGGGCACCTGCCAGACACCAAAGCCCAGCTGGGGCATTTTTACTTTGTTTTGTAATGTCACTACTGGAATATTCACGTTTGTCATCTGTCTTTTGCTTCTCCTTGTTTTTCCAGCCTAATCTGATAGCTGTTGGCTCCCCTGGCAAAGCTCAGTTCAAAGACGCCGGGAAAGCGTTCCTGACTGGCAGTTACTGGTGTGCCGCTCAGCTTAAAGAGGCCCTTTTGTTCAGCCTTTAAGCTGACAATAATTGTAAAATATGGGGCAGGACTAGCGGCCGCAGCCTGATCAAGCAGCCATTTTAGCTCCAGGCAGTCCAAATCCTCGTTCAGCTGGCAGCTGGTGACCCAGCCATCCAGACCCAGGTTGACAGTGCCAGGTGTAAAATAAGCAGCAAACCAGTTCAGTATGGGTGAGGACAGGCCGCCAAACTGGTGCCAGCCAGCTCCCCTGCCGCTTTCTATGATGAAATGCTCAAAACAGCAATAGGTCAGGCTGGTTTCTTTTTGCCACAACTCCAGGGCTGTGCGGGCGATCTGCCAGGCAAAGTCCGACTCACCGCAATCCAGCATAGTCTTCCAGATAAACCACTGGTGTGGCATCCAGACTGCCCCATTCCAGTAACCGGCCTGGCTGTAATAAGGCGCACTCTGGTCCACCACAGACAAGCCGATCGGGCTCCAGAGCTGGTCCTTGCTCTTTAGTTTGGCCAGCATGCCTTGATAACGCTCTTGTATGAAAACACCGGCAACCAAGGGATAGAGCCCATCCAGGCCCTGGTTTAAAAAGTTGCCTGCTTCATCGTGAAGCAGATGATCAACTTCACCTTTTTCATCATGGACGGTATAGCCGTAATAGCCCGATTCTTCATGCCAGGCTTTTTCCAAAGCTGCCTCGAAGCCGGCTATATGAGAAGAGTACATGGCGATGTCTTCGGCCTGGTCACCCAGTTGGCGGGCGGTCAGGCGCAGGATCTTGGCGATCCGGATCGCATGGGCCGTTGTAATAACCGGGCAGGTCCGGTCTGCCAGCTGCCGCCTGTGCACTGCCGCCTGGGCCGGATAATCATCCCAGCCACCGGAATTATAAAAGTAAGCCCAGGTCTGTAAAAGATTCGACGCAAAAGGCCGGGTCGATGAATGCTCATTGAAGCCGGCAAAATAGAGGTAATATTGCCGCAAACTCGGGTAGAAGCGCTCAGCTAACTGCCTAGACCTGGTTTTGTTCCACATTTCCAACCAGAGATAGAACTGAACAGGCACCATGCTGCCATGATGGATGAAGGCTGCCTGCCAGTCACCGGGCGCAGTCAGATAGGCGCTTAGATTATCTAGCGCTCGTTCCAGATCCAGCTCCAGCAGGCCCAGGCCGAGAAAACCTGAATCCCAGGTATAAAGTGAATCCCACCAGCGACCTGGCGTATGGTGGCGGATATAGCTGCCTTTGGTGTAGACAGGATAGACGACATTGGTCAGCAAGGTGGCCGCCAGACGGTCCCGGCCAAATGTATAAGGCGCGCCAGCTGGGCTGGCCGGCCAGACCTTAGCGGTGTGTTGCACTAAGCTTTTTGCCGGCTGGTATTGCTTTAGCTGCTGGATCACTTCTGCCCTGCTGCCGGAAAATACAGCTGCCTGGATAGTCATTTCAGAATGCGGCTCTAGCGTCAAGGGCCGCAAAAATACGTTAGTGAAGTGGCCTTTTCTGTCTCCGTAGAGTTTTTTTGCGACATGCTCATTCACATTATGGCGTAAAAAGGCATCCAGTTCTGAATTAAAGATCTCACGAATCTCATAGTTACTGTTATCCCAGGCCAGGCCATAACTATAGTCGCAATCCGTATATTGCAAAAGCAGGCTTTGCGGGGCCAGATCCGTCCTGATCTCCGGCACAGGCTCATTGGCCAGATCGTAAAAATGAACAGCCTGCTGGTCCTTACGGGCCAGGAAAGCAAAGCCGTCCAGCTCTAAATCTGCCTGGCCCACCTGACTGGCTGGGCCTTCGGCCTGCCAGACCAGGCTTGTTGCGCCAGACGCCAGATCACCGATCCGGCAAGAATAAAGCTCTATTTCGCCGGTTCCAGTTAGCTTAACTTGCTCCGGCTGGCCATTTATGATCAGCTGGAAGTTGAAACTGTAACCCCGGCTGATGCGGCAGCGAATCAGGCAGATGGCATCCTCTAGAGCTGCTGGCAGTGTGAAATGGTAGACAGCCTCATCTGCAGCTTCCTGGCCAAAACCTTTGGCCAGGGCGGTGCCGCCCACAAAATGATGGGCCCTGATCTCGCCTTCACGCCAGCCGTCATAGGTCAGGCCAAAGGTCGGCCGCCGCCTGGCATAGCAAATGCTGGTGAAGGAGAGGGCATCCAGCCAGACTGCGGACGGGGGCAGGACTAGCTGGGCTTTTTGCAATATTTCGCCGTGGCCGCGGATCTGGGGAAAGTGCATGGAAGCGGCAAAATGCAAGGCCAAAGACTGGTGGTGGTCAGTCCGGTTGACTGCCTGGATACTGATCTGGCTGCCGCTATCACTGACCTGGCCAAAGGCCACATCGGTATAAACCCGGTCCTGCCATTCCAGCATATGGCGGTAGCTATAATTTGTTAGATCAGAATCAGCCTGCCAGGGATACCAGTTACCTTCCCAGCGCACATTAGGCACTTCCAGCTTCCGCCGGTAAAAACCCGGGAAGACACTGACATCAAAGCGCATACCACGCTCTGCATTGGCCAGGTGTGAGATACCGGCATAGGCTTTTGTATAGGGCCCCCATTGGGCCAGTCTCAAATCATGGCTTTTTTCCACTAATTTTCCCTCCCTTACCTGGATCGGCTTTATCCGTTAATTCATTTTAGCAAAAGAGCACGCATGTCATAAGGCATGCATGCCCTTTTGCCTGCTAGAGGCTGACTGCTTACTGTTTTTTCAAGATTTCATAGATGTCATCAGCCAGAATTGTATTACTGCTCTCGTTTTCAAACCAGTTTTGATACCAGGCTTCCAACTTATCTCCACCGCCCCGCTGCCAGAGACTTTGCGCCTCTTCGATAGCCTGGTCAACAGTGAAGGATTCACCACTGATGATAGCCTTCATCATCAGGTCGTCAATTTGCTTGAAAAGAGTTGACTGGATCAAGGCTTCTTCCTTGGCCAGGGTCGGCATATGCTCTGGGTGGGTAAAGTCAGCCAGGGGCCTTGCGGTGTCAAGATAGGCCTGTTGAGCCAGCTTGTAACCACGCAGGGCTTCTGCTTCCACTTCATCGTTGATATTGAACAGGCTCTCCATCAGGCCGCACTGTTTGTCCAGGTTTCTTGATTCGAGCATCAGGTATTCACGTGCGTAGGAACTGACTTCACGGCTCAGTTTTTCAGCATCTATGGCTACCGGACAGCCGCGGTCATTGAGTTCATGATGGACACCTGCAAAACCATAGGCCAGAGTGTAGGTATATTCAGGATTGGAGTTAAAATCGATAAACTCAATCACTGCTTGGACGTTTTTGGCCTTGGCATTGACAATACCGTTCATCTGCACGGGATTTTCCACCCGGGGGTTGAAGCGGCCAGCGCCACTTTCCGGCAATGGTACCGGGTTGATTACCGCGACCGGGTCATTGCCTAGCAGCTCTGGCAGACCGGAAATAGCCCAGGTGTTCCAGTTGAAAAGGCTGGGCAGGATACCAAGTTTGCCTTCCTTGAAAACATCAGAAGGCAGGATCGGGCTGCTGAGGAAGTTAGGATCAACCAGACCTTCATCATAAAGCTGCTTTTTGAAACGAGTGGCCTCTTCCAGGTTCTCCCAAGCATAAACCAGCTTACCGTCTTTTTCAATCCAGCCGGTGTTTTGGAAGATCTGGTCAATTACCAGATCACCCTTGCCAGCAAAGGCAATGCCCAGGGTGTCATCTGCGCCATTTTCGTCCGGATCGTCCTTGGTGAAAGCCCGGGCCACATTAAGCAGATCCTCTGTTGTCTGCGGCATATCCAGGCCCAGATTATCCAGCCAGTCCTGCCGAATAACTATCGACATTAGGGGCACAACTTCCTGGAGGCGGCCCACAACATAAAGCTGGCCATCATCATAGGTGCCTGCCTTTTTGACGATTGGATATTCTGCCATGAAAGACTTATAATAAGTGCTATACTCTGCGATGGGTTCATCCAGAGCCATCAACTGATGCTGCTGGTACAATGTATGCTTGAATTGGGTGTCATACTCATAGATCAGATCAGGTGCGCTGTCTGAGGCAAATAGTGTATTCAGCACTTCAGTTGATTCACCCCGGGGTATCGCTATATATTCCACGAGAGCCGGGCCATTTTCATTAATCCATTCTGTCCAGCGGTTGTCTTCCAGGGTGCCTTCTGACGGTGCCACCCGGCCGCCGCGATCATAAACTGTGACAGTGATGGTCGGCTTTTCTCCAGTTGTGCTGTTTGTTGTTGTCTCAGCTGAAGCTGCTTTACTTGTAGTACCGGCCGGCTGGCTCGCCGGGCTGGACGAACTAGCTGCTTGCCCTGCACAGCCAGCCAGGACTGCCAGCAGTGCTATGATTGCTGCAAGACTAATAACTAAAATCTTTTTCACAATAATTTTCTCCTTTAAATCGCCAATCCTTCTTATGGACAACACTAGTGCATATTTTGCCAGTCACTCACCTCCTTCAGCCGCCTAAAAGCACCCTCAGGCCTTGATCGCTCCGATCATGACACCTTTAACAAAGTACTTTTGTAAAAACGGGTAGACGATCAGCATAGGGATGATCATGATCACAACTGCCGCAGACTTGACACCCTCAGGCGCAATAAGCAGTATATCATCCAGCTGCTGGTTCATCAGTTCGTCCATCAGGGTGCGGCTCTTAATCATCTGCTGGACCAGGACTGTCATATTATGTTTTGAGGATGTCGTTATATAAATCAAGACCGGCATATAAGCATTCCAGTAGGCTACACCATAGAACAAGGACAGGGCAGCCAGGACCGGTTTGGACAAAGGCAGCGCGATTGAAGAAAAGAGGCGAAATTCACCACAACCGTCGATTGTCGCCGCTTCACTCAGCTCAACTGGTATGTTTTCGAAAAAGGCTTTCATGACCAGTACGTTATAGGTGGAGAGCATCATGGTGAACCAGATCGCACCGTATCTGTTGACCAGCTTCAAGCTTTTGACCACCAGATAGGTCGGAATGATACCGCCGCTAAACAGCATGGTGAAGACCAGCATCAGGGTGAAGTGCTTGCGCCAGGGCATGTTGGGACGGGAAAGGGGATAAGCTGTCAAGGCGGTGCAGATCATACTGAACAAAAGCCCAAAAACGGTTATGACAACGCTGTTTTTAAAAGAACGTACAATTGGCGTCCCTTCAAAAAGCATGCGATATGAATCAAGGTTGGGCTTGACCGGCCAGATCAGGACATGGCCGCCGGACACCGCCGCCGCACTGCTGAAGGAAACAGCTATCACATGCACGATTGGCAGCAGGCAGAATAAGGCCAGAAAAAAAGTGATGATATGATTGATGGTGTAAAACAGGCCTTCGCCGCGATATTTTTGCATTCTTCTTCCCTCACCATAAACCTTGATTAGAGCGCCGGGCTAGCCAGTTGGCGGTCAGGACAAGCGTCAGACCAACCACAGATTCAAACAAACCTGCTGCAGCTGTCAGGCTGTACTGGGCGCCTTGCAGGCCGACTCTATATATATAGGTGCTGATAACTTCAGCTACATTGGAGACAACCGAAGTTTGCAGATTGTAAACCTGATCGAAACCAACTTCCATCACCCGACCGATCTGCAAAATCAGGACAATTACAACTGTTGGCATGATACCTGGGATAGTCACATGCCGGATTTGCTTGAACTTGCCGGCCCCGTCAATTCCAGCAGCTTCATAAAGTTCAGCATTGATAGATGAAAGGGCGGCCAGAAAGATAATCGCATTAAAGCCGGTATCTTTCCACAGACCGGCCCCAACAAAGATGGCAATCCAGGCACCTGGCTTATATAGAAAGGGTATTGATTGGCCGCCCAAGGTAATAATGATCCGGTTAATCACACCAGTATCGATGGCGAACATGATAAAAGTTATCCCGGAAATTATCACCCATGACAAAAAATGGGGCAGGTAGACAGCTGTCTGGACAAATTTTTTAAAAGAGTCGTGCCTGATCTCATTGATGAGGAGGGCCAGAATAATGGAGGCAGGAAAACCAAACAACAAGTTCAAAAAGCTGAGCACGAAAGTATTGCGGATCATCTGGACTGATAAAGGATTTTGGAAGAGCAGTTTAAAGTTCTCCAGGCCGACAAAGGGGCTGAACAAAATACCATCCCTGAAGTTGTAATCTTTAAATGCAATCACCAAGCCGAACATCGGCACATATTTCATGACCACATAGATGACAAAACCGGGCAGGAACATCAACAAAAGCGGCCATGTCCCTTTGAAACTTTTTTGCTGCATGATAGTGGTCCTTTCTCTAAATCTGCATAGCTTTGCTGCCACTTTAGCCTGCTTTGCCAGTGGCAGCCTTGATTTTTTTGCTTTCGTTCTTGAATTTTTCGTCCTGCTGGCCAGGCAGCAGCTGCTTTCTTGATTATTTTGCCTTTCTTCTTTGTTTTTTTGACATCTGACTTTTTTCGCCCAAAAAACTTTGACTTCATTTTCCGGCCTGTGCTTAAATAAAGCCAGGCTAAGCTTAGCCAAAAACTTATGTGAGAGGCTCTGACATGGAAATCAAGCTAATGAGTTTTAATCTGAGAACGGATTCAGTTGAAGATAAAGAGCACGCCTGGCCAAACCGAGCCGGCATGGCGGCTAGCTTCATTGAGCAGGAAGCAGCCGATCTGGTTGGCACCCAGGAAGGCCTAGCTCATATGCTGCAAGACATCAGGCGGCACCTGCCCGGCTATGCCAGCAGCGGCAAATCACGGCAGTCCCAGCGGGCTGATGAGCATGTGGCAATTTTTCACAGAACTGCTCAGTGGCAGGTGCTGGAGAGCCAGACCTTCTGGCTCTCGCCGACAACGCAGGCGCCCGGCAGCAAGGGCTGGGGTGCCCGCTGGCCGCGCATTTGCACCTGGGCTACATATGCCAGCACGCTTGATCCAGCTAGAAAACTGACCTTTTATAACGTGCACCTAGACAATTACAGTGCTTTGGCCCGCCTGGAAGGGCTCAAGCTGGTCTGGTCGGTTATGGAAAAAAAGCGGCAGGAGGACGGCTTACCCTTTGTTCTGGCCGGCGACTTCAACACCAGCCCGGACACAGAACCCCTTCAGTGGCTGGCGGATGCCCGCATGGAAAAAAGCGGTCTGCAGGCACTTAGTATTTTTGATTACATGGCAGCAGAAAAGATAATGGCCGGTAAATCCTACCATGGCTTTTTAGGGGGAACCGAGGGCCAACCGATTGATTTTATTTTTATCAGCAGTGATTTGGCCTTCAGCTCAGCCAAGATGCACCGTAACCAGGTGGACGGGCTCTATCTGTCTGACCACTATCCACTCAGCTGCACCATCAGCTTATGCTGAAACTGCGCTTGCCCACCACCAGTTTTCGCGGCAAGCTGATCATCAATATCTCCCTGCTAATCCTCCTGACCATCCTGGCCTCGTCCATCTTTAATTATCAGACCCATAAGCGTCTTTTCATCAGTGCCATGAAGGAGCAGGTGCAGAACATGAACGAGGAACTGCTCAAAAGGATTGATATGCAACAGACAGCAGTTGTGAAAATGAGTAACTCAATCATCTTCAACCCTTATGTGCAAAACGCTTTGACCCGGGTACAAAACCCGGCCAATCTCTATAACCTCTACCTTGATCAGCAGGAATTAAAAGCCTTGACCAGCCAGATGCACATCGACAATCCCCAGCTGCTTTCCATGTATATCTTCGACCAGCAGGGCTATAACCGCAAGGAAAATACTTTTTCTGTTATTCCCGACAAGCAGATGTCCGAATTTTACAATCAGCTGGCCCAGACTATGACAGGCGAAGATGGCATGGTCTGGTTCACCAGGCAATTTACGCACGAAAACGAATTAAACACTGTCATACTAAATGCCCGCTGGATGAGGTCAAAAGATTTTGAAACCTATGGTCTTTTGCTCCTGGCTTTTAACCCAAATCTTTTTGGTTCCCTGCTTGAAATAAAGAGCGGGCCCAACCAGTACATCCTTTACAGCCAGGCGGGTGAGATCCTGACCAGCCGTTTTGAAGATGAAAATCTGGCCTTGATTGATTGGCTTGCCCATGAGCCCGATCAGACAGTGATTCCGAAAAATTATCTGGCTGTCAAGAGCAAATCCAAGACAAGCCAGATGGAACTGGTCCAGTTCATCTCGCTTAGGGAATTGGAAAAACAGACAAATGTGCTGCATCGTTACAACCTGCTCTCAGCAGCAATTGCCATTCTCATTGCCATCTTGCTGATCAGCTGGTTCAGCAAAAAACAGCTCCAGCCGCTGCGTCAGCTGATGGAGGGGATGAAACATATCAGGCGCGGGGACTTAAATATCCGTCTAGATGCTAATGCCGGCAATGAATTTGATTCAATCAGACTGAGCTTTAACTCAGCCATGGACTATATTGATGAGCTGCTGCGCGAGGTCTATCAGCGCAAAATCAGTGAGCGCGATGCTGTTTTGCAGGCCCTGCAGGCCCAGCTTAATCCCCACTTTCTTTATAACACCCTGGGTTCAATTTACTGGAAGCTCTATTTGCAAAATGACGAGGAAACAGCTGACCTGATCTGGTGCCTGTCTGAGTTATTACGCTATTGCCTAGAGCCTTTAGAGCAGCCGACCACATTTGGTGATGAGATCCAGCAGGTGCAAAATTATCTCAAGATCCAAAAGATCCGTTTTGAAAACCTGGAAGTCAGCTATGAGCTGGAGCAGGACACTTTAAGTATCCGGATGATCCGTTTCCTGCTCCAGCCTGCTATAGAAAACATCTTCAAACACGGCTTTGCCAACAAAACAGGGCTTTTACGCATTAATATCCGCTCTTTTTTGCAAAATGATGATTTTTACATCGCCATTGCAGATAATGGACATGGTATCACCCCGGACAAGCTAGAGCTGCTTGAGACGAGCGGCACAACTAGCGGGATCGGCCTTAGTAATGTCAGGCAGCGGATTGATCTGCTGCATGGCCCGCCCTATGGCATCACGATCAGTTCTGTGATCGAACAGGGCACCAAGATCTTGATCCGGCTCCCCCAAAAGAGCAACTGGCAAGGAGAGATGGATTGATGGAACATATTTTTTTGGGAACAGGTGCTGGCGAAGCCATGCCCAGCCCCTACTGCCGCTGTGATTATTGCCAGCGCGCCCGGACAGCCGGCGCAAAAAACATCCGCAGCCGCTCTTCTTTGCGCCTTGATCCTTACCAGCAAATTGATTTCAGCCCGGATTACTTCTACCAGATGCAAAATCTCCAGCTGGATTTGTTCGACTTAAAACGGATCTTTATTACCCATACCCATGAAGACCACTACTATCTGAGCGGAATAATGGATAAGGATATGGCTCATGTGACAAACAAGGATCCTGTCCTGGAGATTTATTTAAGCCAGGCTGCTGCAGACTGGACCTTGGACCGGCTGCAGGCCTTTGCCAAGGATGATCCGCACTACCTGGCCAAATGGCAAAAAAAGTATCACCTGGTCCCCCTGCCCTACTACACTGCTTATCAATTGGCCGATTTTACGGTGTCTGCTGTAAAAGCCAATCATGGCGGCTACGCCAAAAACGAGCTGGCCATCAACTATCTTTTTGAGTTTGCCAATGGTTCCAGCCTGCTTTATGCCTGTGACACGGGCTGGTATCATACTGAAAGCTGGTCCTTTCTAACAGGTAAATATGTGTCTTGCCTGGTCATGGAATGCACCTATGGCGGCCGGCGTGATCGGGGCAGCCAGGTCGGCGGCCACCTGGATATTTTGAATTTCAACCTGATGCTGGAAAAAATGAGCCAAATCGGCTTGATTGATCACAACACTTTGATCTATGCCAGCCATATCAACCACCGCCAGCCCTACCTGCACGATGAGCTGCAGGCTGCATTCGATCAGCTGGGCTTTGCTGTTCAAGTGGCTTATGATGGTATGAGAATAAATACTGATTAAGCTTGACTTTATTGGCCAGCAGTATTGCCAAAAGGAGGCAGATACAATGCTCCAAAAAGCCCTTATTGTTGATGACGAACCTTTATTTCGCGAAGGTCTAAGCAAGATGATCACCGATCTGAAAACCGGCTGGACTGTCTGCGGCCTGGCCGAAAATGGCAAAAGCGGTTTGGAGATCTTTGTTAGTGAAAGACCGCGCCTGATCATAACAGACATCAAGATGCCCATTATGGACGGTGTCAGTTTCGCCAAGGAAGTCCGTTCCCTTTGTCAAGAAACGATCATCGTCTTCCTGACTGGTTATCAGGAATTTGAATATGCCAAGCAGGGCATTAAAAGCCAGGTGTTTGATTATCTGCTCAAGCCCTGCTCCAAAGATCAGTTGATCCTGTTATTCAAAAAGATCAACGCCTCCATGGGCATAAGCGACAACCCGGGCGACAGCTATAGTAAAAAAGCCATGGCTTATGTGGCAAAGAATTATGCCTCAGACTGTTCCCTGGCAACTGTGGCTGAAGCTCTTTTCATCTCCTACAGCTACCTGGGTAAGTGTTTTCGCAATGAGACCGGCAACTCTTTCAGCCAGTATGTCATGCAATACCGCCTGGATAAGGCGATGCACAAGCTGTCTTTTAGTAAGGCCAGGATCTACGAGGTAGCAGCATCTGTCGGTATCGATGACTCCAACTACTTTGCCACTATCTTCAAACGCCAGTTCGGCGTCGCTCCTTCAGATGTGCGCAAAATAGAAAACTAGGTCTTTGCAACAAAGAACCTTTACGAGAATAACCAGAATCGTTTACAAAGCTAGCTGCAAGGTCTAGGTTGCGAGGAGATACAGACATTAGCTAAATGGCAGCTCTGGTGCTCGGCTTTTGCATGAGATAGGTTAGAGCCAGCCATATCGGTTGATACCAAGAAGAGGGAGCAGGTGGGTGGTTACAAAAAAGGGTTGGATACCTACTAGAATGATCTGAGTTCGCAAATATTGGTATTATGCGTCTTGGCCGATGCTAGTATTATCAGAATTGGTTATAAACTCTGAAACATTAACTGTAGGAAGAAGGAATGGAACTGATCCATCCTGAGCAGAAATGCTTGCCAATATGCTCCGGGCAATGGGCAATAAAAGCGCTATGCCAATTGGCAGTAATTCTTTTTGCTCAGACTCGTGGTTCTCGTAGAAGCCCGTTCCAGAAAAATAACCATATAATCGAATTTGCGCATTAATCGAACCGGTTACATTGACGCTTAGCTCCATACGATATTTATCCACTTTTTCGAGTCCCACAGAAATGTTAGCAGATAAGCTAATGTTGTACTTTTTCTCTTTGTTGGGTGCATCAATCCCTTCGTCTGATTTTGAAGAGGCTTCACTTAATTCTGGTTTATATGATAATTCTATCAATTTATATTTATCAAAAGTAAAAGCAGCTGACATTTCCCGTTCCTCAAACCACTGTTGGGTATTTAATTATCTTACCAATCCCACTATCTTCATACTTAATATTTCCTCTGTCATCCTCTGCAGCTGGATATGTCTGTGCAATAGTTACATTTATTATGGGTTTTGATATGCGTTTACCAAAATTCTGTGCAAGAAGAGTGATAATCAATGAATTAAGACTAATCCCTTCTTCATCCGCTTCAATAGCTAATTCTTTATGCAATGTTTTTGGTAAGCGCACGACAAATTTACCACTATAGTTGTTGGTTGCTTCTTTTGGTACCGGAAAAGATTCATACTTTGCGAAATATTCATCCAACCACAATTCACAAGCGATTTGAGATTCTAACAATGCTTCTGCCTCTGTATTACCAACAGCAGAACATCCTGGCAAATCGGGGAATTCTACAACCCAAGTAACCGTGCCATCTTTGTTTGTATATGGAAATATAGATTTTCTATAATTTGGATACATATTGATTTTTACCTCAATTCTCTTTAATACAATCAACAGCGTTTATCATTTGATATATCTGATATTCCTTAATGATAGGGCCTTGAATGTTTATCATTTGTGCCGCTTCTTTGGTATACAAGCAATGCGAACCTTTTTGTCTAGTTTTTGCATATCCGTAATGTCTCAAAAACCGATCTGCCTCATACAAAGTTAAATCTTTCGGTATACTCCGCACTCTTTTGTTTAGCTTATCAAATGCACTAATGATTATCGCCTCCAAAACTATCACGAAGTAAGTTGACAAACCAAACAGTACTTATATGATACTATGTATGATATCACTGTCAACAGTTTTTCTATAGCCATTATTCCTGAGCTCATTTTTCCGTCATCATCTTTCATTTAAGTAAACTGATGACTTCTGACTATTTATGTATAGATCGGCCTTACTGCATAGGCATGTTCTGAATCAGCATCATAGTTCTATTTTATTTCACTATAGCTAGACCCTAAATACGGCTTCTTATTTGTCTTTATACAAGCCTTCTTCATAATTATTTTTACTTGATAATCTTAGCATATATTTACCTTAAAAAGTAAGCTACGCTGCCTGGCCAAGCTGAATTCTTTTTAAAAAACCTGCATGAATCTTGGCCCTTCAGGCTCTGCTGCCAGCCAGCAAGAGCAAACAAGGCAGCAAAAAGCCCGTCTGTCTTCTGGTTAAGCAAGCAGACGGGCAGCCTTTGTCTTTGCTCAGGCAGACTTCACCCGGGATTTTTCCACCACATAGCCAACCTTATTGATGGCTTTTTCTATTTCTGCAATGCTGATCTCTGCATCGTTAAAGTCTAGTCTCAGGCGGCTGGAATTAAATGACACCTTGATACTGGCCTGGTCGATACCAGGCAGGCTTTTCACAGCCCCTTCGATCTTTTGCGTGCAGGATGGGCAAATTAGGGTTTCCAACTGGATTGTTGCTGTTTTCATAAATATTTTCCTTTCCAGATAAATAACATTTTTTCTCATGACAGATCTTAGCGTAAGCGGTAACGTAAAAGGCGCATACCATTCAGGATAACTAAAAGGATGCTGCCCTCATGGACCAACATACCGATTGACATGTTCATCCAATTGCTGAAAAATACACTGGCCAGCAGAAAAAAGACTACTCCGACTGCAATAACTATATTCTGGACCATATTGCCAGCAGTGGCCCGGGCCAGGCCTAAGGCATGGGGCAGGCGGGAAAAATCTGAGCTCATCAGGACAACATCGGATGTTTCGATCGCCACATCGGTGCCGCCACCCATGGCAATACCGACATCAGCCAGGGCCAGGGAGGGGCTGTCATTGACCCCGTCACCGACAAACGTGACCTTCTGGCCAGCTGAGCGCAGTTTTTTAACATAGGCGGCTTTATCTTCTGGCAGCATATGGCCTTCTGCTTGGGCCAGGCCCAGCTCACGGCCTATGGCATCAACTGCCAACTGGTTATCACCGGATAGCATGACAAGGTTTTTCACGCCCAGTTTCTTTAGTCTTTCTAGGTCCTGCTTAACCTGGGGCCTGGGCTGGTCCTTGATCCCAAACAGCAGCTGCAGCTGGCCGCCACTGGCAAAAAACACCAAGGAATTCCCTGCCCGGGCCAGCCGCTCAGCATCTTGGTGGACCTTTTCCGGCAGGGGTATGTTTTCTGTTTCCAGCAGGGCCAGATTGCCGACAGCTGCCCTTTGCCCAGCCAGCTCGGCGATGATGCCGCCGCCTTTGACAACGCTGGTGTTAGATACTGGCCAGCTTCTGACCTCCCCTGCCTCGGCCAGGATTGCCCGGGCCAGGGGATGGTCTGATTCTTTTTCAATACTGGCCAGCTGGGCCAGGGCTGTGCCTGGATCATCTGTATAGTAAATTTTTTCTGCCACCTGCGGCTCACCGCTGGTCAGTGTGCCGGTCTTATCAAAGATCATGGTATCAGTCCGGGCGAAGTCATGGATGATCTCACTACCCTTAAGCAGCACACCATGGCGGGCCCCATTGCCGATCCCGGCCACATTGGAAACAGGCACACCAATCACCAAAGCGCCAGGACAGCCCAGCACCAGGATCGTGATGGCCAGTTCCGCATCGCGGGAAATCAGCCAGACCAGCAGGGCCAGGCCCAGGACAGCCGGGGTGTAGTATTTGGTGAAGCGATCAATAAAGCGTTCGGTCCGAGACTTGGAGTCCTGGGCTTCTTCGACCAGTTCAATGATCTTGCCAAAGGTTGTATCTTCCCCGACCTTGTCAGCCCTGATCTGAATAGTGCCATTTTCCAGGATAGTGCCGGCATAGACCTGGGCACCAGCCTCCTTGTGCAGGGGAATCGCTTCACCAGTGATACTGGCTTCATTGATATAGCCAGCGCCTTCCAGGACAGTGCCATCGACTGGTACCCGGGCCCCTGTCTTAACCAGGAGGATATCTCCTTGATCCACATCATCGACATCCACTTCAATAAACTCGCCATCTTCGGCCTGGCGCAGGGCACTTTCCGGAGCCAGTAGGGTCAGCTCCCGGATGGCCGACCGGGTGTGATTTAAGGTGCGCAGTTCTAGAAAGGCACCAAACAGGAATAAAAAGGTGACAATAGCTGACTCTTCATAGTTTTTCAGCAAAAAGGCACCCAGCACAGCAACTGTGACCAAAAGATCGATGCTGATCACCTTGACCCGCAAAGCCTGCCAGGCCTGGAGCATGATTGGCAGACCAGCTAGGACAGAAGCTAGAATTAAGGGCCAGTTGAAAAATCCTACAGGAGCCTTAAGCCACTTGCTGATAAAAGCAAAGGCGATCAAAATGGCGCTGATCAGGGTGATGAGATTTTTATTTTTTAAGAGCAGGCGCTGCATGCCGTCCACCTCCGTCTAAAATCAGCTTAGGCATGGTAAGCAGCGTCCAGCTCAGCCAGCATTGTGTAGACTGCTTCATAACTCTCGCAGACATCGGCAGGTACTGTATAATCGGAACTGATCTGGCGCAGCTTTAAAAAATCAGCAGCCAGCTCAGCTTTACTAGCAGCCGAGCCCAGTTTTGGCAGCATGTTCTTGAACACTTCTGCTAGATCCTTGAACTCAGGGTGGCTGTCGCCATGCACTCTGGCTACGACAGGTACATAAAGCTCCAATTTTTCCAGATGGCGTTTTTTTAGTTCAGCAAACTTTTCCATATCTAATCCTCCAGTTTTATTTGATCCAGAGCCAGTTTAGCAGCTTTTGCAGCACAAAGAGGTGATCTAGATCACGCTTTGACCTGGATGAGAGCTAATAATGGCATTAGCTCACAAATCCTTGGGATTTTTTTCGGATTTGGGCTTACCACTTAATCATTACAGGTTATAATTAGCACAGCTATAAAGGAGGATTTTACTATGGCTATTATCCACCAATACGATAAAAGATCAGGCATTACTTATGCTTATGAGTCCAAGGCCTACTGGGACAAAGAAAAAAAGATGAGCCGGGCCAAAAGGACTTTAATTGGGCGGGTCGATCCGGTCACGGGTGAGATTGTTGCCACAGATGGCCGAAACCGCAAGAGTAAAGCCGCAGCCAAGCTGGCTGTTGATTACAAGGATCTTTACGAAAAAGCCAGCCAAAAGATCAAAGCCCAGGACCTACTCATAGAAAGCCTTAATCAGAAGCTAGCCCAGCTTGAGGCAAAAGTTGACTGAGCATGCTCTAAAATACTCAGTCAACTAGATGGGCAGCACTGCACCAGTCTAGGTCACTTGACCTAGCTTCATACTGCCAGTGTCAAGCTGCATACTGTATCGCCTCACTATTAATCTTCTAGCTGATGCTCGCCGAAGTAAGCCAGCATCAGGCTGATGATCCGGCCGGAACTGGAGGCATTGGGCTGCCAGGGTGAAAACCATTCGTCGTAGGGGCTGTAACGTTCAGAAACGATATACTCTTTGGTCAGGCAATACTGCATTAAGGCGGCAAAAGCCTTGTCCGCCTTGGCCTGCTCGCCCCGTTTTAGCCAGGCTTCAATCCAGGTTTTCTCACCGTTAACGGTGTAATAGACCTCAGCATAAAGGCCATGGTCACCACCGCTGACATTGGTCATACGGCCCATAAGGCCCGAATCATTGATTAGGCCCCTTTGCCGGAAATAGTTCTCCATCTGCTCAAAGCGCCGTTCTCGCGGATCAAGGATGCCCAGCTCATAAAGATGGGGATGGCCCGTGATGGTAAAGCAGTAGCTTTCAGTATCAGCAAAGGGCCGGTCCGGCTGGTGGGGCAGGATAAAGGCTGCATCTTCGGCATGGCCGGCGTAAAAGCGATCAGCCAGATCCTGCAAGGTCTGCAGATACTCCTCATAAACTGATTTAACATAAGCTGCTGCTGGATCCTGGAAATATTCATAGAGGCGGGCCATCTGCCTGATCCCACGCACATTTGTCCCATCTGTGAAGATCCAGAACTGGCCCAGGTCATTCCAGTCTGTGGCCTTGCCGACCGGGAAGATGCCTTGGAAGGGGGAGTCGGTCGACTCTTTACGCTGGCGCTGGATCCAGTCCAGGCAGCGGTCCAGATAGGGCTTAAAAAAAGCAAAGCTGGCCTGGTCCCGGGTGTGGAGCAGGTGTTCGGATACACCCCAGATTATAGACCCGTTCAGGTTGCCCCAGGGCTGGTGGCCGCTTTGGATCCTGCCATCGTCCTTACCACCAGCAGTCATCCAGCGCTCGACAAAGAAACGGTAGGCCTGGCCTGTGTACTGGGACAGACCGATCCTGTCCAGGGGAATCAGGAAATGGGCCGCCTCCCAGGGCCAGAGAAAACAGCCCAGGTCACCCTGGCGGGGTATAACCCACTCCTGATCGGTATAGCGGGCCAGCATCTGCAGGCACTGGATGACCAGGGCCTGGAAAACAGTCTGGTATTTCTGGTTGGGCGTGGCCGGCCGCAGCCTGATCTGGCCCAGCAGCTCATCCCACTTTTGGGCAGCAGCCAGTTTTTCTGCTGCATAATCAAAGGCTGCCGGGGCCTGGCCGTAGCGCTGGGCCAGCTGGATGCTGCTGGTTTGGCCTGGCGCCAGCTCATAATGAATCCTGAAATAACGGTCTGCCGCAAACTTGTTGGAGTTTTCTGCCTCCTCGACCCATTCAACCCGCAAGCCTGCGGCAGGCTGGAGCAGGATATGACCGGATCCGTCAGTTGCAGCCAGGCCCTGGCTGGTCCAGTTTTTCTTAAGCAGGTACCAGGTGCCCACATTCGGCTGATAAGATGAATAGCCTGTATCATGAATAGAAGACAGGTAAAGATCATCTCCGGTCCGGGCCAGGATGCTGATTGAGCCGGCCACCGGATAGGGCCTGTCATTAATCAGGGCCAGTTTTACATAGACAGTGGGATTGCGCGAAAAATCACAAAAAGCCTCCAGCTCAACCCGGCAGCCAATATCATTGACCAGGGTGTAGACCGGCAGCTTGCCCTCCACCGGCAGGAAAGTTGTTTTACTGTAATCGAGCTGCTGATTTTCCTGGCCATAGAGAAAAATCACACCTGTGCTTTCCTGACGTGTGTGCCGGCCATTATCCGCAAATTCATAATTGGTAATCTTGAAGTCAGGCCAGAGTAGCACGAGGCGTTCAGCCAGCGGCGCATGCAGGTAAACTTTCTGGGTACGGGGTCTTTGCCAAGTTTTTTCCATTTCTCTTTTCCTTTCCTTGCCGTTTTAGGGGTCTGGGCAATACTCTAATCCGTTACTGAAAACTTATAAAAAGTTATAAACTTTTATGTTTCATTCCTTCTTC
>CAZZGG010000014.1:0-721 GCA_964654125.1 uncultured Oscillospiraceae bacterium
GAAGCTGGTCCGGGCCAAGCGGGGCTAGAGGGGCCAGGGCAGCGGGCAGATCATTTGGCTTGACTGCTAAAAGTATGATCCCGGCTGTCTTGGCCAGAACAGGGTCAGCCAGCACGCTGGCACCATAACTGGCAGCCAGTTCTGCTGCCCGCTCATTAACGCTGTCATAGACCAGCAGCTGGCTTCCCGTGAGCAGCTTTTCCCTGAAGAGGCCGGCAATAATAGCCTTGCCCATGTTGCCTGCACCAAAAAGTGCCAGAACCATAACCCATGCCTCCGTTAAACACCTACGGCCGTACTAAAAAACGGCCGCTAAAATTATCATAAGCTTAAGCAAATAATAGCAAAGTCCGCCAGCACATGCAAACAGCAGTTGACAGCACAAAGGCCAGATGATATGATTTGTGAGCGTCTTAGGGGAGTGGCTCAACGGTAGAGCAACGGTCTCCAAAACCGTCGGTTGCGTGTTCGAATCGCGTCTCCCCTGCCAGATTACCCGGGCATTATAGCCCGGGTATTTTCATCTTTTAAACCAAAGGATCCAGCTCCAAGAGCAGCTTATAGGGCTCAGCCTGGGCCCGGCAGGCCAGGCTGGTCTGGTGGTAGATTTGAATAGCTGGTCCGGTCTGTTGACGGCCATTTTCACGCAGCACATTAAAAGCAAACTTTTGTTCTGATGTCAGTAGCAGGCCAAAGTCTGTCTGGTCACGCAGGATCAGGC
>CAZZGG010000014.1:731-40596 GCA_964654125.1 uncultured Oscillospiraceae bacterium
TTATAAAAGACCCCGGGTGGACTCTGGTCAGAACAAAGATCTTTGATCAGGGCAGTGTAATGACCGCTCTCCCCTGCCTGGGGCAGGCGGCTGAGAACCCTTTGCGGGCCCTGGCCAAACCAGCTCAGCTGTTCGAAGGCGGCAGCCGGATTGAAGGCAAGGCCAAAGCAGGGCGGCGGCAGCTGGCCGGCAGCCGGCTTTAGGCTGGCAAAAAGCCGGACTTTGCCCTGGCCGCTCATTTCATAACGCAAGGTCAAATAAAAGGCGGCCGGTCGGCCGGCTGGAGCCAGGCTGGCTGTGATATCAATCACAGCGCTCCTGCCATCACAGCCTTCTTTGATGTCTGTCAAACACGTAAATAGACGGTCATAACCGGCCTTTTGCCAGAGGGGCCAGTCAACTTCATCCAAAGGCTCAATCTGGCGCAGCAGGCAGGGACGCAGGCCGACAGAAAAAGCCGGGTGGATGAAACTGGCCTGATTTTTAGGATTGCTGCGGGAGGACATTATTTCTTTATCCCCGATCCGCCAGCTTTCCAGGCTGCCTAAAAGCTTATTGAAGACCAGCCAAAAGCGTGGACCGGATACAATCAAGTGGTGTCTTTCTGATTCCAGGCGCAGACGGCCACTGGAGCTGGGGCGCATCAGTCCGGCCGGCCGGGGCAAGATGACAAATTCCTGGCAAAAGACCAGTTCGTCCGCCCAAGACCAGAGTCTGTCTTGGGCCCAGCGCACTGTAAATCGGACCAGGTATTCCGCAGCATCAGCCTGAATCAGCTGCTCATAATCAAGTGTGAAGGCTGTCTTTTGGCCAGGTCCGGGCCAGGCCAGCTCCAGCTCGGCACTTTTTATGATATAACCCTGGCGCAAGATGACCCAGTCAATCCGGAAGACGGCCGGGTCTGGCCAGCCAGTCCGGTTGGCCAGGAAAAACCTGCCTTCCGCTGCGGCCAGAGCCACGAAATCAAAAGGCCGCATCTGGTGGGCCAGGGCCGGTAAAATCTCTTTGGCAGCACCTTGTTCAAAATAGCAATGGTTGCCTCCCAGCGCTGCCTGCAGCCAGCCACAGCCGGCCTCTCCTGCCTGCCAGCGGTCCAGCTCCCGGCTAAGGTCAACTAGATCCAGACCATGCAGGCCCCGGCTGGGGTCCGTCTGGCGGGCCAGGCTGGCCAAATAATCAGCCAGGCCGGCCAGCTCCGGGCCCAGTTCTTTTTGCTCTTTTAAGAAAAGGCCACAAGACCAGAGCAGGATGCAGGCATGGTTTTTATCACGCCCGATCAAACGCAGCAGACGGTCTCGCCCCCAGGTCCGGGCCAAATCCGGCTCTTCTTTTTGTATGGCAGTCAGCCAGGCTGCATTTGTTGGCGAAAATGGTGCTTCAGCTATGACATAAAGGCCATAGATATCACACAAATCAAGCAAGATCGGGTCAGGCGGTTCATGCTGGAAATAGATGGTGTTGAAGTTATGGCTTTTATAGCTGCGCAGGAGCTGGATTGTTCCTGCCAGATCAGTTGTCGGATCCGGCTGGTCTAGCAGATTCCAGCGCACAGCTCTCATTTGGATGGCCAGGCCATTGAGAGATATCTCCTGGTCCTGCCAGCTGATCTCGCGAAAACCAATCGCCTGGTGCAGGCTGACCAGCTCACGGCCCTGCCTGTCATCCAGGCTGACAAAAAGATCATACAGGACCGGATTTTCGGCCTGCCAGGGCTGGATTCCAGTGAGGAGGATACTGGCACTCTGCTTCCCTTCTGTCTGGACAGGAGAAGCAAAGCCATCTGGAGCAGCAGGCCGCATTGTCACCGTCCAGCTGCCTTCATGCAGGATATCCGCACCCTGGCGCAGCATGATGCGTACCAGGGGCTGCTCTACGGCGATACGGCAGGATGTGACATGAAAGGACAGGTCAAGACGCCAGGCAGATTCTGCTTTTAGGTAACTTGTTCTTACTGTCAGGTCATGCAAGGTCATAGCTGGCAGGGCTTCTAACTGCACAGTGCGGACCAGGCCATACCAGGGGCTGGCCGGGATGCTTTCCAGATAGCTGGCAGAACAAAAGGGATATATGAGCAAGAAAATCTCATTATCGCCATCGTGCAAAAGACTGGTGATATCAAATTCAGCGCGCAGGCCGCTGCCTTGAAAAAAACCGGCCGTCTTGCTGTTGACAAAAAGATGACAGGCTGAGCGGATACCCTGCAGGACCAGACGCTTGCGCAGACCGCTCCAGAGTAGAGGCAGGCGGCAGCTGCGCCTGTAGACCAGGACAGGTTGCTCCAGGGGGATAAAAGGCGGCAGGTCCGGAAAAGGCAGTTGGTCAGCGTCTGCCAGGCCTGGCTGAACAGGCTCTAAGGCCGGGACGGATTTTTTTGAGAAACCAGCCCGGAAGGACAGAATATTTTCCGGCAGCTGCAGGATTGATGGATAGTAGCGGTAATCCCATTCGCCATCCAGGACTAGGACAGAGGGTGACAAATAACGGCGGTGGGCGCTTATGGCCTGCCGGCAGCTGTTCTGGTCCGGGAAAGGTATGAAATCAGCCCGGGCTGGTAAACAGCCGCGCTGGATCAGGCTGGGGTTATTCCAGTCCGGCCGGTCACCCCGGCCGGGATAGACAGGCACCTGCATAACAGCCTCCTGTTTTTTTATTTCAGATCTATTTTAGCACATCAGGTCTTTGCAGGCAGGGTCTGACTTTGTTAAACTGAAGTTAGCGGGAGGTGACTCATGAAGTGTTCAAGGTGCGGCAGCCATAATGTGCAAGTACAGGCAGTCAATCAAACAAAATTGATCAGAAAAAGGCGAGGTCTTATCTACTGGCTCCTGATCGGCTGGTGGCTGCAGCCCCTGCTGTGGATCTTCTTCACCCTGCCCATGCTCTTCCTTGCTCTTTTTGCCCCCAAACGCCAGCGCCTTAAAAACAAGCTGTTTTCTGTCGCAGTCTGCCAAAACTGTGGTTACAGCCAAAAGCTAGGCTGAGCTGGGTTTTATTTCTATTAATCACGCAATTATTTTTGGCCTTAAGGGAAAATAAAAAACGGACATTTCTTCTAAAAGTTGTCCGTTTTTTTGGTCGGAGTGACAAGACTTGAACTTGCGACCTCTTGCACCCCAAGCAAGCACTCTAGCCACCTGAGCTACACCCCGACTGACTTTTACAATTGTAGAGGGAGAATCAGTTTGTGTCAAGCGGCCGATTATTTTTAAAAGTCGGCCGCTTGACCTATCAATCTTGTCGTTTAAAAGGAGCGTTCGTTGCGCCCGGAGCGGTCACCCCGGCTATCTCCCCGGTTATCGCTGCGGCCGCTGCGCCTGTCCCGGCCATCGCCGCGTTCACGCGGTCTTTGGCTGCCCCGGCTGTCCTGGTCCCGTCTGCGGTCAATATTCCTGGGGCCGCGGGCTGGACCTCTTTCCTGATCTTCATAGCCGGCCGGCTTTTCCTGGGTGTCGCGGATCGACAGGTTGATCCGGCCCTGGCTGTCAATTTCAATCACCTTGACCCGGACTATATCGCCTTCCTTGACGACATCCTCGACTTGGTCGACCCTGTCCCAGGCCAGCTTAGAAATATGTACCAACCCTTCCTTGCCAGGCAAGAATTCGACAAAAGCACCAAAAGCCATCAGGCGGGTGACTATACCATCAAACTCCTGGCCGACTTCCGGATCGTTGACTATGCCATGGATCATGGCCAGGGCCTTTTCTGCAGCAGCGCTGTTAGGAGATGCCACATAAACCCGGCCATCATCTTCGATGTCAATCTCGACCCCGGTCTCGTCGATAATTTTATTGATCACCTTACCACCAGAGCCAATTACATCACGGATCTTATCAACCGGGATCACAGTCTGGATAATCTTGGGAGCATAGGGTGACAGGTCAGGCCTGGGCTCAGACAGGCAGGGCAGGATGGTTTCATTGATGATCTGCAAACGGCCGGTTTTGGTCAGGGCAAAGGCGTCCTTGATGATATCAAGGCTGAGCCCATCCACCTTAATGTCGACCTGGATGGAGGTTATGCCTTCAGTTGTGCCGGCCACCTTAAAGTCCATGTCACCGAAAAAGTCCTCAATGCCCTGGATGTCCATGAAAACCATATAATCGCTGCTGTCCGCTTCGTTAATGATCAGTCCAGCCGAAATACCAGCCACAGGCCGTTTGATCGGCACACCGGCATCCATCAGGGCCAGGGTGCTGGCACAGACGGCACCTTGGGAGGTGGATCCATTGGACATCATGATTTCCGAGACGCAGCGGATGGCATAGGGGAATTCCTCTTCGTCCGGCAGGACCGGCAGCAGGGAGCGTTCTGCCAGGGCGCCATGGCCGATTTCACGCCGGCCAGGTGAACGGGCAAATTTGGCTTCACCGGTTGAATAGCCGGGGAAGTTGTAGTGGTGCATATAGCGTTTTTCTTCTTCATTATCCAGTCCGTCCAGCATCTGGACCTTGGAAAGCGGCGCTAAAGTACAGGTCGCCATGACCTGGGTCTGGCCGCGTTGGAAAAGACCACTGCCATGGACTCTTGGTAAAAGACCAACTTCGGCAGACAAAGTCCTGATCTGATTCAAGCCACGTCCGTCAACCCGACGTTTTTCTTTGAAAAGATACTCCCGCACAACCTGCTTTTCCAGCTGGTAGATGGCCTCTTTGGCCAGCTCTTCCCAATCCGGGTTAAGCTCAGCCAGACGGGCGGCCAGGGCAGTTGTCACCTCAGCCACAGCGCCATCACGCACACTCTTATCGGCTGACAAGACCGCGCTGCGCATACTTTCGTAAGAAAATTCCTGGGCTAGAGCCAGCACTTCAGCCGGCACTGTGACAGATTCATAGCTGAACTTGGCCTTGCCGATTTCGGCAGTGATGCTGTCGATAAACTGGCAGATGCTCTTGATCTCGGCATGGCCCTGGGCAATGGCGTCCAGCATGACATCGTCCGGCACTTCAGCAGCGCCTGCTTCAATCATGCAGATCTTGTCTTTAGTGCCAGCCAGGGTCAGGGCCAGGGTGCTGGCCAGACGCTGCTTCTCATCTGGGTTGATCACAACTTCGCCATCAACCAGCCCCACCTGGATACCAGCTATGGGACCGTTAAACGGAATATCAGAGATACTGACAGCTATGGCTGTTCCTAGCATGGCTGCTATTTCCGGTGAGCAGTCCTGATCAACTGACAAGACCAGATTATTGACAGCCACATCATTGCGCAGGTCATCCGGAAAGAGCGGCCGGAAGGGTCGGTCAATCAAACGGGCGGTCAGGATGGCCTTTTCTGAGGGCCGCCCTTCTCTTTTAATAAAGCCGCCCGGGATCTTGCCGACACTGTAGAGCTTTTCTTCATAATCGACGCTGAGCGGAAAATAATCGATGCCGGGCCGGGGTGTGTCGGAGGCTGTCACTGTTGATAAGATAACAGTCTCGCCATAGCGGACCAGGCAGGAACCACTGGCAAACTGAGCCAGCTTGCCTGTTTCTATGACCAGTGGCCGTCCAGCCCAGGTCGTTTCAAAAATTTTTTCCATGATAATCTACCTCCATGGGTTACAGCTGTGCTGTTTTTAACCCGCGGAGCGGTAGTCTGTAGGGTCCAGGCCTGTTCGCTCTTTGCCAACAGGTATGCAACCTACCTTCTACTGCCCGCAGGCTTGTTCCAACTAGTAAATTGGTGGACAGTCTCCTGTCCACCAACCATCTGCTTACTTCCTGATATTCAACTTGCTGATTATGGTCCGGTAGCGCTCTATATCGAGCCGGGTCAGATAATCCAGCATGGCCCTTCTTTGCCCAACCAGCATCAAAAGGCCGCGCCTTGAGTGATGGTCGTTCTTATGGGTTTTCAAGTGACCGGTCAGATGGTTAATCCGTTCAGTCAAAAGTGCAATCTGCACTTCCGGTGAACCTGTATCGCTCTCATGTAGACCATAAGTGGCGATCAATTCTGCTTTTCTTGCTTTGTCCATAATGTCCTCCTCTTAATATACCGGTGGCAACGTAAATGGTCGGACGATCCAGAAACCTTGACCACGGCAAACTAACAAAAATAGTAGCATAAATTTGTGCATATGTAAAGAAATTTCGCCAGGCTGATTTTAGCCGATTTTAGCCGGTTTTAGCGTAAAATTTGCTCAGTTAACCTAATCATCCAGATAAGTCAGCGTCTGACCATTGGCTTGCACTAGCACTTCCCGCGGGCCAGCCGGCTTTTTTTCCGTATAGCCAATCCGGCGGGCTGACAGATCAAACTCAGCGCAGATAGCGATTATATCATCCGCCACTGACTCAGCACAATAGATTTCCAGCCGATGGCCCATGTTGAAAACCTGATAGAGCTCCTGGTCTGTCATTTTACCGGTCTGCCGGATGGCGGCAAAAACAGCTGGCAGTGGCAAGAGATTATCCTTGACATAGCGGACATTAGGAGCACCAAAGCCGCGGCATTTGGCCTGGCCACCACCGGTACAGTGGATCAGGCCAAAAATCTGGGACCTGTCCAGGCGGGCCAGGATCTGGCGCAGCACAGGCAGATAAGTCCTGGTTGGCGAAACCAGGGCCTGGCCGGCTGTCAGATCCGAGCCGGGCAGTTTGTCCTCTAGATGGTAGGGTCCACAATAAGCCAGTTCACGGGGCATTGTTTCAGCAAAAGTTTCCGGATAAAGCCTGCGGTAATCCTTATGCAGGAGCAGATGGCGGGCTGCAGTCAGGCCATTGGAGCCGATCCCGGAATTTTCCTTTGTCTCATAAGTTGTCCGGCCAGCTGAGGCCAGCCCGATAATAACCTGGCCCGGGCCGATCCTGGCTGCATCTATCACATCCTTGCGGGGCAGGCGGACCAGAACAGTGCTGTCACAGATCAGGCTGCGCACCAGATCACCCACATCAGCAGTTTCACCGCCAGTCAGACTGATATCTATGCCCAGCTCCTGCAGTTGGCTGATGATCGTGTCATAACCACCGATCAGGGCAGAAAGGCAAGCACCATCAATCAAATGGGCATTACGCCCGATCGTGTTGGAAACTAAAAAGCCATCCGTGGCCCCAATGCAGAGTAGGTCATCTGTGTTCATGACCAGGGCATCCTGAGCCAGGCCAGCCAGATAGTCTGTGCTGCCGGTCTCACGATAAAGCAGGTAGGCCAAGGCTGATTTGGTGCCGGCACCATCAGCATGCATGGCTGTACACCAGGCAGGGTCTCCAGCCAGATCAGGCAGGATCTTACAAAAAGCGCCGGGATAAAGGCCGGCGGACTGGTCTGCCACAGCTTGGTGGACCTGTTCTTTTCGGGCGGAAACACCCTGTCTTTGATAAATATCTTGCATAAGTCTATCCTTAATTAGTTACTTTCTGAGTAAGCCTGTAAGCCGGATCCTGTCTTGAACAACCATCTATCTAGGCCAGCTGTTGCCAGCTGGCTCAAGCCACCTCCCTGGAACTTGCGGGCCGCAATCTATGTTCCGCCACGGTGTTGCTCCAGATGGGGTTTACAGAGCCGCTGTGTCGCCACAGCGCTGGTGAGCTCTTACCTCACCTTTCCACCCTTGCCGGCCAAGCCGGCGGTCTATTTCTGTTGCACTGGCCTTGAAGTCGCCTTCACCGGGAGTTACCCGGCACCCTTGCCCTGTGGAGCCCGGACTTTCCTCACGCACCACCTTTCGGTTGGTACCCGCGGCTGTCCAGCTTACTCAGAAAGCAAGCTTATTATAGACCAGGCCCTCATAAATCGCAATCGGTAAAGCGGGTAACTGGTCGGCCAGGCGCCGGGCCAGTGGCTTTAAAACCACCTGTTCAGTGACAGCATGGCCCATTTGCAACAGGGCTAACCCAGCTAGATCAAGCATGATACCGGTGCTGTGTTTGGCCTCGCCGCATATAACGCAGTCAATCCCGCTTTTTTGCACTAGCGGAATGAACTCTTCACTAAAGGAACCGGGAAAGACAGCCAGACGCCGGATCAGCCGGTCCTGGTCAGTATTGGGCAGGCAGCCGGCAGCAGCCAGGCTTGTTTTAGCTTGCCTAATCAGTTGGCTCAGTAAGATGGGCTGGGTAAACTGTAGCTTGCGTCCAAAAGGGGTCAAGCAGCCCTCTAGAGTAATTCTTGCCGCAAAAGCTTGGGCCAATTGATCCGCCAGGCTGTCTGCCACCCCGCCGGCTGCCGCATCCAGATTGGTGTGGGCGGCGTATACATTCATGTCTGCCCTGATTAATTCCCTGATCAGCTCCTGGCCGGGATCTTGCTGCAGCAGGCTGGTCAAGGGGGAAAAAATCAACGGATGATGGCACACTATCATATTACAGCCCTGGGCCCGGGCTAGCTCTAAGGCCGGCCAGCTGACATCCAGGGTCAAAAGTACAGCCGTCAAACGGGCAGTTTTATCACCCAGCTGCAGGCCAACCTTATCCCATGGTTCAGCCAGGCGCTGTGGGGCGATCTGTTCCATGGAACAAATCAGATCAGCCACTGTCCTATTTGCTTTATCTATCATCAGTGCTCCCACTTTCTTGGCACAGGTGACCCAGCTGCTGCAGCAAGGCAGCCTTTTCCGGCTGGCCGGCCACTTCCCGGGCTAGTTTTTTATACAGCCAGGTCAGGTAATCCGAAAAATAGGCCGGTTTTTCGGCCAGGATCCTAGGTCCTACTAAAAGCTCCAGAGCAGCCAGCCCTGCTGGCTGGCCCCGGTAGTCGGCGCGCAGCGCCACATATAAAAAACCCTTGTCACGGACCAGTGTTTCTGCCTTGATCAAATAACCGGCCTGGTCCAGCCAACTGCGTAAATAGTCCAGGTCCCGCATAGCCTGGATCACCAATACCGGCCAGTGATAAGGGCTTTGGGCCAGGATGCGCCTGATCTCCACTCCGCCCAGTCCAGCCAGGACAACAACAGTATCGGGCTCTGGTGCCAAACCGGCCAGACCGTCGGTTTGCCGGGTCTTGATCTTTTGCTCCAACCGGGCCCTGCGGATATTGGCCCTGGCTTTTTTGAGCGGTCCCGGCCGGTTATCAGTGGCCAGAGCCAGCTGGCAGCGCTCCTGCTGGACCAGCCAGATCGGTAAGAGCGCATGGTCTGCTCCAATGTCCAGCACCAGCCGGCAAGCCGGGATCAGCCGGGCCAGGGCAGTCAGCCGGGCCGATAAGAGGACTTGCCCTGCCACGGTCTAATCCAGATAATCCTTCAGCTTCTTGCTGCGGCTGGGATGGCGCATCTTGCGCAGGGCCTTGGCTTCAATCTGGCGGATGCGCTCGCGGGTGACATTAAACTCCCGGCCCACCTCTTCTAGAGTCCTGGTCCGGCCATCGTCCAGGCCAAAACGCAGGCGCAACACTTTTTCTTCCCGGGGGGTCAGCTCTTTAAGCACTTCAAAAAGCTGTTCCTTGAGCAAGGTGAAGGCTGCCTGGTCAGCTGGTGACGGGGCATCCTCATCCGGTATAAAATCACCCAGGTGGCTGTCTTCTTCTTCACCGATTGGTTTTTCCAGGGAAACAGGTTCCTGGGATATCTTCATGATCTCCCTGACTTTTTCCACGGTCATATCCATTTCCTGGGCGATCTCTTCCGCTTCCGGCTCACGACCTAGTTCCTGGATCAGCTGACGCTGGATCCGGATCAACTTGTTAATGGTTTCCACCATGTGGACCGGGATGCGGATGGTCCTGGCCTGGTCAGCAATTGCCCGTGTGATAGCCTGGCGGATCCACCAGGTGGCATAGGTGCTGAACTTAAAACCCTTGGTGTGGTCAAACTTGTCCACTGCCTTGATCAGGCCCAGGTTACCTTCCTGGATCAGATCCAAAAACTGCATGCCCCGGCCAACATAGCGCTTGGCGATACTGACAACCAGGCGCAGATTGGCTTCACAGAGCTGGTTCTTGGCATCTTCAACACCATCAATCATCTGCTGGGCCAGCATCTTTTCCTCATCCGCTGTGAGCAGGTCAACCTTACCGATCTCTTTTAAATACATGCGGACCGGGTCATCAACCCCGATGCCATCTATATCATCCTTGCCATCATCCTTGTCGGCATCTGACTCTTCTTCAATTGAAGTATCAGGCACAACCTCAATCCCTAATGACTCCAGCCGGTCCAGGATCTTTTCGGCCTGTTCCAGATCAATGTTGCTGGCTTCAATAGCTGTGGTCACATCCTTATAAGATATCTGTTTGTCATTGGCTTTGGCCTTGGCGACCAATTCAGCCAAGAGACTTTGTTTCTTTTCTGCTGCCATATAATTCCTCCTAATTTATCTGATCTCGTCTGCCAGGCTTCTTTCAGGCCTGGCTGCTTGTTTTTTGTTTTAAGCCGGTCAGATCTCGCGTGGCCTGTAAGAGCTCCTGGCGGATCTGCTGGTATTGCTCCGGTTCATTTGGCTGTTCCAGCTGCGCGGTCAAGTCCTCAATCCGGTTGCGCAGCAAGAAGATGCGCTGGCGCCATAACTGTTCTTGGGCGGCCGGGAGCCGGTCCTGCTTACCAAAGACATCGTCCAGGCGCATCAGGACCCGGGCCATCAGGTCATGCAGATAAAAGCCGTCCACAGACAAATCCCCGCACAGTTCAATCAGCTGTGAGGGCTCAAGCCGGCCTTCAGCAGGCCTGTCCAGGACCCGCCTGGCCACCGTGCGCAGGGGCCCGGCGGAAAAATCATTTTCTGTCAATCCCAAAGGCTGGGCCAGGGCCAGGTCGGAGGCCAGCAGACCTAAAAGATAAAGCTCTTCCCGGGTAAAAGTGGTCTTCTTTTCAGCCTGCTGGGGCGCTTTATTTTCGCTCTGGCTGCTTGGCCTTGTTCTGGCCGCAGGCTGGTCTTTTTCGGTCAGTCTTTTCTTAATCTCTATCAAGACAGTCTCCGGTGCAATTTTGATCTCCTCAGCCAGTTTTTTGGCGTAATACTCCCGCACAATGGCATTTTTTTCTAAAGCCAGCACACGGCAAGCCTCCTCCTGATAGGCCAAAGGATCGAGCCGCTCATCTTTCAGGCTGCTTTGGCGGGCCCGCAACAGCTTATACTCTAAAAGGGGCAGGGCCTTGTCCAGCAAAGCCTGGAAACGCTCCGGACCATGCCGGCGGATATACTCATCCGGATCCTTGGCATCCGGCACTGTCAGTACTGTCACCTTAAGGCCTTGCTCTTCCAAGATATCCAGGCTGCGCAGGGTGGCTGCCTGGCCGGCAGCATCTGCATCAAAAGCGATCACGACAGATTCGCTATAACGGCTGAGCAGGCGGGCCTGGTCAGTGGTCAGGGCTGTACCTAAAGCAGCCACTGTCTGGTCAAAGCCGGCCTGGTGCAGGGCCAGGGCATCAAGATAGCCCTCAACGATCAAGAGCTGGTCCTGGCGGCTGGCCTTGGCCAGATTCAAGCCGTAAAGATGGCGGCCCTTGATATAGACAGCAGTCTCGGGTGAATTGATATATTTGGGTTCACTATTATCAATCACCCGGCCGCCAAAGGCAATCACCCGGCCCATTGTGTCAAAAATAGGAAACATGAGCCGATGGCGGAATAAATCATAAAGGCCGCCACTTTTGCGGGCCCGGAAAAGACCGCTTTGCAAAAGCAGTTTTTCATCGGTCAGGCCTAGCCCGGCCAGATGCTGCAAAAGGCCCGACCAGTTATCCGGGGCAAAGCCTAGGCCAAACTTAGTGCAGATAGCGGGTTTAAAAGCCCTTTGCTGCAGATAATTGCGCGCCGGGGCTCCGGCCGGTCCGGTCAAGTTTTTATAAAAATAGCGGGCCGCTTCCAGTAAAATGGTCTCAAGCTGCTTTTTTTGTTCACTGCGCCGGCGCCAGTTTTCGTCATCCGGTTCCGGCAGCTTGACACCTGACCTTTCAGCCAAAAGATGCAGGGCCTGCAGATAGCTCAGTTTTTCTATCTCCATCACAAAACTGACCACATCGCCACCCTTATGACAACCAAAACAATAGTAGATCTGTTTGCTGGGCGAAACACTGAAAGAAGCTGTCTTTTCCTGATGAAAGGGGCACAAACCAAAAAAATTACTGCCGCTCTTTTTTTCCAGCCGCACATACTGTTCGACCAGAGCAACCAGTTCATTGGTCTCTTTTATTTCAGCCACAATATGCTCTGGAATAAAACCGCTGATATAAACGCCCCCTCTTTTTTTATGTAGAGCCAAAATGGCCCTATTCTTATAATACGAGGCCAGCGACAAAATCCCTCTTTTTAGCTTTAAATCAGCTGCGGGCCATTTTTTCCTTAGCCAGCAGCCACAAGGCGCACTCCAGGCGCTTTTTTTCCAGACGGCAGCCGATCTCATAAAGGCCGTCCAGCCGGCCGCTGGCAAACCAGTTGTTGGCTGCACAGCCGCCACTGCAAAAAAAACGGGCCCAGCAGGCCTGGCAGGCTTCCTTATCAGCCAGCAGCAATCTGGCAAAGTCCTCCTGGACGCTGGTTTTTAAATTGACTGGTTCTTGATTGACATTGCCCATGATAAATTCTTTTTGACCGACAAACTGGTGGCAAGGGTAGATATCCCCTTCCGGGGTCACGGCAATATACTCTGTGCCCACCCCGCAGCCTTTTTGCCTTTTGAAGGCACAAGGACCCTGCTCAAGATCAATCATGAAGTGGAAAAAATTATACCACTGGCCTTTTTGCCGGCTGGCCAGCATGCTGGCAGCCAGGCGTTCATAGGCTGCTTCAGCTGCCGGGACATCCTCAGGCCGGATCTCATAACCGGCGCCGACCGGTGCCACAACCGGTTCAACCGATAGTTGGCTGGCCAGGCCGGCCAGGTGTTCGACATCCTTATCAAAGTCCAGATTATAACGGGTGAAGGTCGCCCGCAGATAATATTCCTGTTCACCTCTTTGGGCCACAAAAGACTGGATATGGCGGCTGATCCTGCCATAACTGGGCTGTCCGCCAGCCAGGGGGCGCATGCGGTCATGGACCTCGGGCCGCCCGTCAATACTAAGCACACAGTTTTTGAAATGACGGTTGATAAAATCAATTTTCTCCTGGTCCAATAAGCTGGCATTGGTTGTGATGGTCAGGCGGATAGCCTTATTACTCTCCTGGCCCCTTTTTTCGCAATAATAGGTTAATTCTTTCACAACAGGCCAGTTCAGCAAGGGCTCACCTCCAAAAAAATCAATATCCAGATTGTGGCGGTCGCCCGAAGCCTTGATCAAATAATCCACTGCTCTTTTGCCAGTGGCCAGGTCAAGCATGCTGCGCCGGCCGGTGCCAAAGTCACCTGTGCCGGCAAAACAGTAGCTGCAGCGCAGGTTGCAGTCATGGCAAAGGTGCAGGCACATAGACTTGATCCTGGGCCCGTCCGGATAGAGCTGGTCCAGGCTGACCGGTGCGCTTTTGGCAAAAAGTGCCCCCTGCCCGATCAGCTGGTCAATCTCTTTAGCGCAGTCAGCGGCAGCCGGACCCAGCCGGGCTGATAAAGCAGCCATTTGAGCGGCAGCTGGTCTTTGCCCGCCTGCTGCCTGGTAAGCGCCCAGGACCTGCCAGGCAGTATCGTCCAGCACATGCAGGGCCTGGCTGACCGGGTCAAAGGCCAATAGATCATTATGTAAAGAAAAAAGATGGAGCAATTTAAATCCAAACCTTCCATAAGAAAAATAGTGAAAAGCCGCAGCCTTCCACTATCTGATTCAAGAGCAGAGCAAAGCCGGTTTTTAAGCTAGCGGCTGATCATTTCACATTTTTGATTGGCCACTGTGCAGCTGGTCTTACAGGCTGACTGGCAAGATGTCTGGCACTCGCCACAGGCAAAACCACTTTTGGGAACCAAGTCACAGGCGGGCTGGACTGTAATAATGTGTTTCATGATAATTCCTCCCCGATAATTAATCTGACAAGGGCTTGATCACTGTGTTGATCGAGCTCTTCTTCAAGGTGATCAGTGTATTGGCCACACTGGTGGAAACAGTCACTTCGTCATCTTTCAGGTTGACGATACGGCCGGAAATCCCACCGATTGTGACCACATTATCACCCACGACCATGGCATCGATCTGTTCACGCAGTTTCTTTTCTTTTTTCTTCTGGGGCCTGATCAAAAGCAGGTACATCAACCCGAACATCAGGACTAAGGGAACGACGAGTCCGACAATGGACTCCAGACCACCGGCTTGCGCTGCAGCCAGATAGACATTAAAGAGCATGTTTATTTCCTCCTGGTTTAACTATCTCAAAAGACAATACAAGCTATAATAGCATCATTTACTTTCTTTTAGCAAGCCAAATCCGGGCCTTTTTGTAAACATTTGTTAAAATTTACTGATAACCATAGCTGGCAAAAAACTCATCCTTAAAAGAAAGCAGCCTGTCGGCAAATATTGCCTGGCGGACCTGGTCCATCAGGCGGCTTAAAAAATGCAGGTTGTGCCAGCTGGCCAGGCGCAGGCCCAGGATCTCCTTGGCCTTGAAAAGATGGCGCAGATAGGCCCGGCTGTAGTTTTGGCAGACATAACAGTCGCAGTTTTCGTCCAAGGGAGCAAAGTCGCGGCTGTAGCTGGCATCCCTGACGATCAGGCGGCCTTTTGAGGTCAGGACAGTGCCGTTACGACCCAGCCGCGTGGGTAGGACGCAATCAAACATATCAATCCCGCGCAGGCTGCCCTCTATTAAAAAGTCAGGCGAGCCGGCACCCATCAGATAACGCGGCCGGTCCTGAGGCAGCAAAGGTACTGTCTCTTCTAGCATCTGGCACATCAGCTCGGCCGGTTCACCGACACTAAGGCCACCAATGGCGTAGCCGGGCAGGTCAAAGGCAGTCACTTCCCGGGCGCTTTGCCGGCGCAGATGGGCATAGGTGCCACCTTGGACAATACCGAAAAGAGCCTGGCTGTCGGGCTTTTGATGGACCTTGAGGCAGCGCTCCAGCCAGCGGCTGGTCCTTTGCAAAGACTGGCGCACATAATCTTCCTGGGCCGGCCAGGGCGCACATTCATCAAAAGCCATGATGATATCAGCCGCTAGCTCATTTTGGATCTTGATTGATTTTTCAGGTGTGAGCAGATGGGAGGAACCGTCGATATGGGAACGGAATTTGACTCCTTCTTCACTGATCGCCTTGGGACTGGCCAGGCTGAAGACCTGAAAGCCACCACTGTCTGTCAAGATAGCCCCAGGCCAGTTCATGAACTGATGCAGGCCGCCCGCCTGGTTGACCAGGTCTGAACCTGGCCGCATCCAAAGATGGTAGGTGTTAGCCAGGATGATACCTGCCCCGATCTGGCGCAGCTCTTCCGGCGTCATGGCCTTGACCGTGGCCTGGGTGCCGACTGGCATGAACACAGGTGTTTTAATATCACCATGGGGTGTATGCAAAATACCAGCCCTGGCACCGCTTTGCCGGCAGCTGTGCTGCAAGGTGAAAGTAACTGGAAAAGTGGGTTTTGTCATGACTTGTCTCCTTTTGTTTGCGGCCAGAGCAGCATGGCATCACCAAAGCTGTAAAAACGGTAAGCCTGTCGGATGGCTGCCTGATAAGCCGCCAGGATCTGCTCCCGGCCACAAAAGGCAGCCACCAGCATCAGCAGGGTTGACTCCGGCAAATGAAAGTTTGTGATCAGTAGATCGGTCAACTGGAACTGGTAGCCGGGGTAGATAAAGATATCTGTCCAGCCCCGGGCCGGGCGGATCCCGCCCTGGCTGGCCAGGGTTTCCAGGACCCGGCAGCTGGTGGTGCCCACCGCCACGATGCGGCCGCCCTCGGTCCTGGTCTTTTTGATCAGGTCAGCCGCCGCCTGTTCCAGTTCATAGTATTCCGCATGCATCTTATGTTCTAAAATATTGGCAGTTTTGACCGGCCGGAAGGTGCCGGGCCCGACATGCAAGGTCAGCTCAGCCAACCGGATCCCCTTGTTTTTCAGGGCATCCAGTAACTCTGGCGTAAAATGCAGACCGGCGGTCGGAGCAGCAGCGGAACCGTTGTTTTTGGCATAAACAGTCTGATAACGGCCAGGATCGGCCGGTTTTTCACTGATATAGGGTGGCAGGGGCAGCTGGCCGGAGCGGGCTAAAAGCTCATCCCAATTGCCAGTAAATTTAAATCTGATCAGCCTGTTGCCATCCGGCAGCAGGCCGAGCACTTCAGCTGTCAGTTCATCTTCTAAAAAGACCAGTTCATGGCCTGGCTTGATGCGCCGGCCCGGCCGCACCATGCATTGCCAGTCGCTGGTATTATCCTGGCGCAGCAAAAGCACCTCCACAGCCAGGCCGCTATCCCGGCGCCGGCCCAGTAAACGGGCTGGCAGCACCTTGGAATTATTCAGGACCAGGCAATCACCGGCCCGGAGCAGTTCAGGCAGCTGGTAAAAGCTGTGCTGGCTGCTGCTGCCATCCGCTAACAGCTGCATCAAACGGGCCCGGTCACGCCGGTCAGCCGGCTGCTGGGCTATTAATTCAGGGGGCAGATCATAATGGTAAGCTTTTCGATCAGTGTTCATTTTTTCGATTATAACTAGAATTGACGGAAAAGTACAGGCAATGCTATGATAAATCCACCTAGATTGCCGTTTGGAGGCTAAGAAGATGAAACAAGCAATATTCACTGGTTCCGGTGTTGCCATTGTAACCCCTTTTACAGAAACAGGCATTGATTTTGCCAAACTGACCCAGCTGTGCCAGTGGCATCTGCAAAATAAGACGGATGCTATTATTGTCACAGGCACAACCGGTGAAGCATCAACCATGCCTGATGAAGAGCATCTGGCTGCCATCGCCCATGTTGTCAAGGTAGTTCAGGGCCAGGTCCCTGTCATTGCCGGCACTGGCAGCAATGATACCCGCCACGCTATCCAGCTAAATATTGCTGCTGAAAAACTGGGTGTGGACGGGCTTTTGTGCGTCACCCCCTACTACAACAAGACAACCCAGGAAGGGCTCTACCAGCATTTTAAAGCCAGCGCTGCAGTGGTGGACCTGCCTATTATTCTTTACAATGTGCCCAGCCGGACCAATCTTAATCTCAATCCGGCCACCCTGGCCCGGCTGGCCGAAATTCCCAATATCAATGGAGTCAAGGAATGTAATATTGAACAGGTTCCGGAAGTTATCAGCCTTTGCGGTGCTAAACTGAATCTTTATTCCGGCGAGGATGCCATGGTCCTACCTCTTTTATCCTTGGGCGGACTGGGTGTCATTTCAGTCGTGGCCAATGTGGTGCCCCGCCTGGTTCATGATATGGTCCAGGCCTGGCATGCAGGAGAGAGCAAAAAAGCAGCCCGGCTGCAGATTGAGTTGGTGCCCCTGATCAAGGCCATGTTCTGTGAAGTCAACCCGATTCCCGTCAAGGCAGCCCTTAACCTGATGGGCATGTCTGTCGGCCAGCCCCGCTTGCCCCTTTATGGTCCTGCTCCGGAAAATCTGGCCCTGATCAAAAAGACCCTGGCAGAGCACAGCCTCTTGCCCGGCTGAGCCAGAAAGGAAAATCATGGCGTTACGCGTGTTTTTAAGTGGTGCCGGCGGCCGGATGGGCCGCACTATCCAAGCCGAGCTAAAAGAGCGGCCTGATCTTATTATAGTGGCCGGCTCGGACCTTGATCCCGGACTAGAGACCAGCTTCCCCCTTTATCAGGATCCCCGCGCTTGCCGCGAGGATTTTGATGTCATAATCGACTTTTCCCATCCCAGCTGCCTGCCTGGCCTTTTTGCCCTGCAAAAAGCCAGGGCTTGTGGCTTGGTGCTTTGCACAACCGGCCTCAGCGCCAGCCAAAAAGAAGAACTGATCAGGCAGTCACAAAGCCTGCCAGTCTTTTTTTCAGCCAACATGTCCCTGGGCGTTAATATTCTGGCCCGCCTGGCCCGTCAGGCGGCTGCCGCCCTTTATCCAGCTTTTAATATTGAGATAATCGAGGCTCATCATAATAAGAAAATTGATGCGCCATCCGGCACGGCCCTGCTGCTGGCTGACCAGATCAACCAGCAGCTTGGCGGTGTCCTGGAATATATCACTGACCGCAGCCAGCAAAGAAAAAGCCGCGCCGACAATGAACTGGGTATTCATGCCATCCGCGGCGGTAATATTGTCGGCCAGCACAGTGTGCTTTTTGCCGGCCTGGATGAAACAATCAGCCTTTGTCACTCGGCCGGCTCACGCGCTGTTTTTGCCCACGGGGCAATCGCGGCAGCACTGTTTATCAAGGACAAACCAGCCGGGCTTTATGACATGGACAGTCTTTTAGCCGCAAAATAAACTCTACTGGCTAATACGGTGATGGTGCAAAACCCGGCTCGGAGTCTTCCTGGCCGGTTTTTTCTTCCTCCTCCTCTTCCTCCTCTTCCAGCTCTTCTGCTGCAGTTTCTTCCAGCTCTGAGGCTTCTTCTTCAGCCTTGAGCCGGGAAATCATGTGCTTATCCAAAGCCCGGTAGGAGAAAAAGGTGGTCAGAAAGATATTAAAGCCGACTGCAAAGAATAAGAACCAGACCGCAGCTGCCAGGATGGAGATGCCATAACCCAGGACCAGCAAGATACCCGGGATGACAAAAAGAACGATGAAGCTGACCAGCAGTATCAAAAGATTAAGAGGCAGGCGCAAAATGGCAAACATGAGACAGTTGCGCAAGAGCTGCTTGACCTTAAGGTCAAAGGTGACCATCATGGGATAAAGGTAAAGTTGCATCATGCACCAGAGCACAAACATGACCGTCACCACGGTTTGCAGGATTATGCGCAGGACATTGCTGCCAAAAACCAGGTTGTTATTATAAAAAGCGTAATTGACAACGAAGAGCAAGGTCGCGGCAAAGCTTAAAAGAGCCGTACTGAAAGACTGCTTCCAGTTGGCCAGGGCATGTTCTTTAAAGTCACTCCAGACAAAGGCATGCTCTTCCCTGGCATAATTGCGCAGGACATAGACCACACCGGCGTGCACCGGACCGACTATGACCAGATGCATACCCAAAAGCAGGACTGCGACCAGGACATAGAGCTGGAGGATCTGCACGTTGGCAAAATCTAAAAATGAAATCCCTTCCTGGAGCATGATGCCAGATTGTTCAAACAGTTCTGCCAGCAGTTCCGGGGTCAGGCTGGGAAAAAAAGCAGCCACGACAAAAGATGCCCCAAAAAAGGTGATCAGCAAGGCCGGTATACTGAAGACAAGATACATCAGGTTGATCGTGACAATTTTCCAGAACTTGCGGCCCAGCACGGAAAAAAACGTGCCAAAAGCACCCTTGGGCGGATCATCCGGGTAGACACCGGGACCTTCTTTAGTAAAATCAAATAGGCCAAAAAAGCCTGCCATTTTCTGCCACCTCGCAAAACAATCTATTTATTTCTTATATTATACGCTAGTTTTCCCGCTCTGGCTGTCGATTTCAGCCAATGAGCGCTCAATGTAATAGTCGATTTTAGCTTTTTTCTGCTTGATTTTAATCGTCGGTTCATCAAGCAAGCCGAAATTAGCGTTCATGGGTTGGAAATGTTTGACCCGGGCATCGGAAATATAGGCGGCCAGGGCACCTATCACTGTGCCGGCTGAAGGTAAGCTGGCCAGGCGCTGCTCCTGCTCAATCCCCTTAGCCCACAAGGCAGCCTGCCAACCGGCCAGCAGGCCGGAAGCAGCTGACTCAACATAGCCTTCCACACCGGTGATCTGGCCGGCAAAATAAAGGCCAGGCCGGCTGCTGACTGAATAATCTGGCAGGAGGAGACCCGGTGAAGGCAGATAGGTGTTGCGGTGCATCAGGCCATAGCGGATAAAATCAGCCTGGGCCAGGGCCGGGATCAGAGAAAAGACCCGCTTTTGGGCGCTGTATGTCAGCCTGGTCTGAAAGCCGACCAAATTATAGAGGCTGCCGGCCCGGTTGTCCCGGCGCAGCTGGACACAGGCGTAAGGCTGCTGACCTGTTTTTGGATCGACCAGACCGACCGGTTTTAAGGGGCCAAAGCGGATGGTGTCTTTACCCCGCCGGGCCATTTCTTCAATAGGCAGGCAGCCGGCAAAGAGCAGTTTTTTATCAAATTCATGCACCTGGGCAGTCTCGGCTGTGATCAAGGCCTGCCAGAACTCGTCATATTGTTTTTCATCAAGTGGACAATTGAGATAGTCCTGGCCGCCATAGTCATAGCGGGACTGGTAAAAGGCTGCCTCATAATCAATCGAATCAGAGCTGACCAGCGGAGCGGCAGCATCAAAAAAGAAAAGTTCGTCGATGCCCAGTTCCTGCTGGATGCTGGTGGCGAGGGCCTGGTCGGTCAAGGGGCCTGTGGCAATGATGGCTGGGGCCTTCGGCAGCTGTCTGAGCCTTTCTGTATGCAGTTCAATCAGGGGATGGTTTTTGATCTTCTGGGTGACCTGCAGGGAAAACTGCTCCCTGTCCACTGCCAGGGCCTGGCCGGCCGGCAGAGCTGTTTGATCAGCGCAGCTGATGATTAAAGAGTCCAGCCGGCGCATCTCTTCTTTTAAGAGTCCAACCGCATTTTCCAGGCGGCCGGAACGGAAGGAATTGCTGCAGACCAGCTCAGCCAGACCAGGCAGCTTATGGGCTGGACTGAAATGGAGCGGCTTCATATCGAAAAGGCGCACAGGCACATCGCGCTGGGCCAGCTGCCAGGCCGCCTCGCTGCCAGCCAGGCCGGCACCGACCACTGTCACAGGATCAATCCTGTTCTCTTTGCTCATGATTTATCTTTTTCTTCCTTCTGGGCGGCAGCTTCCTTTTGGTCAGCTTTTGGTTTTTTCTGGTTGGTCGGACAATCCCGGTTGCCGCACTTAGGGAAAGAGCGGCCCCGGTAGCGTTTCATGACCATATAAGTCCCACAGGTTTCGCAATGCTGCCCTTCTATAGGCAGGTCCCAGCTGATAAAGGGGCACTGGGGATCAGAGCCTTTTTTATCACAGGTGAAAAAATTGCTCTTATATTTTTTAGAAACCCGGCTGACCAGGCCTGAGCCGCATAAGGGGCACTTGCCCTGGACAGCATTTTCTATATTGCGGGTGTAGCGGCAATCGGGGTAGGCAGAACAGGCGATGAATTTACCAAAACGCCCTTCCTTGATAACCAGATCACCCACCTGGCATTCCGGGCATTTTTCGCCGGTCGGAATGTCAGCAATCTTGACCCGGTCAATCGTGGCTGCCTTTTCGATCAGTTTATGGAAAGAAGGATAAAATCCGTCTAAGAGACTGACCCAATCCTGCTGGCCGGCTTCAACTGTGTCCAGATCTGCCTCCATGCGGGCAGTGAAAGTTACATCAACTATATCAGTAAAATGTTCCTCAAGCAGGCCTGTCACTGTTTTACCCAGTTCGGTAGGCAAGAGATGGCGGCCGTCCTTTTCAACATAGAGCCGGTCCAGGATAGTTGAAACGGTTGGGGCATAGGTGGATGGGCGGCCAATGCCTTTTTCTTCCATAGCCTTGATCAGGCTGGCTTCTGTATAACGCGGCGGTGGCAGGGTGAATTTTTGCATGGGCTCCAGTTTTTCCAGGAGTAATTTTTCGTCCTGCTTTAATTCCGGCAGTTTCTCCTTGCCTGTCTCTTCATCTTCATCAGTACTTTCTTTTTCCTGGTCGACCAGCTGGACCCCATACTGGGCCAAAAAGCCAGGGAAAAGAACTGTCTCGCCGGTCACCCGGAAGACATGGCTGCCGGCTGCCAGATCCGCTGTGACTGTGTCAATCACCGCCGCTGCCATCTGGGAAGCCATGAATTTATCCCAGATCAGGCGGTAGAGCCTGTACTGCTCCGGTTTTAACTGGTCCTTGATGCTGTCCGGGTCCAGATCAAAGTGGGCCGGCCGGATGGCTTCATGGGCGTCCTGGGACTTATTCTTATTCTTGAAGCGCCGGGCTGACTTGGGCAGGTAATCTGAACCAAATTTCGCCTTGATATGACGGCGGGCTTCCTCTTCAGCTTCTTCTGAAACCCGCACTGAATCGGTCCTGATATAGGTGACCAGGGCTGTCGGTCCATTACCGGCCAGATCAACACCCTCATAAAGCTGCTGGGCCACCTGCATGGTGCGCCGGGCTGTGAAACTGAGATAACGGGCAGCTTCCTGCTGCAGGGTGCTGGTGGTGAAGGGGGCAGCCGGTTGGCGCTGGCGTTTTCTTTTTGTTATCTTCCAGACATAAAATTCCCGGTCAGCCAGGTCAGCGATGACCGCATCGGTGGACTCCTTGTTGCTAAGTTTGGTTTTTTTGACCTTGTCAGCATCAATCTCCCCGTGGTAGCGGGCCTTGAAGGCAGGCGCACTGGGCGTCTGCTTGAGCCAGGCGGTCAGGAGCCAGTATTCTTCCGGCTTAAAAGCCGCTATTTCTCTTTCTCTTTGCACGACCAGGCGGGTGGCCACTGATTGGACCCGGCCAGCCGAAAGGCCTGTTTTGACTTTTTTCCAGAGCAGGGGGCTTAGTTCATAGCCAACCAGCCGGTCCAGGATACGCCGGGCCTGTTGGGAATTAATCAGGTCCATATCCAAAGGGCGCGGCTGGGCCACGGCCTTTTGCACTGCCGGAGCTGTAATCTCATTAAAACTGATCCGGCAGGGTGTGGCCGGATCAACAGACAAGACCTGGGCCACATGCCAGGCAATTGCCTCACCTTCCCGGTCAGGGTCAGTCGCCAGCAAGATATTATCAGCTGTCTTGGCCAGATCCTTCAGTTCGCGGATCACCTTTTCCTTGCCCTTCATACTGGTGTATTCAGGGCGGTAGTTATCATTGACATCCACACCCATGCTGGATGCCGGCAGATCACGGATATGGCCGACTGAAGCGGCAATCTTATAATCCGAACCCAGATAACGGCCAATGGTTTTAGCTTTAGCCGGTGATTCAACTATGACAAGGTTTTTACTCATAAATGCTTGATTAGCCTCCAAAATTTCCACATTACATAACATATATACAGATAAATCAGGCTTCTGTCAAAAATTTTCTTGATTTTGTCTGCCCCAAAGCGGCCGGCAGGCCAGGATATCAGCGCTGGATTGCAAGATGGCAGCTCCGTCTTTAATCAACTGGTGGCAGCCTTTACTCTGGCTGTTGTAGATGCTGCCCGGCACCGCCAGGACCTCCCTGCCTTGGTCTGCGGCAAAGCCGGCTGTGATCAGGCTGCCACTTTTTTCAGCAGCCTCCATGATGGCCACCAGGTCTGCCAAACCGCTCAGGATGCGGTTGCGGGCCGGGAAATATTGTCTTTGCGGTCTGGTACCGGGTGGATGTTCACTGACAATAAGACCACTGACCCGGACAGCTTCCAGCAGCTGCTTATGTTCCGGCGGGTAAACCAGGTCCAGGCCATGGGCCAGCACGGCAATAGTCAGGCCTCCCCGGGCCAGACAGGTTTGGTGGGCTAATCCGTCAATGCCGCGGGCCAGGCCACTGACGATCAGGCAATTTTCTTGGACCAGCTTTGCTGTCAGCTCAGCTGTGACCCGACGGCCATAGGCAGTAGGCTGTCTGCTGCCGACCACAGCTACGATAAAGGGATGGTTCCATTTAAGAGCTGCCGCCTGGCCGCTATAGTAAAGAACCAGAGGGAAGCCGCTGATCTGGGCCAGTCTTAGCGGATAAGCCGGATCTAGAAAAAGACAAGCCCTGATCTTTTGCTGCCAGGCCTGGTGAGCCAGGCTCTCATAGTGGCCCGCGCCCTTCAGGCCGACCCGGCGGCCCAGCTGTAAAAGGCAGCCGGGCAGGTCAGACTCTTGCTGCAGGGACGCTATGAGAAAATCCCGGGCCAGGCCGGCCCGGCTCAGGTCTGATAAAAGCAGGCCACTGAACAGGTTTTTTATTTCCGTTACCATTAATTTAACAGTTTAACAGGCCAGATAGGTCTGGTTTTCCTGACAAAGCGACAAAATTTGGCAAAAACTGCTCTGATCAATTGACAATAGCTGAGCGCCTGCCATAATTATTGAGGTGATTTTGGAGGAATAGATATGCGCCTTGGTCTGGTTGGCCTACCGAATGTAGGAAAAAGTACACTTTTTAATGCCATCACTTCAGCTGGTGCGGCTGTGGCTAATTATCCATTTTGCACGATTGAGCCCAATGTGGGCATGGTTGTTGTGCCGGATGACCGTTTAGGCGGGCTGGCCCGGCTCTACTCACCGCGCAAGATAACCCCGGCTGTCATAGAGTTTGTTGATATAGCCGGTTTGGTGGCCGGAGCCAGCCAGGGCGAAGGCCTGGGCAATCGCTTTTTGGCCAACATCCGCCAGGTTGATGCCCTGGTCCATGTAGTGCGCTGTTTCAGCGATCCTGATGTCATCCATGTGGCCGGCCATCCCGACCCCCTGCGTGATATTGCCCTGGTCAATCTGGAGCTGATCCTGGCCGATCTGGAACATCTGGAAAGAAGGCTGGAAAAAACAGCCCGGCTCAAAAAAGGCAAGGATCAGGATTTTTTGGTCCAACTAGCCCTTTATGAAAAACTGCTGGCCCATCTGGCTCTAGAAAAGCCGGCCCGGACCTGTCCTTTGGTAAAAGAAGAGCAGGCCTTCCTGGCCGACCTGGATCTTTTGACTCTCAAGCCGGTCCTTTATGTGGCCAATCTTGCTGAAGTTGAACTGGGTCAAACTAGTGTTAGTGTCCAGCAGTTGGAAGAATATGCCAGACAAGAAGACTCCTCCTGCGTCAGCATCAGTGCCAAGATCGAAGCAGAAATAGCCGGTCTGCCCCCTGCTGAAAGAGAGCTTTTTTTAGCAGAGCTGGGTCTGGGCGAGTCCGGCCTTAATAAAATTGTCCGGGCCGGTTACAAGCTTTTGGGCCTGATCTCCTTTTTGACAGCTGGTGAACCTGAGGTACGGGCCTGGACCATCCGCCAGGGTACCCGAGCTCCCCAGGCAGCAGGCAAGATCCATTCTGATCTGGAACGCGGGTTTATCCGGGCTGAAGTCATCCCTTACCCCCAGCTGATTGCCTGTGGCAGCCAGCTGGCAGCCAAGGAAAAAGGTCTGGTCTGGTCGGAAGGGAAAGATTATATCATCCAGGACGGTGATGTTGTCCATTTTCGCTTTAATGTCTGATATTTTTGCGTAAGAGCAGGCCTTTGTGCCATAATGGAGCCGGATTAACTCTTGTGAGGAGGAATCAGGCATGCGCTTAGGCATTATTGGCCTGCCTAATGTAGGTAAAAGCACTCTTTTTAATGCCCTGACCGGGGCAGGCGCAGCAGTCGCCAATTACCCTTTTTGCACCATTGAAGCCAATCTTGGCATTGTGCCTGTACCGGACAGCCGGCTGGACCAGCTGGCCCTTTTTGTTAAACCCAAAAAAGTCACACCGGCTGTAATCCAGTTTTTGGATATTGCCGGCCTGGTAGCCGGAGCCAGTCAGGGCGAAGGTTTAGGCAACCGGTTTTTAGGCGACATCCGCCAAGTTGATGCCCTGATCCATGTGGTGCGCTGCTTTAACGATCCTGATGTCAGTCATGTGACGGGTGAGCCCGATCCACTGCGCGATCTGGAGATAGTCAACCTGGAACTGATTCTGGCTGATCTGGATTACCTGGCCCGCCAGATTGAAAAGGCCCAAAAACTGGTCAAAGGCGGCGAAAAAGCCCAGGCAGAACGTTTGGCAGTCTTAAAAAAGCTGGCCAATCACCTCGACCAGGCCAAGCCGGCCCGCACTGCTGCCTTGACTGAGTCAGAAAAAGAGCAGCTGGCCGGACTTGATCTTTTGAGCCAAAAAAAGGTCCTCTATGTGGCTAATGTGGCCGAAGCTGATCTGGCCAATCCTTCTGCCTTGGTGCGGGAACTGCAAAAACAAGCTCTTGCCGAAGGTGCTGGGTTTTTAGCGATCAGTGCCCAAATTGAGGCAGAGCTGGCCCTTTTAGACCAGGAAGAAAGAGAGCTGTTCTTAACCGAGCTGGGCCTGGGCCAGTCGGGTCTTGGCCAGATCATCCAGGCAGGTGTCCAGCTGTTGGATTTGGTCTGCTTTTTTACGATCAAGGGGCCGGAACTGCGCGCCTGGTGGGTCAGCCAGGGCACCAGGGCTCCTCAGGCCGCCGGCCAGATCCATAGCGATTTTGAACGTGGCTTTATCAGGGCAGAGGTTATTTCCTGCCCCGCCCTGCTGGCTGCAGGCAGCCAGGCTGCGGCTAGGGATAAAGGCTTGATCCGTTCGGAAGGTAAAGATTATATTATCCAGGATGGTGATGTGGTCTTGTTTCGTTTTAACGTCTGAGCCGGATGCCGCGCTGGCCCAGTTCCTGGTCCAGCAACTGGTTGACCTGGTCTTCCAGCTCAGCCAGACTGCCATTGTTTTCTATAACAAAATCGGCCAGGGCCGCGTAATCTGCCCGGCTCATCTGCATGGCCATGCGCCGCTTGGCCTCCGCACTGGTCATACCCCGACTGGCCAGGCGCTCCAGGCGGATCTCATCATCGGCCCAGACCACCCAGACCTGGTCACAGATATCCAAAAAACCCTGTTTGACCGGAATTGGTACATCCAGGACCACGGCGCGCTGGCCGGCCTGGTCCAGTTCTTCCACCTGCCTGCCCATCTCGGCAAGAACAAAGTGGTGCACAATACTGCTGAGCTGGTCCAGCCTGCTCTTGTCGGCAAAAACCAGGCTGGCCATTTTGGTCCGGTCCAGCCCACCGGCTGCAGTGACGATCTGCTCGCCAAAGAGTTCCTGCAGCTGGCCCAGGGCAGCCCCGCCTGGGCCTGTCACCTGATGTGAGAGCTGGTCAGCATCAATTAGAGGCAGTCCAGCCGCCTGGCAGATGGCAGCCACTGTGCTTTTGCCGCAGCCGATCCCGCCTGTTATACCGAGAACAAACATCTAGAGCTTCTCCTGCCGGGCCCAGCTGGGACCCTGGCTCAGGTCAGCCAGCAAGGGCACCTTTAGCTGCATGGCCCCTTCCATAGCCTCTTTTAAGATACGGGCCGCCTGGTCTTTTTCGGCCAGGGGCGTTTCCACAATCAGCTCATCATGGACCTGCAAGATCAGATGGGCCAAAAGGCCCTGGCTCTGCAGGGCTTTTTGGGTACGCACCATGGCGATTTTGATCAAATCAGCAGCTGTACCCTGGATGGGGGTGTTCATAGCCGCCCTTTCGGCAAAGGACCTGATATTGTGGTTGGGGGACTTGAGTTCGGGCAGATAGCGGCGCCGGCCAAATAAGGTTTCGACATAGGTGTTTTGCTTGGCCTGGGTGATCAGTTGATCAAAATAGGCCCGCACGGCTGGATAGCGGCTGTCATATTCAGCGATCCACTGGTGGGCTTGCTTGACGCTGACCCCCAGATCACGGGCCAGGCCAAAATCACTGATCCCATAGATCACGCTGAAATTCATGGTTTTGGCGATAGCACGCATTTCAGCTGTGATCTGGTCAGCCGGCAGGCCAAAGATGCGGCTGGCAGTGGTGATATGAATGTCCTCACCCTTACTAAAAGCCTCCAGCATGACCTCGTCTCCTGATAGATGGGCCAGCAGACGTAGTTCAATTTGAGAGTAATCGGCATCCAGCAGAACATGGCCGGGCCGGGCAACAAAGGCTTGCCGGATGCGCCGGCCCTCTGCGCTTCTGATCGGGATATTTTGTAAATTGGGCTCTTTACTGCTGAGCCGGCCCGTTGCAGTAACAGTCTGATTGAAGGTCGTGTGGACCCGGCCGTCAGCCGGATCAATCAGTTTGAGCAAGCCTTCAATATAGGTTGTGCGCAGCTTGGCCAGCTGACGGTACTCCAGTAAAAGGCCTATGATTGCATGGTCATCCTTTAGTCTTTCCAGTTCAGCTGCATCTGTGGAGTAGCTGCCACCGGAACGCTTCTTACCTGGCTTCAGGCCCAGATCAGTAAAAAGAACTTCGCTGAGCTGTTTGGGCGAATTGAGGTTGAACTTTTTGCCGCTCAGCTGCTGGATCTGCTCTTGCAGTTCTTCCAGTCGCTGGTCCTGTTCACGGGAGATCTCTTCCAGGACAGCCTGGTCCAGGCAAAAGCCCTGCTCTTCCATATCAGCCAGGATGGCAGTTAATGGGAACTCTACCTGCCAGGCTAAAAATTCCAGGTCACGTTCTTTAATCTCCAGCTGCTGGGCACGGCCAATTTCCCGCACCGCAGCCAGATTGATGCAGGGTTTTTCCGGCTCCTGACCTATGTCAGCCAGTGATTGTTGGCGGTCAGCCAAGCTGGCCGGGGCGGGCTGGGCTAATATTTTCCCACTGACCGTTTGGTAAAGGCGGGCTAAATCCGGCTTACCGTCCTGCTGGCTGAGCAGATAGGCCGCCACTGTGATGTCGTGCAGGCGGACAGGATGGCCCTTGACCTGGGTCTGGCGGCGCCAGTTTTTATAATCAAATGCATAGACCAGACAGTCGCTTTGGCAGAGACTGGTCCAGGCCTCCTGAGCTGCTGCTTGCTCCAGATAGCTGATCTGGCCCTCCTGCTCCAGCCAGTATAAACTGGCATCCGGGGCCAGCTCCACAGCCAGGTCCTTGCCCGCCAAGGCGGCTAGGAAGTCGGCCAGTTCACCTTTTTGCACTTGCGGCAGGCTGTCGGGCTCCTTGCCGGCCAGATCAAGCCGGGCCAGCAGGGTCTTAAAGCCCAGCCGGGTGAACTGCTCTACCAGCCTTGTTCTATCAGGCGGCGTGATCCTATAGCTGTCCAGGTCATCAGCCAGGGGTACTGCCAGGTTGATGGTGGCCAGCTCGTAGGAAAGATAGGCAGCAGCCTTATCTTCAGTCATTTTTTTTGCCAGCGCCGGACGCAGCTGGTCCAGATTGGCATAGATATTATCCAGGCTGCCAAAACGGCTGACCAGATCTGTGGCTGTCTTTTCCCCGACCCCGCGCACGCCGGGAATATTATCAGACGGATCACCCATCAGGGCTTTGACAGTGATGTATTCCAGCGGACTGACCCGGAAGCGTTCCTTAACAGCAGCAGGATCGTATTTTTCCACTTCAGTCTGGCCAGATCTGGTGACAGGCTGGAGAATCAGGATATTGTCTGCAGCCAGCTGGAAGGTGTCTTTGTCGCCACTGACAATGGTGACAGGCATGCTGGGTGCGGCCAGTTTAGCCAGGGTGCCCAGGATATCGTCTGCTTCGAAGCCTGCTTTTTCCGTGCAGACAACACCAAAGTCAGCCAGGAGTTCTTTTAAAATAGGTAGCTGGATAGCCAGTTCTTCCGGCATGGGCTTGCGGGTGGCCTTGTAACCGTCATACATATCATGCCGGAAGGTAGGGCCGGGCAGATCGAAGGCTGCGACCAGATGGCTGGGTTTTTCATCGGCCAGCAGTTTCAGGAACATATTAAAAAAGGCAAAAAGAGCTCCTGTCGGTGTCCCGTCCGGAGCTGTCAGTTGTTGGCGGCCATAAAGGCCGTAAAAAGCCCGGTTGATCAGGCTGTTGGCATCAAGTAGTAATAGTTTTTGGGCAGACAATTAATCACTCTCCAGTATTATCAAAAGCCAGCTTAAGGAATTGGCCGGTTTTTCACTAAAAACACGGCTATACAAACCGATTTCTATTTGTTCTAGGCGGGCGACCAAATCCTGGCTGACGATGCTTTCTATTTTTTCCTGCGTCCCATCCAGCCCAGTCAGGTCCAGATCAGCCAGCATGCCCTTGATCTGTTTGGGCAAGAAGGCTGCCATGATAATGGTTCCGGCCGGTTTTTCCTGTTTGACTAGCACCCGGATATCCTCTGCTTGTTCCAGCAGGCCGAGCAGGGAGCGCCCGGCAGCATTCAGCTTTCTGCATGCAGCAGCAGAAAGGGCATCCTCCTCATCATTGCCAGTTGTCTTGGAGCTGGCTGCAGCCTCATCAGAGGCAAAATCGCTGAAAAAGCAAGCCATGGTCGGCAGATCGGCTAAGGAACCTTTATAAATCGACCAGACCACAGGGTTGCCACTGGTTTTATTGGTGCCGGCTTTCAAGTTATCATTCAAAGCCATGATTTCGGCCTGGGCCAGACTCAGCTCTTCACGAGCCATTTCATCAGCAGTGCGTGTTTGTGGCAACAAGGCCGGCAGGATAAAAACAGCCACTAGAAGGGCTGCCAGCACAGCAGTTGATTGGAACCAGAAGACTGGTTTTTGCCAGAATTTTGCTTGTTTTTCAGCCTTGACCCCAGCCAATATCCTGGTCTGCAGGCCGGTCAGATCAACTTGTTCTTCTGCTGCTTGCTGCGGCTTGCTTTCGCTCAGTAAAGCCAGGTAGTTTTCCTGGGCCCTGATTATTTTCCGGCAGGCGGGACAGGCCTCCAGATGCTCCTGGACAGCCTTGTTTTCAGCTGGGTCCAACTTTTTATCCAGATAATCCAGCATTAATTTTTTATCAAGTTTACATTTATTCTTCAAACTAGCTAACCTCCCTGCTTGCGATCAATCTTTAGACGCTGCTGCCTGCTCAAATGTTCCTGATTGATCCCGCAGCTTGAGATTTTTTAATAGTTGCTGCCTGGCCCGGAAGATCCTTGACTTGACTGTGCCGGTTGATAAGGCCAGGGTTTGGCTGATTTCCTGATAACTGAGTCCGGCAATATCCTTGAGGATGATCATCTGGCGCAAAGGTCCAGCCAGCTGATTTATTTCAGATCTGACCAGTTGGCGCAGTTGATTTTTCTCTGCCTGGCTGGCTGGCCCGGGTCCAGGGTCGGCCAGCTGGCGCAATAAATCACCTTCTTCCCCGCTGATCGGGCTGTCCAGAGACAAGGTGCCTTGCCTGGCTTTTTTCCTTTGCAGATCAAGGCAGGTGTTGACTGCGATGCGGTAGAGCCAGGTGTAGAAGCTGGAGCGGAAATTATAATCCGGCAGGGCCCGATAGGCTTTGAGAAAGGCTTCCTGAGCACAATCTTCCGCATCGTGGTGGTTGCTGACAAAACTATAGCAGATATTATAAACCCGGCCCAGATAGCGTTCCACTAAAAGAGCAAAGGCAGCTTCATCGCCAGCCTGGGCTGCTAGGACACATTTTTTTTCTTGTGCCGCCAGGTCAGGCTCTGCATTTAAAGTCACTTCCACCTCCTGCAAGCAGCATCAGCTTATACCTTGATGCGCCGGGCCAGGGGCACTATAGCCAGACCGACTACGATGCCGGCCAGGGCCTGGAGAGCGTTGAAGGCCAGTGAACTTGCTGCAGCAGCCAGGCCATAAAAAATGATTTCTGCCAAGAAATAACCAGCCACCATGATGGCCTCACAGACAGTAAAGAGCAGCAGCTGGCCCGGCCATTTAAGGCGGCTGGCCCGGCTAAAGACCAGACCTGCCACCAGGCCCATCAAGCCCTTGATCAGGAAAGTGGGCAGCATGTAATGCGGGTAACCTGCCACTAGGTCAGCCAAGGCTGAGCCTAGGGCCGCACTGATTGAGGCGAAAGGTCCCAAAACAACAGCTGCAGCATAGATGGCCCCGTCACCGAAGTTCATATAGCCATAGCCGCCGGGTATGGGGAAATTGATGATGGTAGCCAGCAAAATAACTGCCGACAAAATACCGCCATAGGTCATAGTCCTGATATTCTTATTCAATGTCATGGCTCCCTTGCTGGCTTTTAGATTGGTCCCATTATAATACATTATCAGGCAACTGAACAGGGGCTGACTGCATGAGCTCTCCTAACGTAAAGTGTAAAAGTAAGCGCTAGTGTTTTAGTCTGCCCATAATATTCACCAAGTTGCCTGTTTTCCCCGGTCTTAAGCTTTTGGGCGGTCCGGCCATTGTAAATTGTCAGGCTTAGCATTATATTGGATGAGTATGAATCACGAGGAGATATCTGCTATATGGTCTTTTCCAGTTTGATTTTTCTGTATGCATTTTTACCGCTCTGCCTGCTTTTTTATATGGCGGCCGGCAGTATGCGCAGCAAGAATATCGTTCTTTTGCTCTTTTCTTTATTCTTTTATGCCTGGGGTGAACCTGTCTGGGTCATCTTGATGATCTTGACCGGTCTTTTCATTCATTGGGCCGGACTTAAGATTGAACAGCACCGCGGCAGTTCCAGCTCCCGCTTCTACTTGATCCTGGCTGTTGTGGCCGCCCTGTCTTCCCTGGCTGTTTTCAAGTACCTGGGCTTTTTCGTGGAAAATGTCAATGCCCTGACTGGCCTGAAGTGGCCGGTACCCCAGTTTAACCTGCCGATCGGGATCTCCTTTTACACCTTCCAGACCCTGACTTATGCGATTGATCTTTACCGCGGTGATACGCAGGTGCAAAAATCACGGATCAACTTCCTGCTCTATGAGGCCCTATTTCCCCAATTAATTGCCGGACCGATCGTCCGCTATGCTGATATAGCTGCCCAGATCGACCGACGCCAGATGACCTGGAGCGGCTTTGCCCGCGGTATCAGCCGTTTTGTGATCGGCCTTAGTAAAAAAGTCCTGATCGCCAATTATGCCGGCCAGCTAGTCAGTCATTCCATTGGCAACGGCCTGGCTGCCACCAGTGTGCTGGAGGCCTGGACCGGGATCATCGCCTTTGCCTTGCAGATCTATTTTGATTTTTCTGCCTATTCCGACATGGCTATCGGCCTGGGCCACATCTTTGGCTTTGACTTTAAGGAAAACTTCATCTACCCCTATACTGCCAAATCAATCACTGATTTTTGGCGGCGCTGGCATATTTCTTTGTCCACCTTCTTCCGGGACTATGTTTATATTCCCTTAGGCGGCAACAGGCGCTATCAGATCCGCAACATGCTTGTTGTCTGGGCCTTGACCGGGCTTTGGCATGGTGCCAGCTGGAACTTTGTTTTCTGGGGCCTTTATTTTTTCCTGCTGCTTCTGATTGAAAAGCAATTCCTCGGCCGGATCCTGGCCAAGCTGCCCCAGTTTGTCTCCCATATCTACACCCTCTTCACAGTGCTGATCGGCTGGGTCTTTTTCTACTTCACGGATATCAAAAGTGTTTTTGCCATGCTCCGCCTCATGTTCGGCTGGTCCGGCCAGGCTTGGACCAGCTTAACAGCCAACCAGCTCTTGCGTGAGAACATCCTCTTTTTTGCGATTGCCTTTTTTGCCGCGACCCCGCTGGCAGCCAGATTTGGCCGCCGGCTCCTGGTTCTGCGCCGCCACACGCCCAGGCACAGCCTGATAACTGCCTTCAGCACAGCTGTCCTACTGGTTTTACTCTTTGCCTGTACCGCTGCTCTGGTTGGTTCAACCTATAATCCTTTTTTGTATTTTCGCTTCTAGGAGGTAATAACTTGAAAAAAGATCACACCGCCTTAGTGGCCTTCTTGTTAATCCCGCTTTATATGATGAGTGTCTTTAACCTCTTCTGGCCGGACCAGGCTGTCTCAGCTGATGAAAACAGAAGCTTGAAGCAAAGGCCCGCCCTCAGCTGGCAAGGTCTTAAAACAGGCAGCTATACCCAGGAATATGAGGAATATTTTTCGGACCAGTTTCCCTTCCGCAGCTTTTTCATCAACTTGAACAGCCGGCTGGTTGAACTGGTGACCAGCCCCTTTGCCGGTGATCTAGAATTAGTGCTCGGCCCCGATGACGAAGAAGCAGATATCGGTCAAGGTGAAAGATTGGATCACGATCCAACTGATAAGGTGATCCTGGCCACGCCGACCCCGCCACCCAGTTCCAGTTCCAGTGCTGCTGCCACACTGACCCCGCCACCCACCAGCCCTGCTACAAGCGATACTGTCTCACCAACTGCGGCACCCAGCCCGACTATCCAGGCCAGTCCCACACCGGAGCCGACTAAAGGGCCAACTCCTGGTGTCGAAGGCAAAGTGGAGACTGTGTCAGGTGTCATCATCTTGGAAAACAGAGCCATGGAGCTGTTTTATTTCAGTGAGAGCAGGAGTGAACGCTATGTCCAGCTGGTCAACCGGCTGCAGGAAAAAGTGCCCCAAGCCCAGGTTTACAGCCTGATCGCCCCGACAGCCCTGGAGTTTTATTCGCCTGATTCTTATCACTCAGGCCAGAGTTCGCAAATAGATGCTATTAAAAATGTCTACAGCCGGCTAAATCCTGCTGTCAAGAAGGTTGACGCCTATAGCAAGATAGTGGCCAAGTGGCAGGATTATCTCTACTTCAGGACTGACCATCACTGGACAGCCCGGGGGGCCCATTGTGCTTATCAGGCCTTTGCCGAGCTGGCAGGCTTTAGCCCTTATCAGCTGACTGATTTTGAAACAGGTATTGTGCCGGGAGATTTCCTGGGCAGTTTATACCGCTATACCAAAAGCAGCAAGCTGAAAAACAATCCTGATTACGTGGAATATTTCCTGCCTAAATTTGAAAGTGAAGGCATTGCTTTCACCAATACCGCCATGGCAGAAGGCTACCGCATCAAGGCAGTCAGGACAACAGTGGACAGCACCAACAAGTACCTGGCCTTCATCCAGGGCGACAATCCCCTGGTCCGCCTGGTCACCGGTTTAAAAAATGGCAAAAAGGTCCTGGTGCTCAAAGAATCGTTTGGCAATGCCTTAGTGCCCTTTTTGCTCAACCACTATGAGGAAGTCTATGTGATCGACCCGCGCAGCCTGACAGCAGACCTGCCCGGCTTTATCAAGCAGCACGATATCGAGGATGTGCTGGTGATCAATTATGCCTTTGCTATCACCAACAACAAATGGCTAGATGGATTTGCGGCGATGATCGGCTGATTTTTGCATCTGGCTGACCAGTTTACGGCTTTTTCTCATCCGCCCGGCCGGCTGCCGCCAGCATCAGCTTAATCCGGTTAAGCTGGTTGACTTCACTGGCACCAGGGTCATAGTCGACCGCCACTAGATTGGCCTGGGGGTAAAGCTGCCTGATTCCGGCCAGCATGCCCTTGCCGGTCACATGGTTGGGCAGGCAGGCAAAAGGCTGGACCAGGACGATATTAGGCACACCATTATCAATCAGCTGGAGCATCTCTGCTGTCAGATACCAGCCTTCGCCACTGTCATTACCTAAAGAAAGGATCTTTTCCGCTCTTTGGCCCAGTTCATCAATATGCTCGGGAATATCATAGCGCGGGCTGGCTGCTTGCAGGCGGGCCAGGATGGGGGCCCGGTATTTTTCGACCAGCCAGATTGCCCGGCGGGTGGCAAAGGCAGCCAGACTGCTGGTGCCCAGGTTCTGATGACGCCAGCCGCTGTTGGAAAAACAGTATTGGAAAAAATCCACCATGCCGGGCAGACAGGCCTCACAGCCTTCAGCTTCAATCAGTTCAGCCAGATGGTTATTGGCATCGGGGTGGAACTTAACCAGGATTTCACCGACTATGCCAACCCGGGGTTTACGCTCTCCCCTGGCCTGGGGCAGGGCCATAAAGGCCGCGATAGTCTGATCAATCAGCTGGCTGTAGCGCTGCCGGAGGCCTTTTTTAGCCAGCCAGTCACGGCAGATCTGGTCGCATTTTTGGTAGAGCTGGTTGGTGCTGCCTTTTTTTAGCTCATAAGGTCTGGTCGCCAAGACTAAAGTCTGGAGCAGATCACCCAGGCAGAGGGCCAAGAGAGCCTTGTGCAGCAAGGGCAGGCTCAACTTGAAGCCGGGATTTTTTTCCAGACCGCTCATATTGATTGAGACAACCGGTACCTGGCCCAGGCCGGCATCATGCAGGGCTTTGCGCAAAAAAGCAACATAGTTGGAGGCACGGCAGCCGCCACCGGTCTGGGTTAAAAAGACAGATGTGTTATTTGGATCATAGCCGCCCTGTAAAAGAGCATTGACGATCTGGCCCACTACCATGATGCTAGGATAGCAGGCATCGTTATGGACATATTTGAGGCCTGTCTCGATATCCTCTGCACTGGCCTTGGCCAGGATCCTGACCTGGTAGCCAGCTGCTTGCAGGGCAGCTTCAACCAGGCTGAAATGGATCGGCGACATCTGCGGGGCCAGGATGGTGTGGTTTTTTTGCATGGCCCTAGTAAAGGGTACCCTGCTAGAGGCTCTCACCTGCTGAGCTGGCTTGGTCTGCTGCTTTTTCTCAGCCAGGGCTGCCACCAGGGAACGCAGCCTGATCCTGGCTGCTCCCAGATTACTGATTTCATCAATCTTCAGACAAGTGTAGGTCTTGTGGCCGGCTGTGAGGATTTCCTGGACCTGGTCACTGGTCACAGCATCCAGGCCACAGCCAAAGGAATTGAGCTGGACTAGTTCTAAAACAGGCTCTTGGACAACAGCGGCCGCGGCATCGTAGAGTCTGCTGTGGTAGGCCCACTGGTCCAAAACCCGCAGCGGCCGGGGAGCACTGGCTATCCCGGCCACACTGTCTTCGGTCAGGACGGCCAGGCCCAGGCTTGTGATCAGCTTGGGGATACCGTGGTTGATCCCAGGGTCAATGTGGTAGGGCCGGCCAGCCAGGACCAGGCCCTGACGGTCATTATCTTTCAGCCAGGCGACCACTTCACTGCCCCGGCGGCGCACGCGCTGCTTGAAGGCGGCCTGCTCGGCAAAGGCAGCCTGGACAGCTCTTTGGGCTTCACCTTTAGTGACTGCATAGCCCTGGAAAGCCCGGACCAGTAGAGAGGCGATTTTACGTGGATGGGCAAAAGAGATAAAGGGATTGATATAAGCTATTTTTGTGCCAGGCTGATTGAAGATATTGTTCTTGATCACCTCAGGATAAGAAACCACCACCGGGCAGTTATAGCTGTTGTCAGCTGTTTTATTTTCTTTCTGTTCATAGACGATATCAGGATAAAAGATGGTGCTGACACCTTGGTCGACCAGGCGCATGATATGGCCATGGGCCAGTTTAGCAGGATAACAGACGCTCTCGGACGGGATGGATTCCATACCCATCTGGAAGAGCTGCTGGTCGGAACGGCCGGAGTGGACAACCCGAAAACCCAGCTGGGTCAGGGCTGTGTGCCAGAAAGGGTAGTTCTCCAACAGGTTGAGCACCATGGGTACACCGATGGTGCCGCGTGGGGCCTCTTCAGCCGCCAGGGATTGGTAGGCTAAGAGGGCATCGTATTTTTCCTGGTAGAGATCAGGCAGGTTATGCCGGTCTTTGTTATCCCGCCCGGCACCTTTTTCACAGCGGTTACCGGAAATAAAGCGACTATTTTTAAAATGGGAAACAGTCAGGCGGCACTGGTTGGCACAGAGCCGGCAGATGGCCCGGCTGCTTTTAAACTGGAATTCACCTGCCGGCAAACTAAAGGGCTGGCTGTCAGCCCGGCAGGCTTTTTGGGCCAGTAAGGCTGCTCCAAAAGCACCCATCAAGCCGGCGATATCCGGCCGGACCACTGTCTGCCCGGTCGCCTGTTCAAAGCAGCGTAGGACAGCATCATTTAAGAAGGTGCCACCCTGGACTACTATTTTTTGGCCCAGGCTGGCCTGGCTTTTTAGTTTTATGACCTTATAGAGGGCATTGCGCACGACTGAGTAGGACAGTCCAGCTGAAATATCACCGACGGTGGCACCTTCTTTCAGGGCCTGTTTGACACGTGAATTCATAAAGACTGTGCAGCGGGTGCCCAGGTCCACCGGATGTTTGGCTGTAAGGGCCAGCTGGGCAAATTCCGCCACATCCAGCTGGAGGGTGCTGGCAAAGGATTGCAGGAAGGAGCCACAGCCGGAGGAACAGGCTTCGTTGATCTTGATATCGCTGATAACCCCGTCCTGGATAGCCAGGCATTTCATGTCCTGACCGCCGATGTCGATAATATAGTCGACATCAGGGCAAAAATGGACAGCCGCCTTATAGTGGGCCAGGGTTTCCACTTCACCGTCCTTGATATCAAAGGCAGCCTTGATCAGATTTTCGCCATAACCTGTCACACAGGCATTGGCGATATAGGCACCAGGCGGCAGCTGGGCCAAGAGCTCTTGCAGCCGGGCCAGGACAGTCTGGACCGGCTGGCCGTCATTACTGCCATAATGGGAAAAAAGCAGGTCCTTAGCCTGGTTAATCAGGACCAGCTTGGTGGTTGTGCTGCCGGCATCTATACCCAGATAGCAGGGTCCTGTGGCTGCAGCTAAGGGCTTCCTGGCCAGTTGATTGGCCTGGTGGCGCTGGAAAAAGGCCTGCTTTTCCTGGTCGCCGGCAAAAAGCGGGGCAATCCTGGTCAATTCATGGTCCGGGGGCAGATTTTCTTCGGTTCTTTGGTAGATGCTGGCCAGTTGGAGCGGCGCCTGATCAGCCAGGAGAGCTGCCCCTATGGCCACAGCCAGGTGGCCGTCCGGCGGATTAATGAAATAGTCGGCTTTATCGGCCAGGGTCTTGGCGAATACATCACGCAGCTGGGGCATAAAGGTTAAGGGGCCGCCTAGAAAGATGACATGGCCCCGGATGGGCCGGCCACAGGCCAGGCCAGCGATGGTCTGGTTGACTACAGCTTGCAGGACAGAGCGGGCCAGGTCAGCTGGTGCTGCTCCATCATGGAGCAGTGGTTGCAGATCACTTTTAGCAAATACGCCACAACGTGAAGCGATGGGATAGGTGGAGCTGGCCTGGGCGGCCAATTGATCCAGGCCGGCTGCATCTGCCCTGCATGACAACCATTTTGATGGTGGTGGAGCCTATGTCAAAACCTATTTGATAACTCATCTTATTCCTCCGCTCCGCCCAGGAAAAACTCGGCTTTTTCCTGGTAGGGACAACACTTGTATAAGGACAGGCCCATCGCCCTGGTTTCCAAGGGCCGGTAGGCCTGAGCCAGGGCCTGGCAGGCCATGTGAAATTGCGTCCCACTCAGATCCAGAGCCAAGGTGCAGTGAGGCACCCAGTTCTCTTCCCGATAAAGAGGTGAGAACTCATGACAAAGTGGCTCTAAGGCGTTGTTGACCAGCCGGTGCAAGTTGAGCAGCTCGGCATCTACAATCGGGGCCAGGTAGAGCACAGACATATTATCCGGAAAAAATCCGGCACTGGCCAACTTTATGGGGATAGGGGTCAAAAGCTGTCCCGCCAGCAGCCTAATGGTCTTGCTGATCTCAGCCAGAGCTGAAGTGGAAAATTCAGCCAGAGTCAGGTGGGGCTGGATCTGGGCTGATAAAACTGAGTTGTTGCCAGTTTTCTGGGCCAGGTCTGCTGTTAACTGCCAGATCTGTCTGGCTTCTGTCTGAGCAAAAGTCAAAATAATAGCATAGTCCATCTGCTTGTCCTCAATCATTCCAGTAATTTATATTACACATATCTGGCTGATCTGACCAGATATAAAAAAAAAAAGAGTGCTGCCAGAAGCAGTCACTCTAGAATTATCCCGTTTTCAGAGCTGGAGCCCAGTAAATCAGGTCTGGTCTCCAAACAAGTTAAGCCTAAAAAGCATCGATTCATCATCTGGATCTTCACAGATGATCTTGGCTTCGACAAGCTTGCCGCCTTCGATCAGGGTCATGATTCCAGCCAGCTGGCTCAATTTGCTTTTTAAATTAAAACGATCATTCTCGTTTGTGACCAAAAGCACATTACCCTTACACTGATCAAGCGCCTTGATAAAAGCTTTCACATCAATATCATGCATACTAATTGGTGTTGCCATATTTAATCCCTCCAAATCTTTCAATCATCAACTACTATTATAACCGGATCCAACTAAAAAAACAAGAGAAAGACGCATGTCAATTAGTAGTATTTTACAAATCAGATACTCACATTCTAGTCATTATGTACAGTTCTTGCTCCAGAACTTAGCGAAACAGAGTTCTCAAGGGTTAGGAAAGCTGTGGGCAAATCCGCTTGACTTAGAAAGGAAATTTGATAAACTTAACAAGCTACATGCTATTTGATGCGCTGCCGTGGCTCAGTTGGTAGAGCAGCTGATTCGTAATCAGCAGGTCGTCGGTTCAAATCCGACCGGTAGCTCCAAAAGGGAAGATCCGTTCTTTTATGGGACGGATCTTTGGCTTTTAATTGCTCTGCTCCTCCCCTGGTATATCAAGGGCTTTTTAGGCAGTTTTTGTAAACTGCAAAAAAGGTATTGAACACTTCAATCGTGCGCATTTCCTTTCTAAGCCGTAAGGTATAGGAGGGGGTTAGCACCTTATTGTTTTTCAATGTACTTTTTAATGACTACTAAC
>CAZZGG010000015.1:0-38855 GCA_964654125.1 uncultured Oscillospiraceae bacterium
CATCAATAAAATAGCTTACCGCCTGATTATAGACCTTAAGTGTTTGGCTAAAAATCTCATTGTAATGCAGGATTTTTGTCTTATAGCTTGAAATAGTTTTCATGTTAGAATTATGCCATGTCAGACACTTAGTTGTCACTATTAGAAGGAGAGCAATAATGCCTGATTATAAGACAAATAGACATAGTTGTTACAGTATTACATTTCACTTGGTTGTGGTTACCAAATACCGACACAAATGTATTAACGAGCCGATATTTAACAGGATCAGGGAAATCGCCAAACATATTTGAAGAGCGTAATGGTTGTAAGATACTAGCGCTAAACCATGATCAAGATCATATCCATCTAATGTTTGAGATGTCGCCACAGATAGCCCCAGCGATTCTAATTAGAAGTTTAGACAGTAAGCAGCCGCCTTGTGCGCAAAGAGTTTTCTTTGCATCTTGCACCTTTTTATTGGAAACCTGTGTTTTGGGCACCAAGCTATTTGCTTCTTTTTTGTTGGTGGAGCTCCGTTAGCAGTCATTAAAAAGTACATTGAAAACCAATAAGGTGCTAACCCCTCCTAAACCTTACGGCTTAGAAGGGGAATGCGCACGATTGAAGTGTTCAATTTTACATATTCAAATAACCTATAAACTAAATTTCGGATCCATTCCTTTTCGGACTGTGTCTTGTCTTTAACTACAGCTCAAACACCGTCTTTGTCTTGATAATTCTTATGGTCTGATTTCGCACTAGTAGGCATTTCATTTTCATTTGTATGTGTATGTGTAAATCTCTGGTCTTCTGTTTTAACCTCGGCAATCCACCTTCAAAACGATTGATTTACGTGAACTCGCACGACATGCTCATCCTCCTCGTACTTTTTGTTGTGTGGAAACAATCTCAGATGTTATTTGGGTATTTATACTAGAATAATTGTAACATATATTTATATTTTTGGTTCATTTGACATGATGGTTCATGGTCTATAGATTGGAGATTGGACAGAGATTTCACCACAACACTCAAACAAGATCCTCTGGCATTAGTAGTCTATTTTGCATTTTTTCCAAGATATTATCTGAGTCTAAAAAGCAGCTATTATAGTAGGCATCACTGGCTTTTTATACAAACTATCATATTCTCTCAATTTATCGTTTCCGTTTACCTTTTTATTTTTGCATTAATTGCAAAAAGCAAAAAACCCTGAAACACTGTCGTATCAGAGCTTTTTGCGTGGCTGCCGGACTAGGATTTGAACCTAGACAGACTGATCCAGAGTCAGTAGTGCTGCCATTACACAATCCGGCAAAACTGGTATCTTCGCTGACAAAAAAGATCTTATCATAGAAAAACCGGCTTGGCAAGAAAATGGCAGGGAAAATCCGCTAGTTTTTACAGCTTGCGCAAAATCTCCTTTAAGCTGGGTAAGAGTTCAGCCAGGCAGATTGAAGACTTGGCCAGATTGTAGAAAACAGGAATTTTGCATAAAGGTGCGGGAAAGTCAGTTAGAGTCTGCCGGCCCGGGTAAACTGTGTCAGTCAGCAGATCCTGCCATTCACCGCGCGGCAGATAAATATCCCTTTTAGTGCCAGCAGTGAGGACAGGGGCAATGAGTAGGTCATCACCCAGCAGATACTGGTCTTCAACAGCATATGTGGCGGGATCTTCATGGTCATAGAGGAAAAGGTGGCGCAGCACAGGCAAGCCTGTTTTAGTGGCAATGCGGCTCTGCTGGGCCAGATAAGGCCTGAGCAGCTGGTGGATCTCACAGTAGCTGCGGTAGATGTTGACAATTTCCGGGGCAAAATCATAGGGCCTGGTCACAGTGCCATGAGTTTGCATGTTGAGGGAAAAACTAGCCAGCTGGGCTCCACGTATAAAGATATCTGGCTCAGGGTTTTCTTCCAGATCATGTGCTGGTATATAGCCAGCTAGATCATGGCTCATAAAGGGGATGCCTGACAGACCACTGCTCAGCATCGACACCAAGATGGCTTCAAGGAAGACCCATTCCCGCCGCTGGTCACCTGCCCACATAAAGGGATAACGCTGGGCACCAATCCCGCCGCCACGTGAAAAACACATGCCACCAGCCGGCCGCAGCTCATTAAAATGGCGGTACATCAATGAATTAAAAAGAGTCGGATACCAGTGGTGGGCACCACTGGTGGGCCTGCCATCATGGAAGGCCAGCTCAATATGCTCGGGGAACTGTTCGCAAAAATCAATCTTGGCACCATCTACACCGATAACACCGGTTAGCTTTTGCCAAACATCTCCAAAAAACCATTCCAGGGCCTGGGGATTAGTCAGATCAATATATTCAGAAAATCGATTATAAGGATTGTCTAGCGGGTTGTAGGAGGCTGTTTCTGGTAAAAGCGTGATAGCATCAGCCTTGCTCCGGACCAGATAATCATCTTTTGCGCCCAGCTTCTTTTTAGTTAGCTCTCTTGCTTCCGCATTGCTTGAATGGTCAATCCGGCCGCAAGCCTGGTAAACCAGGACCTTTTTGCCCAGATCATGCAGGGCTTCAACCGTCTTTTTCAGCTCCGGGTAACTGGCAGTATCATAGGTGGGCCAGCCTTCCAGGGTCATACCATCCCAGGGCAGGTCATGCTCAGCCATCTTACGCACTACTTGCATGACATTTTCATAAGAGACCAGTTCCTGCAGGCGGCCATGCCGACTGACAAAAATACCCAGCAACCATTCTGCCGGCATGGGTGCAAAGCCTGTCAACTCAGCATAACTCCGCAAAATTACTTTAGGGTCATCAGCCAGGAATACCCGTAAATCCAAAGGTGCTGCAGTCAGGCTGATCGACCAGCTATTTTCTTTCTGCTGGCCTAGGTCAAAAATGGCTGACTCAAAGCGGTCTAAAAAGAGTGCATAGCCCTTGCTGCTCAACAGCAAGGGAATGGGCACATAGCTGTTACCTTCCCTTTCACACCACTGGTCTATAGCCATCATTGTGCATTGCTTGCCCCTTTGGTTGACCTGATTGAATCTTTGGCCTGTGCCGTAAATATATTCATCAGCTGCCAGATCCCCCCAGACAGTCAGGGTCTGGTCTGCTTTTTCCAGGCCTGTGAGCGCAGTTTTCTCCTGGCCCTGCCCGTCAAGAAAGCTGAGCCGGAAGGGCTGCCAGGCCAAAACAGCTCTTGCACCATCAGCAGCCTTTATCTGGCAAACAGCCTTCGTTTGCTTGACCTCCAGCCTGACACATTCATCTGACCAGTCTTCTGCCAGATCCCGGGCCAAAATGCCGGCAGCACCCAGTTCAGGAAATTGGGCTACCTGGCCTGCTTTTCCTGCCAGGCTACTTTGTAATCGCCAGCTCTTCTTGGCACTGTAAGACAGACGGAAAGCTTGTGGTCCTTCCTCTGTAGCAAAAATAAACTTGAGATAAATGTCGTCTTTTAGTTGGATTTTTCCATTTTGACTTTGCATCAAATACCTCCTCAAGAGCAGTGGCAAGCAATTCTATTTCAAGATTGTGCTTTTATTTTAGCATAGGCCAGCGTGTTTTTATTTTTCTTGCTGGGGGATTTGTTTCGGCCAATTTTTGTCACTTCTAGCTAAAATAAACTGTAAAGTAGTCTTACTTTATCGATCAGATCACGATTTTTGTTGAAATGCACTATTAAATTTGATTTGTGTATGCATTTTGCCCAAAAATGCGGTAACATATCCCACGGACGAAAACAAAATTTAGTCCATAATAAAAACGACCACACATTTTTAGGAGGATCTTCAATGAAAAAAAGAACATTAGCACTATTACTTTCGCTTGTGTTGCTGGTTTCCTTGTTTGCCGCCTGTAGTCCAGGCAGCAGCCAGACAACAGGAACAGGTGCACCAAGCGAAAGCGCAAGTGGTAAAGAAGAAGTCGTCACAGTCTGGCTGTCAGGTGCAGAAGACGAAGACGAAACAACAGACTTCGGTCGTGTCTCAGCATGGGCTGCTGATTTCAATGCAGCCAATGCCGGTCGGATCAAGGTTGAAGTTTCAGGCAGCCACAGCCCGGCTGACATCCTGACCATTATCTCAGCTGAGAGCACCCCTGATATCTTCTACAACTGGTGGAATAACACCCCCTCTTGGGCAGATTCAGGCGCTATCTTAGATCTGACTGACTATATCGCCAACACACCGGATTATGACATCGGCGATTTCCTGCCTTACACCCTGACCATGGCTGCACATCCGGATGGCCGCCAGTTCTCCATTCCCTGGCAGGTTTCCACATCCGCGCTCTTCTACAACAAAGACATGCTGGCTGATGCTGGATACAGCGATGCTCCCAGCTCTTTAGCTGAAATTCTCGACATCCATGAGAAAATCACTGTTGTTGAAAATGGCGTCGTCAAGACCGCCGGTATGATTCCCGATATCCCCTGGCTGGAAAACGTTGGCTGGCCTGTTGCCACCGGCGCCTACTGGGCAGATGAAGATGGCAACGTCACCTTCGACACTGCGGAAATGCGCAAAGCCTACCAGATCCAGGCCGACATGTATGAAGCCATGGGCGGCTACGATGCCGGCCAGCAGTTTGTTTCCACCCTGGGCAAGCTGGGCACAGCCACCGATCCTGTCATCATGGGCAAGGTTGCCATGCTCTACCTGTCCGACGGTAACATCAACAACTTCATTGAGTTCGGCACAGACGCCAACTGGGGCGTAGTACCGCTGCCAGGTGACACCGGCCAGCAGATGCTGACCATCGGCACCTTCGCGATCAATGCCAAGAGCAAGAACCCTGACCTGGCCTGGGAAGTTTTAGCCAGCCTGACCAGCAAGGACACCTTCATCAAGTACGAAATCAGCGGTCCCCACAACCAGGGTCGCACCATGGCCCGCAAGAGTGCCCTTGAGGCCCTTGTCGCCGATGAAAAGTACCCTGTTGAAAAGCGTGACATCGCCAAAGGCATGCTCAACTCCGAGATGCGCGGCTTTGCAGTCAGCTCTTACATCAATGAGTATTTGAATATCATTGGTGAGGAAATGTCCGAAGCTGTCGCCGGCAGAACAACAGTCGATGCTGCTGCAGCTGAGGTGCAAAAGCGGGTTGAAGAAATAGCCAGCCGTGACTAGGACAGAGATGACATAAAATAAAACCGGTTAGTTAAGACAAGTGTAGCTTTGGTTTTGCCAAAGCTACACTTGCACTTATTCGCTTTTTGCGGCATCTTACCATTCGCGAAAGGAATTTGCTCTTGAAACAGATAGAAAACACCGCCAGCAAAGCGAGCGGTCTTGCCCAAAAAAAGAAAAAGGCTTTGCACAATAAGTATATATACATAGGTTTCTTGTTTGCTTTGCCCTGGTTGATCGGCTTTGTCGCCTTCCAGCTCTATCCGATTTTCTCTGCCATCTATCACAGTTTTACTGAATACAATGTCTTCAGCGCCCCGAAATGGCTGGGCCTGGCCAATTACAAAGAGTTATTGGCTGATAAAAGTGTGGCCAAGTCCTTCAGCAACACTCTTTATATGGCCTTGATCGGCCTGCCGATCGGACTTTTTATCGCTCTGATGGTGGCACTTTTATTGAACAGCAAAGTAATGGGACTTTCTGTTTTCCGGACAGTCTACTACCTGCCCTCAGTGGTGCCCATAGTTGCAGCCGCCTCAGTCTTCATCTGGATCCTTAACCCTGAATTCGGCCTGTTGGCCGGCGTCTTACGGCCCTTGGGGATCACTTTGCCTTCTTTTGTCTATAACCCGGCCTGGACCAAACCCGGCCTGATCATCATGGATACCTGGCGCTGCGGCCAGTCAGCTATAATCTACCTGGCAGCCTTGCAATCAGTACCAGTCCAGTTTTATGAGGCATCCAAGCTGGATGGCTCCAATGTCTTCCAGCGCTTTTTCTATATCACCCTGCCCTCCATCTCGCCCACAATTCTCTTTTTGTTTGTCACCGGCATGATCAACACCTTCCAGTATTTCACCCAGGGTTTTGTCTTTGCCTCTGTGACCAATGCCACCCAGCGCCAGACGGGCGGGCCGGCCAATTCGCTGCTCTTTTATTCAACCTACCTTTACAACAATGCTTTTTCCTATCTGCGCTTTGGTTACGCCAGCGCCCTGGCCATTGTTCTTTTAGTTGTTATTATTGTGACCACGCTGGTCACTTTCAAGATCACACATCGATCAATTAATTACAATATGGAATAAGGAGTGATTAGAATGCTTAAAACAAGGAAAATCTTTGCCGATATCATGCCTTATTTCTTCATCACATTATTCTCTGTCATATTCATCATGCCGCTGCTCTGGATGATAGGCACATCACTGAAAAGTTCGCTTGAGGTTTTCTCCATTGATGCCGGGCTTTTCCCCAAAAACCCTCAATGGAGCAATTACAAATATGTCTTTTCGCGCATGAAGTTCGCCACTTACCTGCGCAATACCATCATCACCTCTGTCCTGCCTGTGATCGGCCAGCTTTTTGCTGCTCCCATGGTAGCTTATTCCATCTCCCGTGTGCCCTGGAAAGGTGCCAAGATAATCTTTCCCCTGGTCTTGTTCACCATGATGGTACCAGGCCAAGTGACCCAGATCCCCCTCTTTACAACCTGGTCCAAACTAGGCCTGACCAACACATTTTGGCCTTTAGTCCTGCCGGCATTTTTTGGCAGTGCTTATTATGTCTTTTTACTGCGCCAGTTCATGCTTACCATCCCCGGCAGCCTGCTTGAGGCAGCCAGGATAGACGGAGCCGGCGAGGTCAGGGTGCTGTACCAGATCTTCATGCCCTTGTGTAAGCCAGTCCTGATCACAGTCGGCCTGATGACCTTCATGGCCCACTGGAATGATCTGATGTCACCCCTGATCTACCTGCACGAAGGTGCCAAGTATACGCTAGCTATTGCCCTGCAACGCTTCTTGACTGATACAAAACAGGAGTGGGAGCTGCTCATGGCAGCCTCAACCTTATTCACCTTGCCGATTATCGCCATTTTCTTTGTCGGCCAGAAATATTTCATCGAAGGTGTTGCCACCACAGGACTTAAATAAAGTCTAAGCCATATTCCAGGCTTGATCATATGACCAAGAGGAGGATCAGGCTGACTGATCCTCCTTTTACTTTTAAAAATAGAAAGGGCTGCCTAGCAGCTGGTGTGAAACATGCAGAATAACAAACAAAAATCAAAAATTGATCCCTGGCAGGAAAGATTTGCCTGGTACCACTATACCCTGGACCAGATCTTTACTGACACTGATGAGGACCTAGCCCGTACCGCAGCTGATTATCAGGCCAGTGGCATCACCAGCATCATCTTGTTCGGTACCCATTTCAGGTATTCTTTCTGGGCTTACTGGTCTGACATAGCTGATTATATCGCCCGCTTCACCAAAGCCTGCCACGCCCTGGACCTCAAAGTGATCGAACACCATTCCAGCCACCTGACCTACCGCTTGCAAAATACTGCTGACTGGAAAAAGAGCCTGGCCCTGACTTCAGTCGGACCAGCAGTTGGACCACTCAAGCTGGATGATTTTCTAGAAACATCCCAGGCCAATCCTGTTCTGGCCGGGGCTCATCTGGATGATTTTGCCCAGATGGATGGTTCCACAGGCCAGCCGGCCCTTTCCTCCTATATCCATACTGAAGGCAAGAACATGGATTGGCTCTTCAAGCACTATAACGGAAATGCTCATTGCTTCAACCACCCTGCCTATAAGGAATCCTATTGGCAGCACATCCAAGAGATCATCACAAAGGCCAATATTGACGGCATCATGAATGATGATGTGCAATGGTTTGGCGGCGGCAACACCTGTTCCTGCCAGCATTGCCGCAGTTTGTTCAAAGAAGAGTACGGCTTTGATCTGCCTGAGCCGGCCGACTGGCTGGATTTTTTTGAAGACTATGACAATGGACAGTACCTGGCCTGGAAAAAGTTCAAGAAAAAATCCAGCGGTGATTTCCACCGCTGGCTGGATGGCAAATACCAGAGCATTGGCTTTATGCCCCTTAGGCCGGCTTATTGTGCTGAAGTGCTGCCCTTTGATACCACCTGCTATGGCTTTGAGGCAGCAGCAGAGCTGTGGGATTATATCTTCCAGGAATGCTGCGGCATCATCCGTTACTCCTATGTCTGCTTTGCCGGTGAAGCCATCCACCGCTACGCTATGGCCCAGCGCTACGGTGTGCCGCCCATGGCCCTGCTCTATCCCAGAACAGAAGACTCCATGTATGCCGCCTGGGCCCTGTGCCGTTCCTGGGGCCAGATGTACACCGGAACCGGTGGTCTGGGTTCAGAGCTACACGATAAGGTCTACCGCCAATTTGAGGAAAACTACGCACTTTACCTAGACCGGCCCAGCAAGCAGGCCGATCTTGCTTTCTATTTTTCTGAAAGTACCCGCGACTATTCCGATCAGGATGCTCCGCAAAAATACCAAAAGCCCTATATGAGCTATCTGGAATCTGCTTATGTGTCAGGATTGATGCCGGATATGGTCTTTCGCACTGACAGCCTTGACCAGCTGGCCAAAGCCAAGCTGATTGTCCTGCCCTATATCGCTGTCATCAGCGACAGCGAGCTGGCTACCCTGCGCAGCTATGTGGAAAATGGCGGCAGGCTGATCATCCTGGGTCCCTTTGCCAGCAGAGATGAAAATGGTAGGCGCCGCCGCTATGACAAAATCCTGGCCCAGCTGGGTCTTAAAACAAAATTGCTGGGCCAGCCTTACCGGGGCAAAGAGCTGCTTGACTTTGCCGGCCGCTCGGCAGAATTTGGCCAGGCAGTGGCCCGGTATGTCCTGGAGCCGGCCGGAGATATCATTGCCAGAGGCGATAATGGTGAAGTGCTGGCTGTTAAAGAACGGCTGGGCCAGGGTTATGTGATCGTACATCCAGGCGATGTTTCAGAAAATCCGATCCAGGCAGCCATCTGGCCCCGTGGTGCAACACCAGTTGATGCTTCTGTTTTACCCAGGATGCGCCAGACCAATGGCCGCCTTTTAGAAATACTCAGCCAAGGCAAAAAGATTGAGCACGATCTGCCCGACCTGCAGGTTTCTCTTTTCACAGCGGGTGGAGCAACAAGCATCCATCTGGTCAACACTAGGGGCATGCTGCCGCAAGAAGATGCAATTGGCACAACAGAAGACCCCATCCCGGCCTTTGTTGCTGGAGCAAAAAAGCTGGCTGCTTTCTCCCTAAGGCTGCACGATTGGACCGAAAAACCAACCCGGGCCTGGCTGGCTTCACCGGAGCAAGCAGGCAGGATCACAGTGGAAACCAGCCTGCAAGATGATACACTTGTCATAACAGTGCCGGACCAGGCTTTTGCTGGTTATGGCCTGCTGGTCTTGGAATATAACTAATAATAAAGGCGGTGGATAAAATGGATTACAAAGAGAAATATAAAAGTGCCCTGCTGGATGACTGTGTGCCTTTTTGGACCAGCCATGGTCCTGACAAAGTAAACGGCGGTGTCTATACCTCCCTGGACCGCCAGGGCCAGGTCTATTCCCAGGACAAGTCAGTCTGGATGCAGGGGCGCTGCCTTTACACCTACTCTAGCCTGATCAATCAGTTCGGCCCCAGGCAGGACTGGTTGGAACTGGCGGCCAGCTGCCGCCAGTTCCTCAGCGACCACTGCCAGGACAGCGATGGCCGCATGTTTTTCACTGTTACTGCCGACGGCAGGCCACTGCGCAAGCGGCGCTACTTTTTTTCGGAAGCCTTCTATGTCATAGGCAATGCTGAATACGCCCGGGCCACTTCTGATCAAAAGGCCCTGGCCGAGGCCAGGGCTAAGTACGAATTCATTAAAGCTATCTATGCTGATCCTAGCCGGGATCCCTATAAGATCACACCCAAGTCCTATGCCCAGACCAGGGCCGTAAAATCTTTTGCCCCCACCATGATCCTGCTCAACACAGCCCACATCATGCTGCGCTGTGACCCGGCAGGAGCCGCAGGCTACCAGGCTGATGCAGCCCGTTTTGCAGCTGAATTCGTCAATGATTTTTATCATGCAGACCTGGGCCAGGTCCTGGAACACGTGGCACCGGACGGCTCATTCATTTCTGATAATTCCGCCACCAGGATAGTCAACCCGGGCCACGCCATTGAAGGCAGCTGGTTCTTGATGAACCAGGCCAGGCTGGCTAAAGATGACCGGCTGATGCAAAAGGCGATCGATATCTTTGATAACTCCATCAAGCTGGGCTGGGACCAGGAGTACGGTGGACTCTACTACTTCATGGACGTCCTGGGCAAACCTGTCGTGGAACTGGAAGCCGACATGAAGCTGTGGTGGCCCATCACGGAAGCCTTGATCGCTTCCCTCATGGCCTTCCAGGCCAGTCAGGACCCGCAGCACTGGAACTGGTTCACTCGTCTGACTGATTATGCTTTTAGCCACTTTGCTGACTCTGAGTATGGTGAATGGTTCGGTTATCTGCACCGGGATGGCACTGTCTCCCATACCTATAAAGGTAGCACCTTCAAGGGGCCTTTCCATGTCGAAAGGGCTCTCTTGTTGGTTTATCAGATGCTAGAGGATATGGCCTAGACCAGTATCCTGCTCACCTGGCTGATCTTGCTGCCAGGTGCAAAAACCCCAGTCTAAAAGACACCACCTGACAGCATGCCTGGCAGGTGGTGTCTTAATTTGTCACAGTTTGATTCAGGAAGATCATTTGCGGAGTGGCTGTGAGGTAAAATAGAGCTTAAAGCCTTAGATCCTCTTCCCGTTTAACAGCCAGTTCCTGGCGCAGGTAGATGATGGTTGAGACAAGCTGGTAGAAGATAATTGCTACTACTACACCGATCATGTCGATCAGATAGTCCGACCACTGACCGGCCCGCCCGGGAATGAAGACCTGATGCAGTTCATCTGACGCAGCATAAAGGGCACAAACAATAAAGGTCAACAGAGCATTGCGCAGATGGGCTGAGCTTGTTTCACTAAAGGCCCAGCAGGTTAGAAGAGCCAGGATAAAAAATATACCACCGTGGGCCAAGGTGCGCAGGACACCCTCAAAGCGGGCAATTGCTGCCTGATCTGCCGGCCTTTGGAAAATCTTGGTCAGGAAGCGGGCCAAAGTATTGCTGAGCTGGCCGGATTGGCTGCCTGTCTGATGGGAAAAAATAAAAATAACGGCCATCCAGATGACAACGGCTGTCCAGGCCAAGACAATCCGCACCGGATAATGTTTAACCTGATTATTCTCTAAATACATGCAAGAATGCCGCCTTCCCCAATGAGCATTAGCCACGCCCAGCCGGCATGTCCGGCTGGTGTTGCAGGGGTTTTTGCAAACCCAGTTCTTCCAGCTTCTGCCTGACCAGGCCAAAGTCCTGCCACAGCCTGACCCGTTCATTATTATTGCGCAGGATATAGGCTGGATGAAAGGTGGGCATGATAAAATAGCCGGATTTTTCAATCCACTGGCCGCGCACCTTGGTGATACCATCGTCCCGGCCTGTAAAATGTTTATAGGCGGTTGCGCCAAGCAGAACGATTACTTTTGGTTTGACCAGTTGAAACTGTTTTCCCAGCAAGGGACGGCAGGCCTTGACCTCCTCTGGCAGGGGCGCCCTGTTTTGCGGCGGCCGGCATTTGACAATATTGCAGATATGATAGTCCTCATCAGCCAAGCCATAGGCAGCCAGCAAGAGATCAAGCAAGCGGCCGGCAGCACCAACAAAAGGCACACCGGTCTTATCCTCTTCGGCTCCTGGACCTTCACCTATGAAAAGCAAGTCAGCCTTAGGTGCACCGCGCCAGACTACTACATTTTTTCTGGACTGGGCTAAAGCGCAATTTTGGCAACTGCGGCATAAGGCTACAAAGTTATCCCATTCCTGATTGGACACCTGTGTCATGTTGCTAAAATTCATCCTCCTGCACCAGATCGGGGCAAAAAAATCAGCTGGCAGCAGAGAAGTAGACTAAATACCCAATCTGCTCTCCAGCTGTCAGCTGGTTTTAACTTCATTTTAAGACAACAACTGTGATGCCATCATTTTGGCGACCCCAGTCAGAATCCTTATGCAAGACTGGGGCTATCTCAACAATATCTCTGCCGGCACTTTCAAAAGGCCCGAAGTTTTCGCCCGGGCAAAATGCCTTGATTGCCTTTTTCTTTAACTGCTCACAAAGATATTCATGGGCTGCCAGGCGGATAGCTCCGCCCTGGCCGGAAGAACCATAACCGTGAATAATCTTTACCGTCTTAACACCGATTCGGCGCAGGGTCGACAGCTCAAGCTTCAGCTTAAACAAAGCCGCTTCAACTTTCGGCTTGTCTTTTTCTATGTTAATAACTGCTGTCGTCATTGATAATCGCATTCCTTCGTATCATAATAGATCTATTGTAACACGAAGCTGTTCAGTCAATCAAATGGCAGTAATCTGGCCCCGCACCAGCCCAGGCTGCCTCAGGAGCCATAGATATGGAAAAGTTTTTTTACAAAGCTGAATTAGAAGAGAGTCTGTGGTTGGAGTTACAAGAACGTCTGCCTGAGCGGATCTTTGATTGCCATTACCATATGTATCCCGGCCACATAAAAAGTTATGCTGTCACCCAGGACCGTGCTGCTGATATCAGCTACTGGCAAGAAGCCCTGGGCAAGTTGGTGGGCCGTCAGCGCCTGGCTGGCGCCATGGTCATGCCCAGCATTGTTGAACCCGGCCAGATTGATGCAGTTAATGCCTTTGTCCGCCAAGAAGCCGCCCAATATAATGGTTTTTGTATTGCCCACCTGGTCACACCACAAGATGATCCAGCAGCAACTGAACAGTTAATTGAAAATAATCCGCAGATCACCACTTTCAAACCCTATTTTCAATATAGTCCAGCCAAATGGGCCAGCAGGATAGACGAGTTTTTCCCCGAATGGCTGGCTGATCTGGCCGACCGGCACCAGATGTCAGTCACCTTGCATCTGGCCCGGGAACGGGAGGCCTTAGCTGATCCGGTCAATTATCAGCTGCTCCAAAAGTACTGTGAAAAATATCCCGACATGCGCCTGATTCTGGCTCATAACGCTTTAGGTCACAATATCGAAAACCTGCGTCGGGGTCTGCCCCGGATTAAGTCCTATCCCAATATCTGGTTTGACTGTTCCGGCATCAGTGAAGCGGCTTCCAACAGTTATATCCTGGAGTATTTTGGGCCCAAGCGCCTCATGTATGGCAGTGACCTGCCTCTGGGCAACACCCTGGGTAAGATCCACAGTGCCGGCGATGGCTTTATCGTCCAGTTTGCTAGCAGCAAAGCCTGGCCCAAACATTTTGCCACTGAGCAATATATCAAAAGCCTTTATGAATTTAACACAGAATGCCTGATCAGCCTTTTGACAGCCGCTGACCAGTGGGGACTGACAAAAGCGGATCTGGCGGATATCTTCTATCATAATGCCGCCTGGGTCTACCGGCTGCAGGACGATGGCAGTGGACCTGCCCCAGACCGGGAGCAGTATGCTAAAGCCCGCTATCAGAAAAGCCTGGAGCGGGATTTCAGCCCCCAGGCTGGCCTTTTGGCTCAGCTTTTTACTCAGGACAACACACCAATTACTGACCTGGCCTCGCCCAAAGCACAAAACAGTCCACTGGGTTTTAGGGAGCACAGCATAGCAGCAGCAGCCCGCAAGGCGGCCAGTCTGGCCTTGCCCGGCCCCAGCGGCAGCTCTGCCAGCAGCTATGGCCAGGCTTTACTCAGCCAGCACAACTGGGCCGATGGGGCTGCTGTGACCTTCTCGGGCCAGACCGCCTTGGAGCTGGCCCTGCTTGCTGCACAAAAGCTGACGGGCCAAAACAGCCTGGCTGGCTTTATGCCTTTAGACGGCCGGCCAGATCATCTGCCTGGCCTGGTCCAGCTGCCTGTCTCCGATCCGGCCTGGCCCAGCCTCTTAGCCGGCAACCTGGCCGCCCTGCTTGTCCCGGCCGAAAGCTTTTACACAACTGACAGTGAGCTTTACCTAGGCCTGATCAAGACTGCCCGGCAAAAGAAAATCCCCTTGATCTATGATGAAAGAAGAATCGGTTTTCGCCGGCCACCCGGCAGTCTGCCGCCGGCTGTCCCCAGCCCTGCTGCGGCAATCTATGGCCCCAGCGCGGCCAATGGCTATGCTCTGGGCGCCTTAGTCGCAGCAGCAGGCTTCTGGCAGGAGGCCAATCGGCTTGCCTGGCCGGCGCCTGATGCAACTGCCCTGGCTGCAGCCCAGGCCATGCTACTCCTGGACCCGAATATTTACAGTGAACTAGAAAAAGCAGCTGCCAATCTGGCCCGGACCTGGCAGGAGGCAGCTAACGAGACTGGCCTTGCTATCCGGCTGGAAGGGTCATCCATCTTCCCCTGCTTTAAATTTACCGGTCCGGATGCCCCTGGCCTGCACCAGGCCTATATCAGCCTGATGGCTGAGCAGGGTATCCTGGCTGACCGCTTTGCCTATATCCAGCATTGTGCTTACTATGACTACAGCCTGCATGCAAAGATCAGGCGGGCTTTTACCCGGTTAAAGGAAAATAAAGGATTTAGCAGGTGATGCATATGGCAGAACAAGTCGTCGTTACAAAAGAAGATATTGCCCGGGCCTTGAGCGAGGTGGGCGTCACAGCCGGAAAAAGCTGCATCATCCATTCGTCTTTAAAGAGTTTTGGCCATGTCGCAGGCGGACCCCAGACTGTCATTGAGGCAGCCAAGTCCCTTTTGACAGAAGAAGGCACCCTGATCTTCCCGACTCTGGTGCAAAAAGATTTTGCCAACGCCTACAAGAATTGGGATCTGCAGCGATCACCCTCCGATGTCGGCCTGATCAGTGAAGTTTTCCGCACCAATCCTGATACAGTAAGAAGCGACCAGGCGACCCACTCTGTGGCAGCCTGGGGCAAGGCCAGCCAGGAGTTGACTAAAGATCACTGCGCTTTTGGCCCGCGCATGGGCGTCTTTGGTGATTATGCCTTTGCCTGGTCCTCACCCTGGCAATGGATGTATTTTCACAACACCAACCTGGTCTGCTTAGGCGTTGAGACAAGATTTAACACTTTCAAGCATTTTGTGGAGTATTGCCTGATTGAAGATGCCCTGGCCAGTATCGCAGATAAAAAAACCCGCTGCCGGGCCATGGCTGCCCTGGCTCGCCATAATGTGCCCGGGGTCTGGCCCTTCCTTGATGCCAGAAAGGCAGAAGCTCTTTTAAGGGCTAAAGGACTGGTCAGGCAGACCAGCTGTGGTCTGGCCAGCATCAGCAGTTTTCTGGCCCAGGATTATTACTCGACTATTTATCCAGCCGTGTCCAAAGATCCCCTGGCCTGGGCCGGTGCTGCTTTTGCCGGCTGGTGGCGGGAGTATATTGCTGAAAATAGCTCATGGTCCGGGAGGTGAAAAGCATGCGTCTGGACAAGATCTTGGCTAACTCTGCTTATGGCAGCCGCACGGAAGTCAAAAAGCTGATCCGGCGCGGGTTAGTCTTAGTGGCCGGTCAACCGGTCCGGGATCCGGGCCGGCTGCTGACAGCCCAGGAGGCCGCCCAAATCACGATCGCGGGCCAGCCAGCCACGATCCGGTTCAGCTACCACCTGCAGCTGCATAAGCCGGCTGGTCTGATCACAGCCCTGCAGGACCAAAGCCTGCCCACGATAGCCAGCCTCTTGCCAGATGCCTACTTGAAGCAGGGTCTGGCACCTGTCGGTCGCCTGGACCGCGATTCCACCGGCCTGCTGCTTTTAACCAGTGACGGCCAGCTCAATCACAGGCTGGCCAGTCCCCGCTGGCAGATTGAAAAGGATTATCTGATCAGTTATGAAGGTGACGACTTAACAGAAACCGAGGTGGCAGCTTTTGCCCAAGGCCTCCTGCTGGACAAAGCAGAGCGCTGCCAGCCGGCCCTCTTACTGCCCGGACCAGCCAAGACCGCCCGGGTCATCATCCGGGAAGGTAAATACCATCAGGTGAAAAGGATGCTGGCTGCGGTAGACCGCCAGGTGGTCAGCCTGGCCCGGACTGCTTTTGGGCCCCTGCTTCTGGACGAAAACTTAGAGCCGGGCAGCTGGCGTGAGCTGACCGACTCGGAAATAAAAGCTCTTTACAGGGCAGTTGGACTGGAACCAGCTGGTTTTTAGCCGGCCAGCTCCTCTAGGAGGGCTTCCTCGATAGCCTGGCGCTGGGCATGCATATATTCATAATCGCGGATCCAGCTTTCCAGGAAATATTCTGTTTGCTCTTTATCTTCTGCCTTGATGCCTATGGTCAGGACCTGGCTGCTGCCATAAATGCCCAAACCCTGGAAAAGCTCCAGCTCAGTGACATCCAGACCGTAGATGGGCAGGCTCTCGTCAGCGTCCATCTGCTCAGTTGTCTGCCAGGGGGCCCCACCATCAGGGTACAATTCCTCATATTCATCCAGCATGAGCCGGCGCAACGGTTTGATCTTGGCCCTGACCTGGTCCGGCAGGTCAGACAACCTTTCATATAATGAATCTAGTTCAGAAAAGGCGCCCTGCGGGGAATACTGGTCAAAGATATTATCCTCCACCAGGTAGACCTCAATGCTGTCCCCGGCCATGACAGCCATCATCTTCATGATATAGGCATATTCACTTTCCGGGTCCAGACCAGCCTGGCTGGGCTGGGCTGGGTTGGCCGCACTTGTCGGGGCAGGCGTCGGTTCAGCAAAGCTGAGCGGTATCTGCTGGTATTCCACATCCTCCACACCAGGGAGCTTGTCTTTGACATATTGCTTGACCAGATCCGGTGTATGATCAACAGTGCCATAGCCACCCACTGTCATGACCTGGAAATCAGCCGGCTTATTGGTGGCTATGGAATAGATCAGGGAGCCTAAAAGCACCAGGGCAATCAGGGAAACAAAAAAGGGCAGGCGGCCATAGTGCCAGATATTCTTCCATTGGGCCAGTGATTTGCCCAGCACAACCTTTTCCAGGCGTGGATCCAGGGGCTCTGGCTCAACATAGCGCCCGGTCAGGATGCTGTAGGCCAGCGTTATCTGGGCCATCCTTTCCCGGCTGTCCGGATCAGCGGCATAACGGTAGCGTTTAACCAGCATGGTGTAACGGTTTTCCACCTCGTACTGGTTGGCAGTTGCTGGAAGTTCCAGTATTCGATAACATTCATCTTTTGTTAACACAAGCATCAAACCTTTCGTTGTGTTATTCTACTACAAGAATTTGGCGCAATCGTGCCAAATTATGAATAAGTTGCAAATACTGTCAACGCAAAGGCCGCATGGTTGGAAAGAGCAGGACGTCCCGGATTGAGGCCGCATCTGTCAAGAGCATGACCAGACGGTCAATGCCGATCCCCAGCCCGCCGGTTGGCGGCAGGCCATACTCCAGGGCCAGGCAGTAATCCTCATCCATCATGTTGGCCTCTTCATCACCGGCTTCACGCTTGGCCAGCTGGGCGGCAAAGCGCTCCCTTTGGTCAATTGGATCATTGAGCTCGGAATAAGCATTGGCGTATTCCCTGCCCTTGATGAAAAGTTCAAACCGTTCTGTCAGCTCCGGCTGGCCTGGTTTTTTCTTGGTCAGGGGCGAGATCTCCCAGGGGTAATCGATGATAAAGGTGGGCTGGACCAGCTTTTCTTCACAGTAGTGCTCAAAAAACAAATTGAGGATATCACCGCGCAACATCTCTTTTTTCAGGTCCGGCAGCTCATGGGCCCGGGCCAGTGCATGGGCAGCTTTGGTATCCGCCACCTGGGCAAAGTCGATACCGGCATATTCCAGGACAGCATCCTGCATGGAAAGGCGCCGGTAGGGCGGTGTCAAATCAATTGTCTCCCCTGCCCAGCTGATCTTGGTCTGGCCATGCACAGCCTGGGCTGCAGCGGCAATCAATTGTTCGGTCAGCTCCATCATGCCATGGTAATCAGTGAAAGCCTGGTAGAGTTCAAGTAAGGTGAACTCCGGATTATGCTTAATGGAGAGGCCTTCGTTTCTGAACTGACGGCCAATTTCAAAGACACGTTCAAAACCGCCCACAATCAGGCGCTTTAAATAAAGCTCTGGGGCGATGCGCAGATACAGGTCCAGATCAAGGGCATTGTGGTGGGTGATGAAGGGACGGGCTGCCGCACCACCGGGGATCACATTCAAGATGGGTGTTTCCACCTCAATAAAGCCGCGCTTTTCCAGTTCTGCCCGGATTGTCCTGATAATCAAGCTGCGCTGGAAGAAGGTGTCCTTGACCTCCGGGTTGACGATCAGGTCCAGATAGCGCTGGCGGTAGCGGATGTCTGTATCCTTGAGGCCATGGTGCTTTTCCGGCAGTGGGCGCAAGGCCTTGGCCAGCAGCTTGTAGGAACTGACCTTGATTGAGATCTCACCTCGTTTGGTGCGGAAGATCTCACCTTCAACCCCAACCAGGTCACCTATATCAAGTTTTTGCCATTCCTGGTAGGCGGCCTCGCCCAGTTCATCAACCCTGACAAAAAGCTGGATCTTGCCTTTTTGGTCAGCCAGGTCAGAAAAGCTGGCTTTGCCCATGCCCCGCTTGCTCATCAGGCGGCCGCCCAGACAGGCTGTCTGGCCCTCCAGCTCAGAGAAATTATCCAGTATGTCCTGGCTGTGGGCATTGACCGGCCACTGCACCTCACTGAAAGGATCATTGCCTGCTGCCTTTAAAGCATTCAGCTTAGCCAGGCGCACCTGCATCTGCTCATGCATGTTTAGTTCAGGCAAATTCTCATTGGACTGCATAATATACCTTCTTTCATAAGCAGGCGCCGGGGGCAGCAAGGCCGGCCGGCGCCTGTTTGCTCGCTATTTAAACGGCGCTGCTTCAGGAGGGTTTGGAGATCTTGATGATCTTGTAACGCAAAATACCCATCGGAGTGCTCACATCCACGGTCTGGCCTTTTTTCTTACCAAAGATAGCGGCGCCAACCGGTGATTCACTGGATATCTTATTGCGGAAGATGTCCTGTTCCTTGGTCCCGACCAGTAAATACTCCATTTCCTCAGCAGTTTCCTCATCACGGATCTTGACCAGCGCTCCCAAAGAGACCTGGGTGTTGCTGATTTCATTTTCATCTATAAGCCGGGCATTTTTCAGGATCGATTCGATCTCCATAATGCGCATTTCGTTTTCAGCTTGGGCTGTTTTGGCATCATCGTATTCTGAGTTTTCCGTCAAATCTCCCAAGGCACGTGCCTCTTTTAAGCGCTCAGATATATTGGCTGCTATTGTCAGCTTGCGCTGGTCAAGCTCCTCTTGCAGCTGCTTGATGCCATCATAAGTCATTTCATAAATTTTCTCTGCCATTTGGCTGGCTCCTTTCAATTCCGGTCTAAGCTTTTAGTCAGCGCTCACTTTCCTTTTGGATAACATCATGAGCACCGCCTTCCACTATACTGGTGGAAGAGACAACAACTAGGCGGGCTTTTTGCTGCAGCTGGTCAATATCGAGTGAGCCGCAGGCACACATGGTTGATTTAATCTTACTCAAGGTCACATCCAGGTTGTCTTTGAGTTTGCCGGCATATGGCACATAAGAATCGACTCCTTCTTCAAAAGCCAGCCGCCCATCTGTCTCTTCACCTGCATCATAACGCTGCCAATTGCGGGCCCGGTTGGACCCCTCACCCCAGTATTCTTTCACATAACTGCCATTAACCAAGAGCCTTCTGGTCGGACTTTCATCGCAGCGGGCAAAATAACGGCCCAGCATGATAAAGTCAGAGCCCATGGCCAGGGCCAATGGCATGTGATAATCATATACTATACCACCATCTGAACAAAGTGGTATATATTCGCCTGTTTTGGCAAACCATTCATCGCGGGCGGCGGCAACTGCCATTATGGCTGAAGCCTGGCCACGGCCAATCCCTTTTTGCTCTCTGGTTATACAAATTGATCCGCCGCCAATACCAACTTTGACAAAGTCAGCACCAGCCCGGGCCAGATAGTAGAAACCATCAGCATCAACTACATTACCAGCCCCGATGATGACAGAGTCACCATATTGGGCCCGGATCCAGTCCAGAGTGTCCTTTTGCCATTGTGTGAAACCATCCGATGAGTCTATACAAAGCACATCAGCGCCCGCTTCAACCAGAGCCGGCACCCGCTCCTTGTAATCGCGCGTGTTGATGCCGGCACCGACCACCAGTCTTTTGTGGCTGTCAAGCAGCTCCAGCGGATTATCTTTGTGCTCGTCATAATCTTTTCTGAAGACCATGGCAACAAGCTCGTCCGCCTGATTGACAATCGGCAGCTGGTTCAGCTTGTGCTCCCAGATAATGTCATTGGCCTGGCTGAGATTAATGCCTTCCTTGGCATAGATCAGCTGGGCAAAAGGGGTCATGAAAGACGCCACAGGCGTGTCTTTAGCCGTGCGGGAAATCCGATAGTCGCGGCTGGTTACAATACCTAAAAGTCGGCCTGTCGCAGAACCGTCCGCTGTCACCGCTATAGTTGAGTGGCCTGTTTTCTCCTTGACTGCCAAGACGTCGGCCAGGACTGCATCTGGCTTGACATTAGCGTCGCTGGTTACAAAGCCAGCCTTGTATTTTTTCACCCTGTGCACCATTTCAGCCTGGCTGGCGATGCTTTGGGAAGCATAAATAAAAGACAGACCGCCGCTGCGGGCCAGGGCGATGGCCATCCTGTCGTCAGAAACAGCCTGCATGATAGCGGATACCAGCGGTATGTTAATGGACAAGGAGCTGGCTTCCTTGCCCTTTTTATAGCGGGCAACTGCTGTTTTCAAACTGACATTGTCCGGTATGCAGTTTTTGTCAGTTAGATTGGGCACCAGCAGATATTCACTGAAGGTTCTTGATTCTTCGCTGAAAATATAGGCCATAACATTCACCTCAATTATTCTTGGTCAGGCCGGGCTTTGGCCAGGGCCGCTCTTAAAAATGCTGTGAACAAAGGATGGGGCCGAATCGGCCGCGATTTAAATTCGGGATGGAAGATAACCCCGACAAACCAAGGGTGCCCGGCCAGTTCGACCGCTTCAACCGTGCTTTGATCTGGTGCCAGGCCGGTTAGGACCAGGCCTGCCTTGGCTAAGACATCCTGGTAGGCAAAATTAAACTCCCAGCGGTGATGATGCCTTTCGGAAATACGTTCGCTTTGATAGGCGGCAGCCAGACGGGTGCCGGGCTGGATCACGCAATCATAAGCGCCGCGCCGCATGGGCTTTTCAGTCAGATTTATAATAGAGGAATTACTGGTCTTGCCGCCTGTGCCATCAGGCAGAATAAAAAGCGGACTGCAGCTGGTTTCAGCTTCAGCACTGTGGGCATCTGCCAGGCCGGCCAGCTTACGTCCGACTGCGACAGTAGCCATCTGCATGCCCAGGCCAATCCCGAAAAAGGGCACTTGCTGTTCAATCGCATAAGTGGCAGCCACGATCATGCCTGCCATGCCACGCGGTCCAAAGCCGCCCGGAATCAGCACCGCATGGGCCTGGCCCAGTTTGGCTTTGGCAGCTGACATGTCGGTCAGGTCTTCGGCGTCCACCCAGTCGATCTCCACTTTGACGCCAGTCTTGATACCGGCATGGCATAAGGCTTCAACCACACTGAGATAGGCATCCTGCAGAGCCAGGTATTTGCCGACCAATGCTATGCGTAAGTGCTGATCGGCCCTTTCAAAGCGTTCAATCAGCTCCTGCCATTCCGGTAAGGGAACTGGTTTATCCAGATCCACCGGCAGATCCAGTTTGCGGCAGACCTCCCGGGCCAGTCCCGAGGCTTCCAGAGCCAAGGGCAGATGATAAACTGTGGCCACATCCAAATTGGGGATGACACTTTGCACGTCAACATTGCAGTAAAGAGCGATCTTGGCCAAGACTTCATCAGTCAAAGGCTGTTCACTGCGGCAGACCAGAATATCCGGCTGCACACCCATGGAGCGCAGTTTTTGCACACTGTGCTGAGTGGGTTTTGTCTTGGTCTCCCTAGAGTTGCGCAGGTAAGGAATCAAAGTTACATGGATAAAAAGAACATTTTCATGACCAACTTCATAACTGACCTGGCGGATGGCCTCCAGATGGGGCAGGCTTTCCATATCACCTACTGTGCCGCCTATTTCCGCGATCAGGACATCTGGCTGCTCCTGCCTGTCTTGTCTGTAAATATGTTTTTTTAATTCATTGATAATATGAGGCACAACCTGTACTGTGGTGCCGCTAAAGCCGCCTTCTCGTTCGCGCTGGAGAATATCGCGGTAGACCATGCCGGTTGTGATATCACTGCTGCTGTCCAGGCTGATGTCGGTGAACCTTTCGTAATGCCCGATATCAAGATCGGTCTCAGCACCATCATCTGTGATGAAGACTTCGCCATGCTGGGTTGGACTCATCAGGCCCGGATCAATATTAATATATGGATCAAACTTCTGGTTGAGTACCCGCAGCCCCCTGGCCTTAAGCAGGCAGCCCAAGACAGCAGCTGTTATGCCCTTGCCTATACCGGAAACCACACCACCTGTTATGAAAACGTATTTTACTGCCATTTGCCATCCCTCTGGCGGCAAAAGTTTTGCTTTTGCCTGCCTGTGATATAAAAAGAAAAACGGTCCGGCTCCCAGCTTGCTAGACAAGCACAAGTTGTCAACCAGCTTGCCTGCGCAGGCTGTTTTTCATTTTTACCATTATAGCATAATGACTCTGACCATTAAGGAAAAAAACAGTAAACTTTAGACAATTTCTTTGGCCCTTTCGCCAGCAATCTGACCCTTTTAAAAATTGACCCGGACAAGATGCCGGGTCTGTTTTAGCTGATCGTTCAAACCCAGGCAGTCTTATTTTCTGCGCCAGCTGGCCTTTTTTTGGCCAGGCCGGAAAAGAAAGGCCAGGGACAGCAGCAGCAGGCTGGTTATGGCCATCTCAGGCAGCATGTAACTGGCATTATAACCGATTGAATAAAGCCAGACATTGCGACCAGCCGGGGTGTAACTGGCAAAAAAGATCACTCCGGACAGAACATGGGCCAGCAGGCGGCCGGTCATGCCTAAAATAACTGCCAGCACAATCCTAGGCCAGGCCAAAAGGCCAACCCGGCGCAGGATATTGCTTTCTGTCTGGCGCAGGGCGGGTGCAGGTGCCAAAAGACCAGCCAGGCCTAAAAAACCAAAAGCCACTGGATAATCCAAAATAATCGAAGCCCAGTGGGCCGCATAGGGGCCGATGATAAACTGCAGCACACCGTAAACAAGAGCTGTGCCGATACCCCAAGCCGGTCCGAAAGCCAGGGCGCACAAGATGAGCGGCAGCATTGAACCGATCGTCAAAGAGCCTCCCTGGGGCATCTTGATCACAGCAAAGATCGACAAGATACTGCCCAGGGCAATCGCCATACCCCCGCTGGCTGTGGCCAGGATAAGCTCCCGGACAGATTGCTGCCTGCTTTTCTGGATATTCACATTCGTCATAATAATTCCTCTTTCCTTATTCATGCCGCCATTAAAACCTGACTGCTGCCGGGAAAAAGAAAATTCCCTTGCAGCCGGGCAAAGGAATCAAAAACAAAGCTCTGGTCCCTCCGCCGGTATTATCCGGATCAGGTTTCAGGGTCGACATCTGCTAATGTCCTCTCAGCCGGCTCAAGTGGCCAGCTCCCCTCTTTTTTATCTAACTAAAGTATACGCTAAAGAAGAAAAATAACAAGTAACTTTGGTTACATCCTCCTTTGGGCCAGCAGTTCTTCAATTTCATCAGCTTCACGCGGGATCGCCTGAGACAGGTTGACACAGCCAGTTTCTGTGACCAGCACATCGTCTTCCAGCCGCATGCCAATATTAAGTTCAGGCAAATAAAGACCAGGCTCCACTGTCAATACCATACCGGGAGCCAGCTTGGCATTGCGGTCAGACAGATCATGGACATCAAGGCCCAGATGATGCGAAACACTGTGCCAGAAATAGTCAGTAACGTCTGCTTCTTTTTCCAGCAGGCCGGCCTTGATCAGGCCTGCAGCCGCAGTTTGGCGACAAGCGCTGTTGATATCAGCCAGACTGGCACCAGGCTTGATAGTGGCAAAGGCTGTTTCCTGGCACTGGCGCACCAGCTGATAGATCATTTTCTGCTGCGGGCTGAAGCGGCCGCTGGCCGGGAAAACCCGGGAAATATCGGCACAGAGGCCGTCCACAATGGCACCAAGATCAATCTGGACCAGCTCACCGGCCTGGATCTGGTCATAGGGGGTCATATAGTGCAGGCAGAAGATATTCTTGCCACTGGCAACAATTGTGGGAAAGGCCGGGCTAAGGCAGCCTTTTTCGGCCAAAGCTCCAGCAAAAGCAGCCCAGAGCTGGTATTCCATCAGGCCGGGTTCAAGCCGGTCCAGCATGGCCCTGATCCCCTGGCCGGTCAGCTCAATCGCTGCCTGCATGCGCTCTAGTTCATAATCCTGCTTGATCATGCGCAGGCTGGTTAAAAGCGGAGCCAGGTCCTGGCAGTCGGCCAGCTGGTCCGGCAGCAGCTGGGTCAACTGGGCCTTGAGTTGCTCACTAGAGGCATCTGTGCGGGCCAGGTCCAAAAAGACCCGAGCCGGGGCAGGCAGGGCTGCTATAAAATCACTAAACTCGTCCTTTAGTCTGACATCTGCCAGGCCGGAGACGGCCCGAGCTTCTGTCAGGTCCGCCCGATGGCCCTGCCAGCGCTCATACATAGGATCCTGCTGGTCGATAAATAAAACCTGTTGTTTTTGACCATTATGAGCAAAGAGCAGGAGTATGCACTCTTCCTGTTCCAGGCCGGCTAAATAAAAATAGTTGCGGTCAGCCCAGAAGGGATAGTTTTCATCAGCAGTCCGGTGCGGTGCCTGGCCTGAATTTACAAGAACCAGATAATCCTGACCCAGTCCAAGCTCCAGTCTGGCCCGATTGCTACTAAAATAAGCGGCTGCTGCTGCGATCTTGTTACTTACCCTGGCCATAATAATCTCCCTGACTGTGCTTTCGTATTTACCTTCCAGTCTACAGGTTGGTCAGACTGCTGGCAAGCATCTCACTCAGAAAAAGCACCCACCTGGCGGTAGCGCTCATAACGTTTTTCTAGCAGCTGGTCCCCCGCCTGGCTAGTCAGTTCTGCCAAAGCCGCAGCCAGATACTGCCTGATGGCGGCAGCAGTGGCAGCCGGATCCGACTGGGCACCAGCAGCCGGTTCAGGGATTATCTCATCACAGATACCCATGGCCTGGACATCCTTGGCTGTAATCTGCAAGATATCAGCTGCCTCTTTTTCACGCTCTGGATCTTTCCAGAGCAAAGAGGCAAAGCCGCGCGGCGAAATAACCGAATAGACAGCGTTTTCCAGCATGGCCAATTTATCACAGATCCCAATGGCGAGTGCACCGCCGCTGCCGCCCTCACCTGTGACTAAACCGATCAGGGGAGTTTTCAAAGCAAACATCAACCTGATATTTTGTGCGATCGCCTCGCCCTGACCGCGTTCTTCCGCTCCAATCCCGCAAAAAGCACCCGCTGTATCGATCAGGCAAATAACCGGCCGGCCAAACTTTTCGGCTTGCTGCATCAGGCGCAGGGCTTTGCGGTAACCTTCCGGATGGGCCATACCAAAGTTATTACGCACATTTTCCAGGATGCTCCTGCCCTTGTTGTGACCGACTATCGTCACCGGTTGGCCATTGAAACGGCCCAGACCGCACCAGAGAGCAGCATCATCTGCAAAGGCCCGGTCACCATGCAACTCGACTAGATCAGTGAACAATAAAGGTAGATAATCTGCCAGCACCGGCCGCTGGGGATGGCGGGTCAGTTCCAGGCACTGGGAGCCTGACCGGACCGGCCGGACTGGCCCCGGTATAAGATCCACAACCGGCTGGCTCTTAGCGGGCGGGCTATTTTTATGCAGGCTTAAAAGCAGGGCCAACCTGGCCTTTAGTTGGGAGCGGGGCACGATCATGTCCAAAAAGCCATGTTCTTTTAAGAACTCTGCCCTCTGGAAGCCGGCTGGCAATTCCTGGGCTATGGTTCCTTCGATAACCCGTCGCCCGGCAAAACCGATCAGGGTGCCGGGTTCTGAAATAATAATATCCGCCAGACTGGCAAAACTGGCCGTGACACCACCTGTGGTCGGATCTGTCAGGACTGAGATATAAAGCAGGCCCTTATCTTGAAAGTTGTTGACAGCAGCTGCGGTCTTGGCCATCTGCATCAGAGAGATGATGCCTTCTTGCATGCGGGCGCCACCCGATGCGGCAAAAAGGATCACAGGCAGCTTCTCCCGGCCGGCCCTTTCAAAAAGGCGGCAGATCTTTTCGCCAACCACCGATCCCATTGAGCCCATCATAAAGCGGCTGTCCATCACAGCAAGCGCACAGGCCTGCCCGTCTAGCCGGGCCGCACCCGTGATGACAGCTTCCTTAAGTCCTGTTTTTTCCTGTAACTGGTTGACCTTTTCTGCATAACCGGGGAAGTCCAGCGGATTAAGGCTGGTCAGATCTGCGTCCCATTCTGTAAAGCTGCCGGCATCGCAGCTTAAGGCCAGGCGCTGACGGCTGTCTATCCGGTAATGGTGGCCGCAGGCCTTGCAGACCTGGCCGGCCAAGTCAAATTCTTCGCTGAAAATAACCGCGCCGCAACTGCTGCATTTGACCCACATATCCAGTGGAAGCGGACGCTGGTAAGTGTAAGCTTTTTCTTTTTTTATTTGGGGCTGGCTGGTCTGGCGTAACTGGCGATCAGCAGCCAGGCGCTGCCGCATCTGACCTAGTGATTCTAAAAGCATGTCAGGCCTCCTTGGTGGCCGGGCTGATCTGGCCCAGCAAAGCATCGTTGTGACGGCTGAGAAAGGTAATGTCATAGTCACCGCGTAAGAATTCTTCCTGGCGCAAAATAGCCAGATGATATTCGATATTGGTTTTAACTCCGGAGATCATAAACTCCATCAAAGCCCGGCGCATCCTGTTTAAGGCAGCTGGCCGGTCCGGGGCATGGACAATCAATTTAGCCAGCAGCGAATCATAATCAGGCGGCACCACCGCGCCCTGATAAAGGGCACTGTCCAACCTGATCCCGGCTCCACCCGGCTGATGCAGCTCTGTGATCACACCGGGACTGGGCCGGAAGTCATTGTGCGGGTCTTCCGCATTGATACGGCATTCCAGGGCATGGCCAAAAAAGCGCACATCTTCCTGTTTCAGCTCCAGCTCTTCTCCCGCAGCCAGCCGGATCTGTTCCTGGATCAGGTTAAGGCCGCTCACCGCTTCTGTGACCGGATGCTCAACCTGCAGCCGGCTGTTCATTTCCATAAAATAAAAGTCACCTTGGCTGTCAACCAGGAATTCAACTGTGCCCACACCCTGGTAATTGACAAAATGAGCCAGATTAACAGCAGCCTGGCCCATCCGCTCCCGCAGGGTACCGTCGACAAAAGGTGAAAAGGCCTCCTCCAGGATTTTTTGGTTGCGCCTTTGTAAAGAACAATCCCTTTCGCCCAGGTGAATCACATGGCCCTTTTGATCAGCCAGGATCTGGATTTCAATGTGGCGGGGCTGCTCGAGTAGTTTTTCCAGATAGACTGCGTCATTGGCAAAGCCGGCCAGGGCCTCTGCCCGGGCAGCCTGCCAGGCGGCTGGCAGGGCAGCCGGATTATCGGCCCGGCGCATGCCACGGCCACCGCCTCCGGCTGTTGCTTTAATGAGGACAGGATAGCCCAGTTCCTCACCTGCCTGCAGGGCTGCGGGCAGATCCAGAACCAGTCCCTGGCTGCCGGCTATAACCGGCAGACCAGCCGCTTGGGCTGTCTTTCTGGCTGTGGCTTTATCGCCTAAAAGGTCGATCACCTCAGGTTGGGGCCCAATGAAACTGATGCCGCATTTGGCGCACATGCGGGCAAAGGCGGCATTTTCTGACAAAAAGCCAAAACCGGGATGGATGGCCTGGGCACCGCTTAAAAGGCAGGCTGTCAGAATAGCTTGAGGATTCAAATAACTGTCAGCAGCCCGGGCCGGTCCTATGCAGATGCTCTCATCGGCCAGCTGGGTATGCAGGGCTGTTTTATCTGCTTCAGAATAAACAGCCACCGACCTGATGTTGAGGTCGCGGCAGGCCCTGATTATGGTCACGGCTATTTCACCGCGATTGGCGATTAAAATCGAATCAAACATCATTCATCTCCGATAGCGAAGATCAGGTCGGCAGAAGCGGCCAGCTCACCATCAACAAGGGCCCGGCCTGTGGCAAAACCCACTGAACCGCGCAGTTTTTCCAGCACCACTTCCAGGCGCAGGAGATCGCCCGGCCTGACCTTGCGCTTAAAGCGCACCTTATCAATTCCCGCAAAAAAAGCCAGCCGACCCTGAAATTCGGGCCGCCCCAGAACACAGACAGCTCCGGCCTGGGCCATGGCCTCTATAATCAAAACACCAGGCATGACCGGGAAATCCGGAAAGTGGCCCTGCAGATACTCTGCATCCGCACTGACATGTTTGATGGCCACCACTCTTGCCTGGTCCAGCTCAAGCACTTCATCGATCAGTAAGAATGGTTCGCGATGGGGGATAATATTTTTTATCTCAGCCTGCTTCAATATCATTGTCGTCTCCTTTTATGCTGATCAAGGGCTGACCATATTCAACCCGCTGACCGTCCTGGACAAAAATCTGCTTAATCTCACCTTTGATGCTGGAGCTGACTTCGTTCATCAGCTTCATAGCTTCAATGATGCAGACCGTGTCACCTGGCAAAATCTTACTGCCCGGCTGGACAAATGGTTCACTGCCGGGAGCTGGTGCAGCATAAAATACCCCGACCACCGGCGACTTGATGATATGGTCCCCTGGCGCAGGATCAGCTAGATTACTTGTTGCTGCAGGGGACTGGGGCAAAACGGAGTCCTGCAGCTGATTGGCCTCAGCCTTTTCCAGGCGCAGGCGCTGATTATCTGCTTCGTATTCCAATACCTTAATGCCGCTAATCTGCATCTGGCGCATCAGTTCCAGCATGTCACTTGTTTGCATTTTCATTCCACCTTAAGAGGCATAAACTGCCGTTATGACCGCCAAAGCCCAGTGAATTGGTCAGGGCTGCCTGCAGCGGCAGGCGGACTGCTTGGTGCGGTGTGTAGTCAAGATCACAATCAGGGTCGGGCTGGTCAAGCCCAATCGTGGGCGGTACCTGGCCGCTTTGCAGGGCCAGGGCTGTAGCCACCGCTTCAACTGCACCGGCTGCTCCCAGCAGATGCCCTGTCATAGATTTCGTGGAGCTGATCTTGACGGCTTTAGCTTTTTCGCCCAAAAGCTCTTTAATCGCCAAAGTCTCATATTTGTCATTAAGCGGGGTGCCGGTGCCATGGGCATTGATGTAATCAATCTCCTGGGGCACTAGCCCAGCTTCAAAAACTGCCTGGCGCATGGCCATGGCAGCACCCTGGCCACTGGGATCAGGGCTGGTGATGTGGAAGGCATCTGCTGTGGTGCCATAGCCGGCTAATTCGCAGATGATACTGGCACCACGCCTGCTAGCATGTTCGAGGCTTTCCAGGACCAGTATCCCGGCTCCTTCGGCGATGACAAAACCTTCCCGACGCTTGTCAAAGGGCAAAGATGCCTGAGCCGGGTCGGCAGCCCGGCTGAGTGCCTTCATATTGGCAAAACCAGCCAGGCTGATCGGGGTGATCGGGGCTTCTGCACCACCAGCTAGACAAATGTCGAGCAAACCATACTTGATGGCTCGGAAGGCCTCACCCAGGGCATGGGTTCCGGAGGCGCAGGCAGTAGTGACACAGTGGTTGCTGCCCTTGAGTCCATAGATCATGGAGACCTGGGCGGCTGCCATATTGGCGATCATCATGGGTATGAAGAAGGGAGAGATCCGTTCAGGACCACCGCCCAAATAAAGCTTATTATATTCAGCAGCCATGGTCTCTATGCCGCCAACCCCACTGCCAATGATGACTCCACTGGCATAAGGATCTAGTTTACTAAAATCCAGCCCGCTTTGCGCCACAGCTTCAGCTGCTGCCGCCACCGCAAAATGGCAGTTGCGATCCAACCGGCGCGCCTCTTTTTTTTCCAAATGGTCCAAGGGATCAAAGTCCTTGTGCTGGGCTGCCAGATTAATCTTGGTGCCGGCTGCCAGTTCCTCATCAAGCTTGCTGATTCCCAGCTGCCCTGCCAGCAGGTTTTGCCAGAAGGTCTGGCTATCCTGGCCCAGGGCACAGGTCACACCAGTGCCGGTTACTACAACCCGCCGGCCCGGCAAACTTTTTCTTTGGCCTGGCTTATTCACAAAACAAGTCCTCCTGATATCTCTATCACCTGGCCTGTTATGTAAGCTGCAGCCGGTGAGGCTAAAAAAGCAACCAGTTCAGCCACCTCTTCCGCCTGGCCGAACCTGCCCAGGCCGATGGCGCTTTTGGCCTGCTGTTTGATTTTTTCCGGTAAGGCGGCTGTCATGTCTGTTTCGATAAAACCAGGCGCCACAGCATTGACCGTGATCTGGCGTGAGCCGACTTCCTTGGCCAGGGACTTGGTCAGACCGATCAACCCGGCCTTGGCTGCGGAGTAGTTGACCTGGCCGGCATTACCGTAAAGGCCAGCCACCGATGACATATTGATGATGCGGCCCTGACGGGCCTTGAGCATGGCCGGCAGCACCTGGCGGCTCATGATAAAGCTGCCGGTCAAGTTGGTAGCCAGGACCTGGCTGAACTGGTCATAGCGCATGCGCAGGCAAAGACCATCCTGGTTACTGCCGGCATTGTTGACCAGGACACTGACCGGTCCCAGCTGCTCTGTGACACTGACCACCAGTTGGCGGCAGGCCTCTTCATCGGCAATATCAGCCTGGAAGCTTAAGGCTGCAGCATGCTGGCGGCAGGCGGCGACAACTTCAGCCGCTTTTTCTTCCTTCTGGCGGTAGACCACAGCCACCGCCAGGCCGGCCTGGGCCAGTTTCACAGCGATAGCGGCACCCAGGCCGCGCGAGGCACCTGTAACAAGAGCAGTCATATGGTTTTTACTCCTTCTTTTTGTGTTTTTTGCAGGCCAGGTATGACAACAGGCAGATTGCTGCCCAGGAGCAGGGCTGCCTCACTAAATAAAGAGTGGACGATTTGCTCAGCTGTCTGGCCCTGCCTGACCAGTCCGGCTGACTGGCCGGCCATAAAGGAACCTTCCTCAAGGTCACCTTGGCGGACCGCCTTTTGCAAAGAGCCCACCGTGACCGCTTCGATTTGCTCAAATGTGGCACCCTCCTTTTCCATCTCCAGCAAACGCCGGGCCAACTTATTTTTTAAGGCCCGCACCGGATGGCCGCCACTGCGGCCTGTCACCTGGGTATCAATATCACGGGCTTTCAGCACCAGCTGTTTATAATTTTCATGAATATTACATTCGTGACTGACTAAAAACCTGGTCCCCAGCTGGACAGCACTGGCCCCCAGCATGAAAGCGGCCGCCACGCCCCTGCCGTCGGCAATCCCGCCAGCAGCTATCACAGGAATACTGACAGCATCTGCCACCTGGGGCACCAGCACCATGGTGGTGGCCTCCCCGATATGCCCGCCGGCTTCTGTCCCTTCAGCTACAACTGCTGCTGCTCCCAGGTTTTCCATACGCCTGGCATAGGCGACTGAAGCCACTACAGGTATGACCTTGATGCCGGCTGCCAGCCACTGGGGCATGAACTTGCCTGGAGAGCCGGCACCTGTAGTAACAACCGGCACTTCTTCTTCAATGATAAGTTGGGCCAGCTCAGGAGCATGCGGGTTCATCAGCATGATGTTGACGCCAAAGGGCCGGTCAGTCCTGGCCCGGGTCAGGCGGATTTCCTGGCGTAGCAGTGCCGCATCCATGGAACCGGCCCCAACCAGGCCCAGGCCTCCGGCGTTTGAGACCGCGGCTGCCAGGCAGGCATCGGCCACCCAGGCCATGCCCCCCTGCAAGACTGGAAAGTCCAGTCCCAAAAGCTGGCAAAAATTATTATCTTGCATAGTCAAACCTCCCTAAGTTAGTAGACCAGGATGGCGGCACCATAAGTGAGTCCGGCCCCAAAGCCACAAACAGCCACTTTTTCGCCCCGCTGCAGCTGGCCGCTACGGACCAGTTCATCGAAGCAGATCGGGATACTGGCTGAGGATGTATTGCCAAAAACGGCCAGACGGGATACCACCTGCTCTGGATCGGCTCCCATGCGCCGCACAGCAGCGTCCACGATCCGGGAATTGGCCTGGTGGGGAATGATGTAGCGCAGCTGGTTTATATCAACAGACGCTTTTTGAGCAGCTTCCAGCACTGAATCGGCCAGGACACGCACAGCAAATTTGAAGACCTCCTGGCCTTGCATTCTTAAGGTGTGGTCGGGATGGTCAGGAAAGCGGTCCGGCCAGTTGGCAGTTTGAGCCAGGAATGGATGGTCCACTTTGAGAGCCCGGCTGACCAGGACCTGGCCATTTTTACCCTCTGAACCCAGCTTGCTGGCCAAAAGGCAGCTTGTATCAGCGGCACCGGCCCGGCTCAGGACCATGGCACTGGCTCCGTCACCAAAAAGAACACAGGTGGAACGGTCGCTGTAATCGACCAGTTTACTGATATTTTCACTGGCAACCAGCAAAATGTGCTTTATGGCTGGATCTGCCAAATAACGGTTAGCCAGATCCAGGCCAAAGACAAAGCTGCTGCAGGCAGCATTGATATCGTAACAAAAGGCATTATCAGCACCCAGTTCTGCCTGGACGATACAGGATGTGGCCGGTAAAAAATAATCCGGGGTGCAGGTTGAGACAATGATAATATCCAGCTGATCAGCTGGAACAGCTGCTTCAGCCAGGGCTTTTTTGGCTGCCTCCACAGCCATGTACCAGGTTGACTCACCACTAGATAAATGCCTTTTGCTGATACCAGTGCGGCTGACGATCCATTCATCACTTGTGTCGACAATACCGGCCAGCATCTGGTTGGTAACAACCAGTTCCGGCAGATAACTGCCTGTGCCGCTTATTTTCATCTTGCTCATGTGCTTCCTCCGGCTTGTCTTGCTTTTTCTGGTTTGATAGGCTATCTTTGAATTATTGTTAGCTTATCAAATAGTTTGACGATCAAAGAATAAGCTATCTCAGCCCGGCTGTCAAGCCGGCCAAAAGGAGCACAATGATTGCATTAACTTTTTCCGGTCAGGGATCTCACTATGAAAATATGGGCCGGCAGCTCTACCAGACAGAGCCGGCCGCCCGCCAGGTTTATGATCTGGCCAGGCAGGTTTTTGGCTTTGATGTCCTAAAACTTTCACTGGACCAGCTGGGCCAGACCGACTTTGCCCAGCCGGCTATTGTCACATTCAGCCTGGCGCTTTGGCAAAGCTGGGCCAAGGCCAGGCAACCGGACCAGCTGGCCGGCCTGGCTGGGTTTTCGCTGGGCGAATACAGCAGCCTGGCCGCTGCCGGTGTACTCGATCTGCTGGATCTATTCTGGCTGGTTCAGGCAAGGGCCAAATATATGGCTAAGGCAGCTAGGGCTAGCCAGGGACAAATGCTGGCCGTGCTGGGCTTGGCTGACGAGGTGATTTGCGCTATCTTGTGTGAAAAGCCCTGGCAGGACAAGGTTTTTCCTGCCAATTTTAATGCACCAGGCCAGCTGGTTGTCTCGGGCCTGGCCGAGTTCATGCCGGCTCTGACCGATAAGCTAATTCAGGCCGGGGCCAGGCGGGTTGTGCCACTGCAGGTCAGTGCCGCCTTCCATACTCCTTTTATGGCTGAAGCGGCCCACGGCTTAAAGGAAGCTGCCTCCAGCCTGTCTTTTCGCCAGCCCCAGGCTAGCTTGTACAGCAATATCAATGCCCAGCCCCTGCCCGTCGATCTGGACTGGCCGGATTATCTGGCCAGACAACTGTGCAGTCCGGTCCTCTGGCATGAGACCATCCGCAACATGCAGGCTGCTGGAGCTGACACCTTTTTAGAATTTGGCCCAGGCAGAGTTCTGACCGGCTTGGCTCGTAAAATCTGTCCCGACACCCAGGCCAAATCTTTGGACACTAGCAAGACATAAGAAGACTTAAGTCCGGCTGGGATCTGCTATAATAAGCCTTAAGAATTGTTTTCTAGGAGGCCTTTATGCACGATCCACGCCTGGCCAGTTTGGCCGAACTGATGCTGGACCATTCCATGCGACTGGAAAAAGGTGAATTTTTCAGCATCGCTGCTGACCTGTCTGCCAAGCCTTTGGTGATGAGCATCTTGAAGGCCGCCAGAAAAAGAGGTGTTTTAGCCCGAGTTGATCTGACCGACAATGAAATAAGCCGTCATCTACTGGAGCTTTATGATCCGGCCGATGGCGGCCAGACAGCTGCATTTTTAGAGGATAAGACTGCTGTCAATCTGCGTCTTTTTGAAAAGTTGGCCGGCGAAATTGTGATCAGGGCCTACAGTAATGATGCTGAACTCAGCCAGATTGATCCGGCTGTCCAGCAACTGGTGGCCAGTCAAGCCAGGCCCTTTAAGGATCTTTTGATCAACCAGCGGCGCTGGGTGCTTTTTGAATACCCCACTCCAGCCCGGGCCCAGCGGGCAGGCCTGTCCTATGAGTCTTACTTTGATTATGTCCTGGCTGCCTCTACACTTGATTACGCCCAGATGGCCCGCCAGGCGGCACCGCTGGTCAAGCTGATGGAACAGACTGATTTAGTCACACTAAAAGGGCCGGGCACTGACCTGAGTTTTTCGATTAAAAACATCCCAGCTGTGCCCTGTTGTGGCGAATATAATCTGCCGGACGGCGAATGTTTTACTGCACCTGTACTTGATTCAGCCAATGGCTATATCAGCTTCAATACGCCTTCTTTATATTGGGGAACCATGTTCACAGATGTCAAGCTGGAGTTTACCAATGGCGTGATCAGCCGGGCCGAGGCCGGAGCAAACAGCCAAAAACTAAATGAGATCCTAGCTACAGATGAGGGGGCCCGCCGCCTGGGTGAATTCGCCCTGGGCTTCAACAGCAAAATCAGGCAACCGGCCTTAAATACCCTCTTTGATGAAAAGATTGCCGGCTCTTTCCACCTGACGCCTGGTTCTTGTTATGCTGATGCTGACAATGGCAACCAGTCAGCCATCCATTGGGATCTGGTCTCTATCCAGCGGCCTGAGTTTGGTGGTGGGGAGATCTATTTTGATAATCGCTTGGTACGTAAAGATGGGGATTTTGTTTTAGACGAACTCCTGGCACTTAATTCATAATCCGGAGAGGAGACATAATATGGCCCTGCTTATGATTGATCTGGTTGACCTGCATATCCTGCACTGGCTTTTTTCACTGGCTGTGCCCCTGATCATTATCCTGCTGGCCCTGCTCAGCCGCCTTTTGATCCTGCGCATTGAATATGCCACCACAAAACCCCTCACACGCCTGAGTGAGGATATTGCCAATCTGAGCGAGCGCAATATGGCCAACTGGACCACTGTCCAGGAGTTGATCAAACGGCATTTTGCCAACCGGCTGGACCAGGCTGTGATCCAGATCAAAGAAGACAGCAAGAATCTTTACCAGGGCCGCTGGCTGCCTGAACCCAGGACAGCCTTACCCCTGTCAGCTTTCCTCAGCCTGGCCAAACGGTCTGCGCTTAGTTTCCGTCCGGCTGCCCGGCTGCTGGCTTCCGGATTTTTAGCGACTCTGATTGCTCTTTTGGTCCAGATCGCCCTGCCCCTGCTTGACCCAGCCCTGGGCTTGATCCTGATCTTGGCACCGCTTTTTATAGCCTTATTGGTTGCCCTGCCCCTAGCAGCTGCAGCCCGCCAGCAGAGTATCAAGCTTGAGGAACAATTGGTACTGCTCCAGCATGGTCTGGCCCGCCATCTGCCAGTTTTTGGCGAACAGACAGGCATTGCCGCCCTGGTCGATTCTTATCTGGAATATGATAATAAAATGCAAGAAAAACTGGAAAACTTTACCCAAGTTGCCGCACGCCTGGCCGAAAGCGACATGGCTGACGGGATCCGGCGCAGTGTGGAGCAGGTTTTAACAGAAAGTGTGGCTCCATCTTTACAGCAGTCAACCAGTGCTCTAACTGACCTGGCCCAGGAATTGACCCGGCGCCAGGAAGAGGGCATGGAGGATCTGGCCAGCCAGTTTGCCAAGGCGCTTTCCAGCCAGCTGGCAGCACATATGCAACCGATCAATAAAGAGATCAGCCAGATGGCCTCCCTGATGGCTGATGTGAAAAATTATGTTGATGTCGCTTTGCGTTCTTTAGATAATGTCAACCAGCAGTCAGAGGGACTGCAGCAGCAGGTGGCTTTAAGCTTAGAGCAGCTGGGTCAGGTCCAGGCCGATCTGGCTGGCGACAACAAGACTGTCAGCCAGCAGATGGAAAAACTGGCAGTGGTTTCGGATCGCTTAACCGGGCTTTTTGCTGGCAGCGAGGAGAGTCTGGCCTTGTCTTTGACTGAGTTCAGCCAGAAAATGAAAGAATCGACCCAGCAGCTCAGTGAGACAACCCAGCAGGCTATCCGGCTGACCCAGGATGTACGGGTGACTGCAGCGGAGCAGGGCTTTGCCGTTGAAAAACAACAAGAATCGCTGCTGGCTCTCAGCAATGATTTTGCTGACCGCCTAGGCGCGTCACTGGACAAGATGCTGGCTGAAATCAGGAGTGAAACTGAAACAGTAGCCAGTAATACTGCCGGGATTGGCAAGCAGATGCAGCAACTGAGCAGCTCGCTTAACCGGTCACTGGACCAGTTTTCCCAGGAGTCTGCAGCCTATGTGCATAAGACCTTGCTCAGCTTTGATGAAAGCCTGGCTGATATTGTGGCCCGGCTGGCCCAGACAGCAGCTGAGATACAAGATGCTGTTGATGCTCTGCCCGGAGCTATCTCACGCAGTATTGATTACGGCTCATGAAAAAAGCAGATCACATCATAGATAAACCAGCCTACAAGCGCCTACAGGACAGCCAGGCCAGGATCAAGGCCAGAATGCCTTTGCCGCATGAGCTTTTGGCTGCAGCCCAGCCTGAGGCTAAAGAGCAGCTAGCTATTATTATTGAGACGACACCAGCCGGCCGGCCTTTGAGTGAGCTAGCCCGCCGTTTATCCAGCCGGGACCTGCGCCTGGTTTTCCCCTTGCTGGCGGAGGCAGATGCCAAAAACAAGCCTGATTATCTGGCCAAGCTGTTTTTATTGCTGCGAGAACGGGCCTGCCCTTCCCTTTACAGTTATGGCTGGGCAGTCATGCAGAGCTGTTATCCCAACCGGGCCGTGGCCAAGGGCCTGGCTGATCTGACTAGTATTTTAGCGATCAGGCAAAAGACTGATGCCGGACTTTTATTAAGCTCGCCTATGATCAGTGAGCTGGCTGATCCGGCTGCTAAAAACTTGCCAGAGCTAATTTTGAAAAGCCTGGAAAGGTTGGCCATCAGCTGGCCAGATTTCATCAACCATTACGCCGTTGAGCTTGATCTGCCTCTGGGCAGTGCCTTGCTCAGCCGGCTTTTTATCAGGAGCAAGACAGATTTACCCCAGATCAGCAAAGAGCAGTTCCAGCAAGTTTTACAAAACACAGTAGTGGCCGATCAAGCAAGTCTCCTGAAAAAAATCATTAATGATCAGTATTTGCCTGATCGGGTCATCAACGATTATTTCCAGGTTATCTATCTGGTTTTTGGCGCTCCGGACAGCGGTCATGCGGTCTGGACCAGCCTGCGCAAAAAAGAAAAGGCTGAGTTCTTCCAGTGGATCCTAGCTGCCACCATTGGCAGCCACTGCCAAGGCAACAAGACTAAGTCGCATTTTTATTTTCGCTATGCCGGTCTGGTTGAGGCAGCCGAGCATTGGGATGAGAACACTCTGCTAATTTATTTCCCGGGTTTTTGTATTGCTGATGATAAAAGGCAGACCCAGTTTGCTGTTTATTATGAGTCAGCTACCAGTGACCCGCAGCGCAAACCAGAATATTATGCTGGTAAAGGGATTAATCCGGCCAGCTTGACGGTCCCGCACCGGCGAGTTGAGGATGCAGTGAAAAGGGCCAGTACCAGCGGGCCAGTCGGTCTGTTGCTTGATGATGATGCTATCCAGACCAGTGCTTCTTTTCTAGATTTCTGCCTGGCCAAAAAAGGAGCGGTTTCCCGCAGCGAACTAAAAAACCTGCAGCCGATCTAAGATTGACTTGACCTGCCAGCTTGCGTATAATTCCAATCAGCTCATGGCAGCAATAACACGGAGGGTTGTCCGAGAGGTCGAAGGTGCGAAACTCGAAATAAAAGGATGAATTTGGAACTATATACCTTTAAAACCTTGATACAATAGGGTTTGTGGTGTTTTGAAAACTGAAATTTGTGTGTAGTTCTCTCCATCAGTTCTCTCCAATTTCCAGAGAATATCTGAGGACTGATGTTTAAAAAAATATTGGAGGGTTGTCCGAGCGGCTGAAGGAGCTGGTCTCGAAAACCAGAATACCCTATTTAACGGGTATCCAGGGTTCAAATCCCTGACCCTCCGCCAGAATTTAACGATTTTCCTGTGCCAAGGAAGGTCGTTTTTTCTTTTATATAGATACAATCTCCTGAGGATTTTCTTCACCCACATTTCCCTTATCTGCAAATATTCCAAGGTTTAAACCTTCAACCATTGCCTGTGCTGATGAAATTTTCGAGCTATAATCAAGATGGGCATAGATATTTGCTGTTGTTGAAAAATCACTGTGTCCCAGCCAAGCCAATCTTGGATTTGTTTCATTGGAACATTGTTAGCTAATAGTAAGCTGGCGCAGCTGTGTCTAAGATCATGAAAGCATATTCTTCGCATACCATACTCTTCTAATATTTTGGGAAAGGTTCCAGTTATATAACCAGGCCTTAATCTTTCGCCAATCTCATTTACGCATACATACTCAAGATATTCAGTGTTATAGGAATTACCACATAATTTTCGATTGAATTCCTGCTCTTCTTTTATGG
>CAZZGG010000016.1:0-37787 GCA_964654125.1 uncultured Oscillospiraceae bacterium
GCTGGCGTGATCAGCTATCCGGAAAAACTGCGTCTTAGCACCAGCCAGCGCCATCTGGCCCTGCTGGAACAATACCTGCCCCGCGAAAAGATCTATTTGCTTTAGCCAGACTAGCTATAATGCAGCTTAAGGCTAGGCCAAGGGCCTTAAAGCAGCTCTGCAAGCTTGGTAACCAAAAAGTAGCGTAGCAGCAGTGCAGCAAAAGTTTGAGCTCTTAGACCCAGGCACTGTAAACTGACCAGACTCAGAATCGTGATAATTTTTCTGACCGGTTAAAATATTAGGAAAGAGGCAGATATGAATACTCTATTTATGATTGGTAACACCCATTTTGATCCCGTCTGGTTATGGACCTGGGATGAAGCCATGGCTTCCATCCGCTCAACTTTTCGGGCAGCATTGGACAGGATGAAAGAAGATGGCGATTTTATTTACAGTTTTGGCACAGCACCGGTCTTTGAATGGATTCGCCAAACAGACACGGACATGTTCGCTGAAATAAAAGAACGTGTTAAAGAAGGACGCTGGGATATTAAAGCAGAAGGCTGGTGGTTACAGCCTGATTGTAATGCAGTGCATGGAGAGAGCCTGGTCAGACAAGGCCTATATGGGCAGCGCTATCTGATGGAACATTTTAATAAAAAGGCTCGGACTGTTTTCAATATAGACAGCTTTGGCCACAGTGCCATGATTCCCCAGATAATGCAAAAATGCGAACTGGAATACTATGTTTTTTCCCGCCCGGCTAACAATGAAATGGATTTAGAAAGCGAGCTTTTTCAGTGGTGTTCGCCTGACGGAAGTAAAGTGCTGGCTTTTCGTTCGGGCGGTCTGGCTGGAGGAGAAGCTTATCCACCAGACATCAGCAGCAGTATTAATGAAATAAAACCATCTCTCTTAGCAGCAAAACATGATTTAATGCTTGTTTATGGCGTGACCAATCACGGGGGCGCGCCTACAAAAGCAACTATCCAGGCTATTCAAGCTGAAAAAGCAAAAGCTGAGGGATATAAGATTTGCTTCGCTAGAGTTGACAGCTTCTTTTCTGCGCAAGAGGGTAAGCTGCTGCCATCCTTGCAAGGAGAATTACAGACGCGCTACTATGGTCCTTTTTCCAATCATCCAGAAGTTAAAAACAATAACCGCCGGGGCGAATACAGCTTGATGAATGCAGAAAAAGCTGCAATCTTGGCAAAAATATTCTGTCAGCGCAGCTATCCCCTGGCAATACTGCAAAAATGCTGGGCCGATATTATGTTCAACCAATTCCATGATATTCTGGGCGGCGCTTCTATTAAAGAAGCCTTTGTAGATGCCCGCAATCTGCATGGCAGATCCATCCAGACCGCCAATGAAATAACACATTTTTCCCTACAGTCAATTGTGAAAAAGGTCAATATGCTGGGCAACAATGAAGACAGTCCGTGGAACTTATGCATCTTCAATTTAAACACCACACCCTATGCGGGAATTATCGAAGGCGAAGTGCAATGGGCTTGGGAGTTTCCCTGGTATAAAGGCGGTATTGAGCTGGTTGATGCAAAAGGCAATATTATCAAAACACAAATTGTTCTGGAAAAATCCGTCATACCCGGCTTTCGGACCAGATTTGCTTTTGCCGCTGATATTCCAGCCCTGGGCTATAATGTTTATGCAGTTCGCCAAACACACAAATCTGTTTCGAAAGAATACAGCAAAACAGATATCACAGCACCATTTAGACCCAGGGTGTATCATGATGCAGGTGATACCTGGTGTTTTAACACCAGGGCAGGCTATGGCAAGGCGGCTGGCGATTTTGTTTTGACAAATGCAGCAACCGTTGAAAAAGGTGCTTTGTTTACAACTGTAAAACGGACTTGGCAGTATAACAACTCCCTGTTTCATGAATACATCACAAGCTATCAGCACAATGAATACATCGATTACCGCTATGAAGTCAACTGGAATGAAAGCCATAAAGTATTAAAATTAGTCTTTGAAGCTGAGATCATCCCCAACAGCATTAGGGCAGCAATACCCTATGGCTCACTGGAACGTGCTTGTGATGGCAGAGAATATCCCGTGGGAGAATGGCTGAAATGGCAAAGTAAAAATGGCTGGGTAACACTTTTACTGGATGGGATCTTCGCTTATGATACTCAAGCTAAAAACCTGCGCTTGACTTTGCTAAGAAGTCCAATCTATGGTGATCTACGTACTGAGCCGCTTGATAATAATGCTGATTATCCATATATGGGACAAGGTATCAGCACAGGACGGATCCGTGTTTATAATGCAAAGATTAATAATGCTGCAGTAACTGCTTGGGCAACACATTTTAACAATCCACCCGTCATTATCTGCGAAGCCAACCATGCCGGTGCTTTACCAGCAAGGTTTACTGGCCTGGAAGTTACTGGCAGCGCTGTACTGGTAACAGCCATCAAAGAAGCAGAAGATGGCAACGGCACTATACTGCGTATGGTTGAATATGAAGGAAAGGTGGCTGAGATCAAGTTTTCACTACTGGGTTCCCTGCCATATGAGACAACTCTATCTCCTTTTGAAATTAAGACAGTCTTGTTTGACTTTGCAGGTGAAGGCAAAGAGGTGAATATGCTTGAAGTATAATGCAGCTTCCATTATCTAGGCACACCTGAAATAACCCCTTTACCAGCGCGAGCTGATCCAGGCTAAACATCCGGCAGCTTGTAATAATCTGATTTGGCTATCTGCTCTTTCATAAAATCCCGGCAGGCCGGGATCTGGCTTTCCTCACTTATACCATGCAAAAGCATGGGCCCCTGGTAGCTATTTTGGCCAAGCAGATCCAAAAAAAGTTCATAATCGATGATACCCTGGCCAGGTGAGGTGAAAGTAATTCCTGGTCCGGCCTTAATATCCTTGCCATGGGCCAGGACAATATCTTTGCCCAATAAAGTGAAGGCTTCGCTCAGAACGCCCGCCACTTTTTCTGGCCAGGCCGAACCCGCTGCGAATAAATTGGCGCAGTCCATGATTATTTTGAGGCGGTCTGAGCCTAGCTTGTCCAGCAGGCGGCGGGCCAGCCAGGCTGTGCTGGCAACATTGGCCGCTTCTGGTTCTATGCCTAAAGTCAGATCATAGCGCTTGGCCCAGGGCAGGAGGCGAGCCAGGCCCTCCTCCAGCAGCTGCCAGGACTCCTCCTTGCTGTTGGCTGGATGATAACGCCACATGTCAGTTGGATCATTGGTGCCGGTGCATAAAGAAAGGACCGGGCAGCCCAGCCGGGCAGCTGTTTCAGCCAGGAGCGGGAAGCGGGAAAAGCCCTCTTCGCGGCTAGCCGGGTCAGGGTGGATCAGGTTGAAGGTGGCATTGATGGCAACCAGCTCCAGCTGCTGCTCCACTAAGGCTGTTTTTATAGCATTGATCAGGTTAGGTGTTATTTTGGCTGGCAGCTCATCTTCCCCGATCGAAGCGAAACTGAACTGGACCAGGCTAAAACCATATTCTTTAATCTGACCCAGGAGCTGCCGGGGCGGCCGGGGGGCCAAGTCCGTTGTACAAAGGCCAAGCGGCATTGCTTTCATGATCTTTCCTCCCCCTCAGCCTGGGCTGCCACTATAATCTTGCTACCTGCCACCTGGATGACCTGGACACTTGTCCCCTGGTCGATAAAGCTGCCCTGGGCCATGGCATCCAGGCGCATGCTGCCGATCTCAATGCTGCCGACCGGGCGCAAAGGTGTGATGGCCCGGCCGCTTTTACCGACCAGGTCAGTCTTGCTGGCAGTGATGTGGGTATAACCCAGTTCCGGTTGCTCGGTTGTTGCCAGGACCAGCCGGTTAAAAAGGCGGCTGCTGCCAAAGAATTTAATAAAGACAGGCAGGGCGATCGCCACAGCTATAAGAGCCACAGCCAGCAAGAAAACGCCCTGCTGCAGGCTGGGTGCGGCCAGGATGATAGCCAGGACCAGGGCCACCATACCGCTGATACCAAAGACGCCAAAGCCCGGCACAAATAGCTCAATCCCGACCAGGATCAGGCCGGCCAGGAAAATCAGGGCTGTCCACCACTGGGTGTGACCGGCCAGGAAACTGCCGGCAAAGTATAAAATAAAACAAAATATACTCAAAAATCCGGCTGCCCCGAAACCGGGTATAAAAAGTTCTGCCACAAAGGCGATCATGGCGATAATTAACAAGATAGCCGCTACTTCAGAGCTAGTCAGGAACTGGGCTATTTTAATCTTAAAATCAGGCTTGACTGCAATAATTTCCAGTTTATTCCAGCCCAGGGCGGTTAGGGCGTCGGCCTGGCTGCCAGCTAGGTAGTCAGCATAGCCTGTACGCGAGGCCTCTTCAGCTGTCAAGCTGAGGATGGCATCTTTGCCCACCAGTCCTTCAATTTCAATTGCAGCATCCACCATAGCCATGGCAACTTGCGGGTCGCGTCCTCTTTTTTCAGCGGTTGACTGGAATTCACCACTAACAAAGGCACGCGCCTTTGCTTCATTGGGCACTGGTTCGGCTGCACCTACCTGGCTGCCTGGTGCCATGACAATTTTTTCGGCGGCTAGGGTGATCAGGGCACCGGCTGAGATGGCCCTATTTTCAACATAAACGGCCAGGGGGACTTTGCAGTTGAGGATGGCATCACGCATGGCCAGGGCTGCATCTACCCGGCCGCCCAGAGTGCTGACTTGTAAAAGCACAGCACTAGCTCCGCTACTTTCCGCCTCGGCCAGGCTATCTATTAAGAAGGCTGACATGGCCGGTGTTATTTCACCAGAAATATTAATTATATGAACTGTATTGGCAGTTGCACTGGTCAGGGCCGGCCAGGCCAGGATAAAGCTGACCAGCAGCAAGAACAGCAAGAGATGTTTTTTTAGCATCTAGGTCCCTCCTCTGATTTATTTTGGCGCATGAACAGATCTGCGCTGTTGCTAAAAATCCTGAGATTTCAAACAAACTCCGTAAATTATTGACAAAAATAGCTTAGCACTAATTAAAATAAAAGACCACTTGCAGGCGGATCTGCTATAATTATTATAAATGATTGCAGTGTGATTTTCGCGTCCGCCGAAGAATAATGTAAGTTGGTGATTTACATGAATTTACAGATAAAACGGATCTATGATGCAGCTGCGCCCAGCGACGGCAAAAGAATCCTGGTTGACCGGCTCTGGCCGCGTGGGGTCAGCAAGGCAAAAGCCCAGCTGGACCTTTGGCTTAAAGATGCTGCCCCCAGCCCTCAGCTGCGTACCTGGTTCGGTCATAAAAGCGGTAATTTCCCTGAATTCTCTCAGCAATACAGGCATGAGCTGGCCACGGACCCGCAAAAGGAAGCGGCCCTGGACCAGATTATCGAACTGGCCCAGAAAGAGCCGGTCACCCTGCTTTATGCAGCCAGGGACCCCAGAATCAACCATGCCATTGTTTTGCTGGAGTTTTTGCAAAATATCGATAAAACCGCAGCAAGGTGACCTGATGGAGAACAACTGGCAAAACATTTTAGAAGAGATGCCTTTGGCTTTTTGTCTTTGTCAGGCAGTGAAATACGAACCAGCCCAAACCAAAGATTACCGACTGCTCGAACTGAATCAACTATTCCAAACAGTATTTGCTCAGCCCGGGCAGGATCTGTCCGGGCTGCTTTTGGCAGCTGATCTGGGACTGCAGCCAATCTGGCTGGACCAGCTAGAGCAGCTGCCTGAGTCTGGTGTGCAGGAACTGCCCGGCATCTTGTCTTATCAGGGGCGCTGGTTTGTTGTCTCTGCCGGTCAGGTCAAACCGGATCGTCTGGTGCTTTTTTTTAAAGAAACACCGCGCTTTCAGGCAGCTCGCTCTGAACTGCAAAAAATAGAGGCCAGCTACCAAAAATCCCTGGCGGCCAGCCTGGCCCTGGCCCAGCTGATTTTCGACCATTCCCCCTCTGCCATCATCACTTATCAGGTCTTGGGGGATGGTGCGAGCAGTTCTGATTATATTGTCAGCAGCGCCAATCCAGCCTGCCGCCAGCTTGAGAACTGGCAGCAACAACAAATCATTGGCCGTTCGCTGGCTGCTTTACGGCCTGGAGTTGACAGCTTTGGTATTGTGCCGGTCCTGCAAAAGGTCTGGCAAACTGGTCAGTCAGCTTTTTATCCGGCCACTGTCTACAATGAGGCAGGTCTAGGTATCCGCTGGTTTGAAAACACTATCTTTCGCCTGCCCTCTGGCGAAGTTGTGGCTGTCTATCATGATGTCAGCCAAAGGCAGTTAGCCGATCAGGTTTTAGCTGCAGAAAGAGAAAAGCTCAAGGTAACCTTGCTTTCGATCAGCGACGGCGTGATCACAACTGACAGCCAGGGCCGGATCGAAATGCTCAACCCAGCCGCAGAAAACCTGACCGGCTGGAGCCAGCTGGCAGCCCGAGGCCAGCCCCTTACTGCTGTCTTGCTTGTCTGCGATCGCGAGGGCAGGGCCTGGCCCAAAACTGGCTTGTTGGCTTGTTTATCCAGCCAGGCCAGCCCAGTAAGTCAGGATTTTCTGCTGCTCCAGGCTAAAAATGGTGCCAGCCATCCTGTTTCGCTCAGTGCTGCCCCGATCAAGGCCCAGGATGGCAGTACAATCGGTTCGGTTCTGGTTTTTAAAGACATGAGTGAGGAACAAAGAACCAGAGCCCGGCTGGATTTTTTAAGTGACAATGATCTTTTGACTGGTCTTTACAATCGCAGCTATATCGAAAAGCTCCTGCCGGAGCTGGAAAAAGAGTCTTTTTTACCCCTGACCGTGCTGATGGGTGATCTGGACGGCTTAAAAATGATTAACGATGCCTTCGGACCTGGCTCCGGCGACAAGGCCCTGGTCAGAGTGGCCCAGATTATTGCCAGCAGCCTGCGCCAGGCTGATCTGGCTGCCCGCTGGGGCGGCGATGAATTTTTGATCTTACTGCCCCGCACCAGTGAGGAAGAAGCGAACCAGATCAGCGCAAATATCAAGGCAAAAACCAGCCTGGCCCGGGTAGGCAATATCTCACTCAGTATCTCTTTGGGCCACAGCACAAGGATGACCAGTCCTGTGAACTGGCCCCAGCTGTTTAAATCTGCTGAAGACGGTATGAATAAGGCCAAGCTGCTTGACGCCAACAGTTACCGCAACACTGTCCTGCAGTCGATCCGCAGCTCTCTTAACGAAAAAAGCCAGGAAACCCAGGAGCATGGCAGCAGGATCGGCCACTTTTGCCGCCAGATCGGCCTGAAACTGGGCCTGAAACAAGAGTTGCTCGACGAGCTGGAAGTATTCAGCCTGCTGCATGATGTAGGTAAGATCGGCATAGATGACCGGATCTTACAAAAACCCGGCCGCCTGACCGGGCTTGAGCTGGACGAGATAAAAAAGCACCCCCAGATCGGCAGCCGGATCGTCAGTACTGTGCCGGAACTGCGCGCAATAGCCGGCTATATTCTGGCCCATCATGAAAGATGGGACGGTAAGGGTTACCCCAATGGCCTGAGTGGCAGCAATATCCCTTTACCAGCCAGGATCCTGGCTGTGGCTGACGCCTATGATGCCATGACCCAGGACCGGCCCTACCGCAAGGCAATGACCGACCAGGCTGCGCGGCAGGAGTTGCAAAGCCATGCCGCCAGCCAGTTTGATCCGCAAATCGTTAATATTTTTCTCAGTTGGCTGGACCAGGCAGGTGCAGCCGATGTAAAATAACAAAAAAACAGAGGAGAAACAAGATGATTGTGTGGTTTTCTGGTCTGCCTGCTGTCACTCAGGCCCTGCTTGGTACCTTGTTCACTTATTTTGTCACAGCCCTGGGGGCAGCTTTGGTTTTTTTCTTTAAGACCATCAAAAAAACTGTCCTCAACCTGATGCTTGGTTTTGCTGCCGGTGTCATGCTGGCAGCTAGTTTTTGGTCCTTATTGGAGCCAGCTCTGGATATGGCCCGCAGCCAGGGCCAGATCCCCTGGGCTACAGCAGCAATCGGCTTTCTGGGTGGCGGCCTTTTCTTATGGCTGGTCGATAAGCTCCTGCCCCACCTGCACCTGGGCCTGGAAAAAAATCAAGCTGAAGGGATCAAGACAAGCTGGGAACGCAGCGTTTTGCTTATTTTGGCCATCACCTTGCATAATATCCCCGAGGGCCTGGCGGTCGGTGTCGCTTTTGGTGCTGTGGCAGCTGGCATCCCAGCTGCCAGCCTGGCCGGAGCTGTTGCCCTGGCCATCGGTATCGGCATGCAGAATTTCCCTGAGGGAGCTGCAGTGTCCATACCCTTACGGCGAGAGGGCTTCAGCCGCGGTAAAGCCTTCTTTTATGGTCAGCTCTCGGGCGTGGTGGAGCCAATCGCTGGTGTGCTTGGTGCCCTGGCGGTTATCTCCATGCAGGCTGTCCTGCCCTATGCCCTGGCTTTTGCTGCCGGTGCCATGGTCTATGTGGTGGTGGAAGAACTGATTCCCGAGGCGCAAAGAGGCGAAGGCGGCAGCTCAACTGATCTGGCAAGCATTGGCTGTCTGGCCGGCTTTACCGTCATGATGATCCTTGATGTGGCGCTGGGTTAGGTATTTAGCCACCGGATAGTAAAATCTGGTCCAGCTGGCGGCCCAGCCCGGCTGGAGGCCGGGCCAGTTTTAAGAAGGCGTGCCGGCCCGGCTCAGCTTCCTTAAAGCTACTGACTCCAGCTGCATCAATCGTCACCTGGCCGGCTGGACTGCAGCCTAGACCGAGCCGGCTTTCATCCAGCACATGCATGACTGTCAAAAGATCCCAGCTGGCCCGGTCCCGGCCCTGATTGTGATATTGGTAGGCCAGGCGGACTGGATGGTTGGAGGGCAAGCCCTTTTGCATGGCCCCGCCGCTTTGCACCAGCAGGCCGGCCCCAAAGCCACAAAAAAGGATTGATGTGGGCCAGGTTGCCATAACAAAGCGGGCGGCGGGGATATCCATGGCGATATTCCATTCCGCCTCCTGGTTATAGTCTTTGCCGTAAACTCCAGCCTCACCAGCAAAAGCACCAGCCATGGCTGTCAGACGCCTGACCTTAGCCAGGACAAGCTGCCTGCCATCCAGTGGGCTGATCTCATCTGGACCGGACCTGAGCAGATTGGCCAGATTGCGCCAGGGCCCGATCGCCACCAGCTCCACACTTTCCGGCCGGCTGGCCGCAAGCAGCCGCCGATAGAGCCGGCTTGCATCTTCTGCCTGATGTCTGTCCGGCGCAATACTTTGTGCCAAAGGTTTGTTGTAGGTTTCATAGCTAGCCTGGCCGGTGAGCAGATCCTTATCTTTTAGGGTGCCAACCGGCAGGTCCAGGTCATACCAGTCGCAGATGGCCCGGATGGCACCGACTCCCCAGGGGCTGGAGGTGCAGTGCATGACAGCTAGTAGATCGACCAGGCCCTGGCGGGCATAGATCAGGGCCAGGGCCAGGGCGGCTGCATCGTCACAGTCCGGCCCGATATCTGTATCAAGGATGATTTTTTTCATGAAGAGACACTCCTTTGCCCAATATAAGCGATTTGTTTGTCATCTTAACACACCCGCTGACTGAATATTTTGCACAGATCTTGATTTAGTGGCTTTTCGTTGTTTTTTAGCTAGCCTTATCGGCTTGACTATCATTTGGGCTGGTCATACAATATTGCCATCTATCGCTAGAGATAGAATTTAGGGGGGAAAGAAAATGAAAAAGATCAGCCTTATAGCCATGTGTCTGGCTCTTTTGCTTCTGGCTGTTTCCTGCAGCCCGGCCGCCAGCCCGGAGAAAACCTATCAAGTGGGCATATCCCAGTTATTGCAGCATCAGGCTCTGGATGCCGCCACCCAAGGCTTTAAGGATGCCTTGAGTGAAAAACTGGGTGACAAGGTTACTTTTGATGTACAAAACGCCCAAGGTGATCCTAACACCTGCGCCACAATTGCCAATGGCTTTGTCGCTGCCAATGTGGACCTGATCCTGGCCAATGCCACACCAGCCCTGCAGGCTGCAGCAGCAGCCACAGCAGATATCCCCATCCTGGGTACATCCATCACCGAGTATGGTGTCGCTTTAGGGATTAAGAGTTTTAGTGGTACAACCGGCAGCAATGTCTCCGGTACATCCGATCTGGCCCCGCTCGATGAGCAGGCCCAGATGGTCAAGGAGTTCTTCCCTGACGCCCAGTCAGTCGGCCTGCTCTACTGTTCAGCTGAAGCTAATTCAGTTTACCAGGTTGAGACAGTCAAGGCTGAACTGGAAAAATTAGGTTACAGCTGTCAGCTTTTTGCTTTTGCTGACTCCAATGACCTGGCTGCTGTAACAACAACCGCCATAAGCGCCAGTGATGTCATCTATGTGCCGACAGATAACACGGTCGCCTCCAACACAGGGATCATTGACAACCTGTGCCGGCCCGCCGGCATTCCGGTCATAGCCGGTGAAAAAGGTATCTGTCAGGGCTGTGGTGTGGCCACCTTATCGATTGACTATTATGACCTAGGCTATGCCACCGGCCTGATGGCCTATAGGGTCCTGGCTGAATCTGCTGATGTCAGCCAGATGCCGATTGAGTATGCGCCCAATTTCACCAAGCTCTACAATGAAGAGATCTGCCATGATCTTGGTATCACACCGCCAGAGGGCTATGCTGCCATAGCCGATTGAGCTTATTACCTGACGAAAGGAAGCCATGAATTTTATTTTGTTTCAAGCAGCACTCCTGCTCAATCCATTGGATCTGGTCAACCAGCTGCCCGGGGCTAGTGCCCAGGGCCTGATCTGGGGCCTGATGGCTATCGGTGTTTATATCACCTATAAGATCCTGGATATCGCTGACCTGACTGTCGACGGCTCCTTTTGCCTGGGCGGGGCCGTCTGTGTCATGCTGCTCCTAGGCGGTTTTCCCGTCAGCCTGGCCCTGGGCCTGGCTTTTTTAGCCGGCATGGCTGCCGGCCTGGTGACAGGCTTTTTCCACACCCTGTGCGGTATATCAGCTATCCTGGCCGGTATCCTGACCCAGCTGGGCCTGTGGTCAGTCAACCTGGCTGTGATGGGCAAGGCCAACCAGGCCATCAATGTCAGTAACTATAAGCTATTGGTTTCTTTACGCTACCTGCAGGAGACAGCCAAGGGCGAGCGGTCATTTTTCTGGTCACCGCTTTTTGTCATGACTGTTTTCATCCTGGTCCTGATTGGCCTGCTCTACTGGTTTTTTGGCACTGAACTGGGATCATCGATCCGGGCTACCGGCGCCAATCTCAATATGGCCCGGGCCCAGGGTATCAACACTGATCTGAATAAAATGCTCGGCCTGATGCTTTCTAACGGCATAGTTGCCCTGTCCGGTGGCCTGCTGGCCCAGTACCAGGGTTTTGCCGATATCAGCATGGGCCGGGGTGCCATTGTGATCGGCCTGGCAGCAGTCATAATCAGCGAAGTTATTTTCTTAAAACTCTTCCGCAATTTTGCCTTAAAGCTGCTTGGTGTGGTCCTGGGTGCCGTGATCTATTATATAGTCATCCAGACCGTGCTCTGGCTGCGCCTGGATCCCAACTACTTAAAACTGCTCTCAGCCCTGATTGTTGCCATCTTCCTGGCCATCCCGTATTGGAAAGATAATCTACTGGCCAGCTGGCGCCTGCGCAGAGGAGGTGGCAGCCATGCTGCGTCTGGAAAACATCAGTAAAACCTTCAATCCCGGCACAGTCAATGAAAAGACAGCCCTCAAAGGTCTCAGCCTGACAGTCAAGGAAGGCGATTTTGTCACAGTGATCGGCGGCAATGGCGCCGGTAAGTCCACCATGCTTAATGCTGTGGCCGGTGCTTATCCGGTCGACCAGGGCAGGATCCTGATTAATCATAACGATGTGACAAATCTGCCTGAATACAAAAGAGCCGCCTTGATCGGCCGGGTCTTCCAGGACCCCATGCTGGGCACCGCTGCCAGCATGGGCATTGAAGAGAATCTGGCCCTGGCCTACCGCCGCGGCCAAAGGCGAGGCCTCAGGTGGGGTATCACCAGCAAAGAGCGCGGTCTTTTTAAAGAACAACTGGCAGTCTTAGGTCTAGGCCTGGAGGATCGTTTGACGACCAAGGTCGGCCTTTTATCTGGTGGCCAGCGCCAGGCTCTGACCTTGCTCATGGCCACCTTGCAAAAGCCCCAGCTCCTGCTCCTGGACGAACACACCGCTGCCTTAGATCCCAAAACTGCTGCCAAGGTACTGGAGATCACCAACCTGATCATCGGCTCACACCAACTCTCGACCCTGATGGTCACCCACAATATGCGCGATGCCCTGGCCAACGGCAACCGCCTGATCATGCTTTATGAAGGCCGCATCATCATTGATGTGGCAGACCAAGCCAAAAAAGATCTGACTGTGGAAAAAGTGCTGACCCTCTTTTCCCAGATCAGCGGTTCAGATGAGGCGGATGAAAAATTGCTGCTTTCCTGAATAGGTGAAAAAACGAATATTTTCCAAGTAAAGAGGCTGCTTTTAGAAAAAGGCAGTCTTTTTTGTGATATCAGCCGCTGCTTACGCAGCTTGATTCAAGTATAATCATCTTATCCAGACAGTAAAAAACTTAAGTGTTATGAGGTGCAAGATCATGAAAAACCACCCGCAGACTGATCATCAATTATTGGCCGGAGCCGCCAAAATTGATATTACCCCTGTGACCGGCACCCAGTTAGCCGGCGACATTGGCCGAAACAGACCAGCCCAGCTTGTTCTGGAGCCCTTGTTTGCCAAAGCTCTTGTTTTAGATGATGGTGCAAAGAAAATTTGTTTCCTGTCCCTGGATCTCCTGGCTGCCACCCGCGAGTGGTGCGACCAGATCAAACAGGAACTGGCTGGACATTACGGCATCTTGCCGGAAAACACAATAGTCCATGTCACGCAAAACCACTCCGCACCTTCTTTGGGCCATCTCATGGTTACAGAGACAAACCAGCTGTTGCCAGAAGGCCCTGACTGGGATTTTGCCCGTGGCGGTGACGATGCCTACCATCCTCTCGTCGTGGCAAAAGTCATCAGCCTGGTCGGTCAGGCTTTGGCCGGTCTGCAGCCAGTCCAACTGGCTCTGTCCCGCAGCCTGGATGGCCGTTTTTCTTTCAACCGGCGTGTGATAATGCGCGATGGCACCGCCAAGACCCATCCGCGCGCCGATGATCCCAATATCCTCTATGTCGAAGGTCCCAAAGACCCTGAGGTTGGAGTCTGTCTTTTCATAAACAGCAAGCTGGAAAACATTGCTGTGCTCCTGCACCATTCCTGCCATCCCTGCCATGGTTATCCACACAATTATGTTTCATCTGACTGGCCTGGGGCCTGGTGTGCGCAGATGGAAGCAGAATTAGGTCCTGCTTGTGTCGCTTTGGTAGCCAATGGCTTTTGTGGCAACCTCTATCATCATGACTACAGCAATCCCACTTTCCCGCCCAGTGATTACAAAAAAATGGCTGCTGGGCTAACTGAAACAGCCTTAAAATCCCTCAAAAGAGCTATCATCAGTGAAAATACCGTGCTGGCCTGCAGCAACCGCCGTCTGACCTTGCCCATGCGCCAGTTAGCAAAAGAGCGCCTGGCTGCAGCCCGCCGCACCCTAGAAGAGCAGCCACTGCCCCTGTGGGATGAAAGCAAAGGTTGTATCGACTGGGACTGGTGGTATGCCATGTCCACCCTTGATGTCCAGCAACACTATCAGCCAGATTTTCTGTTCACTTATGATATCCAGGTGGTGCGCATCGGTGACCTGGGCCTGGTCTGTTGTGGCGGCGAACCTTTTGTTGAGGGCCAGCTGCAGATCAAACAGAATTCACCAGCCCCTTTCACATTTACAGCCCATATGTGCAACTACTATGTTGGTTATATACCCACAAAGCTGGCTCTGCAAAATGGCGGTTACGAAACCTGGACCGGACAAGCTTCAAAACTGGCCCCTGAAGCACTTGATATCATCTGCAACAATGCACTGGCCCAGTTGGAGGAACTTTTCAGCTGATCTGGCAAAGCATAAATGCTCTATTTTATTTGCTTGACATGCTTTTTTTGGCAAGTGAGCTTGATCAAGCAAAAGGGCCGTCTTCTCTAGACAGCCCTTTTGCTTGGTTTTGCTTATAAACTCTAACTTCAAACTAATGTCTTACCATATTCCACGATGTCTGCCTGGGCCTGGCTGTCCGGGTTCCACAGATTCCTCTGGCCTTCCCCGATGATCTCAAAGCCAGCGTCGGCCAGCATGCCATTGAGGACCTTAACTGCTTCACCGCTCCAGCCATAACAGCCAAAGGCAGCAGCCTTTTTATTTTTGAATTTAAGCCCCTTCATCATGGTAATCAGGGCTGCGATAGAATGGATAATCCCCTGAGTGATAGTCGGTGAACCAACAACGACAGTCTTGGAACGGAAGATATCAGTTATAACATCATTGATATCAGTCTTGGCGATATTATAAATCTTGACCACGACATCCTGGTCGGCCAGGCCAATACCTTCGGCGATTTTTTCGGCCATCAGCTTGGTGCCATTCCACATGGTGTCGTAAACAATGGTGATCTGGTTATCCTGATAGTCTTCAGCCCACTGGGCGTACTTTGCGATAATCTGGCCGGGATTGTCACGCCAGATCACACCATGGCTGGTGGCAATGATGTCAATCGGCAGATTTAGAGCAATAACCTCAGCCAGCTTACGCCGTAAAAAAGCACTGAAAGGGGTCAGGATATTGGCATAATATTTAATGGCCTCAGCATAAAGCTCACACTCGTCGACCAGGTCATTATAGAGCTTTTCTGTCGCATAGTGCTGGCCGAAAGCATCGTTACTGAACAGAATATTGTCACCGGTCAGATAGGTCGCCATGCTGTCTGGCCAGTGCAGCATAGCCATTTCGACAAAGATGAGTTCCTTGCCGTTACCGATATCAATCTTGTCACCTGTCTTGACAACCTGGAAGTTCCAGTCCTCATGGTACTGGCCCTTAAGTGACTTGACAGCATTAGCTGTACAATAGATCGGTGTATCCGGGATCCTTTTCATCAAAGCCGGCAAGGCACCACTGTGGTCAACCTCACCATGGTTGGCAATAATGTAGTCAATCTGAGCCAGATCAATCTCGCTGGCCAGATTGTCAACAAACTCCTCAGCAAAGGGCTGCCAGACAGTATCGATTAAAACTGTTTTTTCTTCCTGGATCAGATAAGAGTTGTAAGTCGAGCCCTTGTGGGTTGAATATTCATCACCATGGAAGCTGCGCAGTTCCCAGTCAACCTTGCCCACCCAGTGGACATTACCCTTGATATGCTTTTTCACAAATAATCATGCTCCTTTCACTTAGCAGATGCGCTGGACCTGATTTAGCCTGCTTTCATATTATAGCCCAGCCAGAGCTTAAGCAAAAGATCCTGACCAAAAAAGTCAGGATCTTAGCTGGATTACAATGATTGCTGAAAAAACTTATCTTTTACCGATCAATTCTTTTTCCATTTCCAGGACATCCCCGCTGCGGGCGTCAATATCATAATCATATTTGTAGTTGCCACTGATGAATTCGATTTCATATTTAGCCTTTTGACCTTCCACTTCCAGCTCCACATCAGTGAATCTGACATTTCCTGCTGCCAGTCCAGCATCTTTCAGGGCAAGCTCCTTGGCCTTGGCCTCGCCGATATAGCTGTTTCCTGTTGCCCCGGTATTCTTGTTCAGTCTTTCTTTTTCCATCTCCAAAAGTGTACCCTGGCTGGCTTCTATCTCATACTCATATTTATAAGTGGCTGTCCGGAACTCAACTTCATAGTAAACAGGGTTCTTTTTATTTTTCAGCTCTACCGTCAAAGAACCGACCTGGCTGGCTGCAAAGCCTGCATCCTTAAGGGCAATTTCCTTGGCCTTGGCTTCACCAATCTGAGCTGCAGGTTTTTGGCTTTCCTGGCTGCTAGTAGTGCTGCTTGTTTTGCTTGTAGTGCTTGACTCTGTCGTTGTTTTTGTAGTGGTCGTGCCAGCAGTCTTGCGCTGCTCTTTTTCCTTTTCAACAATCTTACCGCTGTAAGCATCAATATCATATTCATATTTATGGCTGCTGCTGTAAAACTCTACTTCATAAACTGTGCCTTTGCTGTCCTTATCCAGCTCGATCTTTTTGAAGGTGACTGCGCTGGCTGCCAGTCCGGCATCCTGCAGGGCGATCTGCTTGGCCTTGGCCTCACCAATATAGCTCACCGCCTGGCTCGTTTCAGGTCTTGTTGTGCTCGCGCTGGTCTGGCGCTGTTCTTTTTCCAAGGAGATGATCATGCCGCTGTAGGCGTCCAGATCATAGTCGTATTCATGGGTGTCCGTGTAAAACTCCACTTCATAGATCTCACGGCCATTATCTTTTTTCTGGCTAGTCTTTTTGACAGTGACGGCCTTTTCCGGCAGACCGGCATCAGCCAGAGCGATCCGCCTGGCCTCGACCTCACCGATCATCTCTGTGCTTTCTGGCGGACTGGTCTCCCCTGTATCCTGGCGCGGCTTTTTCTCTACTTCCAGGATCTGGCCGCTGCTGGCATCTATCTCATAATCGTAACTGTTAGCCTGGCTGGTAAATTCCAACTCATAGATGACCTTTTCATCATCTCTGTCCAGTTTTGTCTTGCTGAAACTGACATCAGCCAGGGTCAGGCCGGCATCAGCCAAGGCCAGCTGCCTGGCCTGGTCAGCACTGATAAAATCACCTTCCCTGGCTTTTTTAGCAGTATCAATAATTGATCCATCATGGGCAGCTATATCATAATCGTAGCTGTAACTGTCTGTTTCAAACTGGAGGGCATATATTTCATTGCCGTCCACCATCTTTAGAGCTGTACCGGTAAAACTCACCTGGGCTGCAGCCAGCCGGGCATTAGCCAGGGCGATCTGCTTGGCCTGCTCGAGCCGGATGCCGGCTGTATCAGCCAGATTTGTCTCCAGGGGCTGCTTGATGCTATTTTGACAGGCTGTCAGGACTGTCAAGGCCAAAACGACTATAAGGACTAAGCTTATTATTGTTTTTCTTGTTTTCATTTAGCTCACCTTGCCTTTCATGTCTTTATTATAAAAGGCCAAGATTAAAGGAAGATTAAGCTAATCAACTGGCCAGGGGCAAAGTGAAAGTAAAGCTGCTGCCCTGGCCAGGCTGGCTTTTTACTGCCAATTGGCCGCCATGTTGCTCGGCAATCCACTGGACCATGGCCAGGCCCAGACCAGAACCGCTACTGCCGCTCCTGGCGGAGGCGGCCCGGTAAAAACGCTGCCAGATTTGGCCAAGGTCTGCTGCGGCTATACCAATACCGTTGTCTGCAACAGTCAAGACAGCTTCCCTTCCCTCCTGCTTGAGGCTGACCTTGATCCAGCCGCCTCGGTTTGTGAACTTAATGGCATTGTCCACTAGATTCAGCACCAGCCGGGTTAAGAGGGTCTGGTCAGCCTGTACCTGGATATCCGGGCTGATTTCCTCAGTTAATTCAAGACCTTTTTCTCTGGCCACCAGGGCTTGTTCTGCCACTATCATTTCTAACATTAAGCTGAAATCAAATAATTCCAGTTGGATATTTTCAGCTGCCCGGTCAGCCCGGGCCAGGGCCAGCAACTGACTGATCAGGCCTGACATCTTCCTGGCCTGGCGCAGGATCACATCCAGCAGCTGCTCTGTTTCTGCTTCCAGCTCCAGCTGCTCTAAGGCATATTCACACTGGGCAATGATCACAGCCACCGGGGTGCGCAGCTCATGGGAGGCATCTGCTGTCAGCTGCTTTTCCCTGGCGAAAGAATCCTGCAGCCGGCTCAGCATATTGTCGAAGGTGGCGGCCAGGGCAGACAGCTCATCTTTACTGCCACTCAGATTGATCCTTTGCGAAAGGTCGCTGCCTTCACTGATCCGGTCAGCCGCGGTCCGGATCTGTTCCACCGGTAAAAAGGCCCGCCGGGTGACCTGGTAACCGCCCAGGGCAGCAAAAACAAGCAAAAAGGGCAGGGCGATCAGGGCCGTCTGCAGCATGGTGTCAAAAGTTGCTGTGTTGTCTGCTGCGGTCAGACCACGGATCCAGATATCAGCCGCACCAGAAAAACTTTGCTTTTCATCATAGATGTAGTAAGGCTGGCCGCTGATATCCAGCTGCCTGTGCTGCTTATCAACCAGGTCAGTGTCCTGGCTAAAGCCATAGGGTATCCTGCCCTCAATCAGGCGGCCCTGGCCAGTGTAGATCAGGATATATACACCTTGCTGGTAGTAGTTCAGTTCAGGATTTATCTCCAGCACACCATCCTGGTAACCCAGCTCCTGGGCTACACGGCTGACCTGCTTGACCAGCTCAGCCTTGCGGGCACTATCCAGGCGGGTATCACTAAAAGAGAGCATGAAGACCAGCACCAGGCTAACCAGGATAAACATCAGGCTGGAATACCAGAGAGTAACTCTTGCTTTAATCGACAGCTTTTTCATCTTTTAAGACATACCCGATTCCCCTGACGGTATGGATCAGTTTTACCGCAAAATCATCATCAATCTTGCGGCGCAGATAACGGATATAAACATCGATAATATTTGAGCCGCCCTCATAATCAAAATTCCAGATATTGCGTTCGATCTGCTCTCTGGTCAGGACTGCTCCCTGGTTGCGGATCAGGTATTCGAGCAGGGCAAACTCTTTAGCTGACAAGCTGATTGCCCGTCCGCCTCTTTTAACAAGATGGCTTTCTGTGTCGACAACAAGGTCGGCCAGCTGGTAGACATTGGTCGGGTTGCCGACTGCCTTGCGGGTTAGTACCCTGAGCCTGGCCAGCAGTTCGGCAAAGGAAAAGGGTTTAACCAGATAATCGTCAGCCCCAGTGTCCAGGCCGGCCACCCGGTCCTCAATACTGTCTTTGGCGGTCAGGAGCAGCACCGGTACCGGGTTGCCCGCCTGGCGCAGTTTTTGCAGGACAGCCAGACCATCCAGCCCAGGCAGCATTATATCCAGGATGACGGCATCGTAGTCTGCCAGGCTGATATAGTCGAGGGCAGACAAGCCGTCAAAGCAGCTGTCCACACTGTAACCGGCCAGATCCAGCCGCTTACTGATAATATCGTTCAGGTCAACTTCATCTTCGACCAGTAAAATACGCATATGCATTCCTCCCCGCTGGCGGCAGTATAGCAAAGGAAGGTTAAAAGCAGATTAAAGCTTCGCCTTCCCTGACCTAAGCTGTCCTCAAGCTCTAGCCTGACTATGCAAGGCAAGTGGCAGTCTGATCGCAATTCCCAAAATAGAACTCCTTCACAATATAGTGTACTACAAGAGTTCTAGAATCAGTGCATCTGTTTACCATGTTTTTACTTTGATAAAATCTCCAGTTTAATCTGATACGCAGTCTTTCTTTGCCCTAGCATATATGTCAAAATAGAATCAGAGATGGTCTTTTTTTCATAAAGGAGGAACTTCATATGGAACAGAAAAACTGGCACGATGGAGTTTTCTTTGGCCTGCATTTTGATCTGCATGCTAATGAAGCGGATACTGAACTAGGTAAGGGGTTGACCAAGCAGCATTTGCTCAGCCAGCTGAGCAAGATCCGGCCTGATTTTGTCCAGTGTGACTGCAAAGGCCATCCCGGCCTGACCAGTTACCCCACCAAGGTGGGTGCGGCAGCTCCGGGCATCGTGCAGGATGCAGTCCGCATCTGGCGGGAGGCCAGCCGGGAACTGGGTATCCCTCTGGTCATGCATTATTCAGGCGTCTGGGACACGGCTGCGATTAAGCTCCATCCGCACTGGGGCCGGGTTAATGCAGACCAGTATGTCAAAGATGGCGCGCCCCAAGGACATGATCTCAACATGACCTGTCCCCTGTCTGGCTACACTGACCACTACATGATCCCGCAGCTTTTGGAAATCATCAATGAATATGATGTGGATGGCTTTTGGGTGGATGGTGAAAACTGGGCCAGCGCTCCCTGTTACTGTGAGCGCTGTGTGACTGCTTTCTTGTCCGAACACCCCGCTACCAGTGTTCCCCTGGCCCAGGGCCAGCCCCTCTGGCCGGAATGGCTGGCCTTTGCCCGGCAAAACTTCAGCGACCATGTCCGGCGTTACACAGCAGCAGTGCACCAGAAAAAGCCCGCCTGTACTGTCTGCAGCAACTGGCTTTACACAGTCCGCCAGCCCGAGGAGATGAGCTTGCCGGTTGATTATTTAAGCGGTGATTTCAGTTGGATCTGGAGTGCTGCCCGGGCTACACTCGAGGCCCGTTTCATGGATAGTCGCGGCATTGGCTATGACCTGATGGCCTGGGGTTTTTCCAGCCACGAAAAAGAGCATGACTGGGTCTTTAAATCTGCGCCTGCCCTTTGCCAGGAGGCAGCTGTGGTCATGTCCTGCGGTGGCTCTTTCCTCATCTATGACACACCGAACCGGGATGGCAGCCTGGTCAGCTGGCATATGGATGTGCTGGCCCAGGTGGCTGCATTTTGCCGGGCCCGCCAGGCCTACTGCCAGGACAGCCGTCCTGTGCCCCAGATTCTGCTGCTCCATGCCGCAGAGCATTATTATGCTGCCAACGAGCCTCTTTATAATCTGGGCCGGGCCACCCAGCCCCTGGAGGGTGCCCTGCATGCCTTTTTGGAAAACAGTCTGCCGGTTAGTATCTCCAGCTCAGGTGACCTGGCAAATAAGCTGGCCGGACACCCGCTGTGCATTGTTGCGGAGCAGGAAAACCTCCAGCAGGAAACCATCAGGCTTTTAGAAGAATATGTCGAAAATGGCGGCACATTGATCGTCAGTGGAGAAGCTGCCACAAGTCAGTTTGACAAGCTTTTGGGAGTCAGGGAAAAAGAACCTGCCCTTTCGGACCAGCAGTTTTATCTCCCAGCCGGCGAAGGCACTGTCCTGGCCCTGGGCCAGTGGCGCCAGGTCACAGCCGGTCCGGACACAAAAGAGCTGGCCCCGCTCTTGCTGTCGCGTGACAGCGGTTGCCTGGCCCGGCCGGCCAAGGCCTGTGCGGCAAGCATGCGCCAGGTTAAAAAAGGCCGCATTATCGGGATTTACGGCCCCTTCTTCGCCAGCTACTCCTACACCCATTATCCAGCCCTGCGCCAGTTCATCGGCCAGATAATAGGGCAGCTGGACCTGCCTGGCCTGATCAAGGTCAAGGCCCCACCCCGCATCCAGATCAGCCTCAGGGAAAGAGGCCGGCAGCTGTTTGTCCATCTGGTCAACCTGAGCACAGACCAGCCGCTTTCCCCACAAAGCCCGCTGGTGGAAAACGTGCCGCCAGCAGGACCGGTCCAGATCGAACTGCCCCTGGCTGGCAGGCCGGCCAGTGTCAGCCTAAGGCCAGGTGCGCTACCCATAAACTGGTCCTGGCAAGATGGCAGGCTCCTGGTTAGTCTTGACCAGATTGGCATCCATGACATCCTAGTTATTGAACGTTGAAGCAAAACATTAGACTTTTCACATAAAAGGGATGGCCCAAAATGAATCGGCCATCCCTAGCTTTTATTTTTTCAGATCAAGCCCTGGCAATTGTCAGGGTTGGACAAAGCCCAAATCCTCTTTAACATAACCACAGGTAGAATAGGTCTTACTGGGCGGTAAAAGTCTGTCCACTGTGACCAGTATACTGCTGGCCTTGTCGCACTCATGTTGCAAATACGCATAAAGTCAACAAAGCCAAGGTCGTTTATCTTCCTGTTTCAGAGCTTTTGCTTGCCTTTGAGGCAAAGGTCCTCTAGACAGATGACAGCATGGTCCTGGGCCAGCTGCGTCAGATGGCCTGGCCGGGCAGGTAGGCGCCTGCAGCCAGGAGCCGCTTTTGCAAATCAGCCACAGTAACAGAGCGCACCTTACCATCTGTGGCCATGGCAGCAGCAATTCCGGCAGCCTGGCCGGTGATATAGCAGCCCGGCATGACCCGGATTGAGCTTTGCATGTGGCGGTCTGTGCTGACACAGCGGCCGGCCGTCAGGACATTACTTAAGTTTTGCGGAAGCAGGCAGCCATAGGGGATGCCGTAGCTCTCACCTGGCTGATAGCGCAGTTCAGTGTGTTCCTTGATGAACACCTTGTAGCTGGCCAGGTCTGATTTGGAGGCATGGATGTCAACAGGATAGCTGTAGCGACCAATCTCATCCGGGAAAGAGGCCCGCTGGTGGAAGTGCTCCAGCTCCAGGACAAAGTCACCCACTATCCGGCGGGTCTCCCGAATACCCATGACAGGTGCTGTTACAGCAAGTTCCATGTCCTGGAAGCCATCCAGATAGTTTTTGTAGTAGTGCTCATATTCCCTGACCTGCTTGCGGCTGGCTAAAAGAGCCTTGGTCAGGGAGATTTCGTCTGTACCGTCAACCCCGAAGGCATGGCCGATATTGCCGCCGCCCAGGCTGTTACCCACCCGGTACATGCCGGGCAGGTGGAGGTCTTCTGTCGTGAAGACCTGGTCAGCAAAAGCCCTTTCCAACTCCCTGGTATCAGGCTTTTTCACTTCGTCCCACCTGATCCCGGACCAGAGGCTGCACAGGGTGCCGGCCATCATATTGCCTGCCGCATCACCTTGCAAGGTTGGGGCCCCAGCCAGGTAACAGACCAGGGCATCGCCTGTGGCATCAATAAAGACATTAGCCTTAACAGCAAAAAGGTCTGTTTTGCCGGCAAAGATGGCCTGGGTCACCTTGTCTTCACTTTGCTCAATGCCGATCAGGCGGCTGAGGAAGGAAAACTTCACGCCTGCTTCTAGGACCATATCGTCATAGACGCTTTTTAGTTTTTCCACTTCGATGGCATAGGGGGTGTTGATGTTCTTGTTGCCAATGGCAGCCAGACGGTCAAAGAGCTCCTGGCCAAAACCTCCGGCCAGGAAGTTGATGCCGTCGGTAAACTGCATGAAAGCTGGCACCATGCCAGCTGTGCCCAGACCACCAAAAAAGCTGTCTGCTTCAAAAAGCACTACACTGGCACCTTGTCTGGCAGCCATCACTGCAGCTGCAACTCCAGCCGGACCACCACCGATCACAGCAATATCTGCTTCATAGGCCAGTGGCACCTGGCGCTGAAATGAGACTGATTTTGTCATTACTGAATCCTCCTTCACAGGATTTACTGGCTTGATTGTACCATTTTCAGCAGCTAGCGCCAATTAAAGCGCTTGCATTATCGGGCTCTCATGGGATAATAATGCTCAAGAAAGCCTGCTGAAAAATGTGAGGTCAATTATGCTGTATCAGGAAAACTGGCCCCAGATCAAAGAGCGTTACCAGGCCTACTGGGCCAGGCAAAACGAAGACAGGCCTCTTTTGGCTATAACAGCAGCCAAAAAGCAAAGCCAATCTGTGTTTGCTGAACCTGTCTATAACAGCCAGCAGGAACGCTGGTTTGATACACAGGGTATTTTAGAGCGGGTTAACCGGCAGATGCAAAATACTTATTATGCCGCCGAGGCAATTCCTGTCTTTTCACCTAACCTGGGCCCTGATTTTTTTGCCTCACTTTATGGCGTCAGGCTGGAATTTGCCCAGACAACCAGTTGGGCTAGGTATCAGGAAGTGGATCTTGATATTTACCAGGGCCTGGAGCTTGACCTGGCCGGTGCATATTACCAAAAAATGCTGGAACTTACCCGGGCAGCTGCCCTGGATGGGCGGGACAAGTATCTGGTTGGCGTGACAGACCTTCATGCTGGAGCGGATGCGCTTGTTTCCTTGCGCGGTGCTGAGCAAGCCTGCTTGGACACTTTGGCAAGGCCGGCTGATTTCAAAAAGGCAGTTCTTGATCTCTTTGGCGGTTTTAAGCTGGTCTATGAGGAGCTCTACCAGCTGGCCGGCAGTTTCCAGCAAGGTTCCACCAACTGGATGAATATCTGGCATCCCGGCCGCTGGTATGTGACCAGCAGCGACTTTTTAGCCCTGATTTCCAACCAGATGTACCATGATCTACTAGAAGAAGAGCTGCTGGCCCAGCTGGACTTTTTAGATGCCAGCATCTTCCATCTGGACGGACCTGATGCCCTGCGCCACCTAGATTCCCTGCTGGCCCTGGACAAGCTGGCCGGCATCCAATGGGTCTATGGCGCAGGCCAGCCCACTGCTGCCCACTGGCTTGATGTTCTCCAGCGCATCCAGCAGGCTGGCAAGTTGATTCAGGTCCACATTGCGGCCGAGGATTTACCAGTTCTCCTGGAAAACCTGCGCCCGGAAGGTGTGCTTTATTCTTTAAGTGCCAGTTCACCTGCTGAAGCGGAGGATCTAGTCAAGCTGGCGTCCAGCCATAAAAAGAGCTTACTTTAAGAGGCTCCTTTTTGTCTTTAAACTGGCAGACTTAGCTAGACCAGCTCAATCTCTAGCCAGTCCGTGAATATTCTAAAAAAATAGTGCCGGCTTTCGAGGCTAGCTGCCGTAATTCCCTGCCAGGGCTTAAGCAGCCCATTGGGCTGGTGGGAGATATTATTCGCAATGCTGCTGCACTGCTTCTTTAAAAAAGGCCTAGAGCCAAGCTTTTTGCTGGTTGATAATCCATGTAAAACAAGGCGGAATAGCTAATCGTCAGCATTTTTAGTCTTCTATCATTTCCTGAATACTCTGAAAAGGCCCGCGTATATTAGGGCGCTTGTTCACTGCCCACAAGCGCCGCTAGCGTTACCGTGTTAGGCGCTCCAGGACCACGGGACTTGTCATGCTTAGGCTAACTCGCTTAGTCACAGGCCCTGGCTCAGGCACTAGATTTTGCTGTTGGCCAAAAACTTGACCTGGCCAGCAGTTCCAGCAAGATTAAACCAGCTGGATAAATGGCTAGCCTACCGGCTGCAGGCTCAATTGGTATTTTCAAGTTGGTGGACCTAGGTAGATCAGGCCTAGAAACCAGCTCAAGCAGCCAATAGCCAGGGCATTGATCTCTAAAGCAGCAGGCTGCAAGCCAGCAGGCAGGATGCTGGCTCTGCCTAGATCATATATCCAGTTAAGTTTGACCAGATATGGCCCTAGCACTAGCTGGATTCCGACAAATGCAATCATTACGATAAGACCAACTGCTGCTTTTTTGCTGGCAGTGCAAGCTAAAAAAGCCACTCCCATGACAGCAAAGCATTGCGACAAGGTTAAAAACAGTGTCTTGGTCAGTGGGATGCGCATGATCAGGCAGATTAAAAAGCAGGTGACAGTAACCCAACAGCCATATAAAAGAAAAAAGCGCAGCTGGCGGATCAGGCCCCAGTACAGACGGGTGCGGGGATATGAAAAAGCCAGTTCACCGCCAGCTTTGGCAAAAAGGCCCTGCATGAGCATCAGGCTGCCATAGCCGCCCAGGCTGGGCAGCAGCGCGCCCAGCATAGGCAGTGTGATTTCATTGCTTCTGCCTGAACTAAGCAGGGTTCTTTGCACAAAAAAAGTCATGACGACAAAAGCCAGGCCAGCTAAGGGTAGCAAGAGGATATGAATGCCTGGCTCCTTTAAATCATAGACTGTTTCACGGTAGATGCGCCTGATCATGACTGGCTCCTTTGTATCAAGTAGGTGTAGCTGTCTTCCAGATTCGTCTGGAGAGCATGCTCTTGCCGCTGATCAGTTAAATAGCGCACACAATAACCAGCTGGAACAGGCGTGAAGTTAATCACCCAGTGATCTCTTTCTAGTTTACGCAGGGCGGCTTCACTCATGCACTCCTCTTTAATATAGTGTGCTGCAGCTGCTTTGACCGTTGCTGTTTGCCCACTGATCAAGAGCTGACCTAGATTCAAGATCGAGACATGATCGCAAAGACTCTCTAGATCAGCCACTATGTGGCTGGATAGCAAAATGATTCGTTCCTCATTGACATAGTCACGAACCAGCTTACGGAAATTGATCCTCTCAGCTGGATCTAGGCCTGCGGTTGGCTCATCCATGATCAGCAGTCGCGGTTCACCAAGCATGGCCTGGGCTATGCCCAGCCGCCGTAACATACCACCTGAGAGCTGACCAACCTTGCGTTTAGCGTATGCTGCTAGATTTGTCCGCTCCAGGGCCAGTTGAATCTGGGCCTTTTCCTGTGTTTTAGCTAGATCCTTGAAAAGAGCGACAGCTTGAAGTGCTTCTTTTACAGTCAGGTATTGGTAGAGACTAAAATGCTGGGGCAAGTAACCCACTAATCCTTTGATGTATCTGGGCTGTTGCCAGTTTAGCTTGTCTCCCCAACGGATCTCGCCAGCGTCAGCAGTCAAAATCGTAGCCAAGATCCGCATTAAGGTGGTCTTTCCTGCACCATTTGGCCCTAAAAGCCCATGAATACCTGCCGACAAAGTTAGATCAACTTGGCTGAGCGCTTCTACTTTCCCATAGGATTTTGTCAATTGATTGATGTGGATCTGCATGCTTCACGCTCCTTGAAAATTATATAATTCAGCTAGAATATCAGCTGCCGTCAGATTTTTTTGATGCAATAATTCTTGATACAATTTATGGAAGACAGGGTCAAAATTTTCTCCAGCCTGCATCCGCTCCAGTATGCTGGTTTGCCAGCTTTTTTCTAGTTTGCTCAAAGGTGTTTCCTGCACCAGCTCGCCATTGATGAATTCACTTCCCTGGCCAGTAAACATCTCTTCTAAAAAGAACTTGTATTGATCGATTTGATCTTCGTTCAGATAATCAATTGTGAAATAAATACTGGCCCAAGCAGCGTAGTTGCTGCTAGACTGCTGGGAAACATGCAGGGGATAGCCGGCACTAGGGCTGAGCAGATAAGAAACAGCTGTCTTGATTAGTTCCGCTTCATATTCTGCTGGAGCATCAGTATACCTTTTTTTTGCCTGCACTAGGCTGGAAACTGCATTAGCTTGACGGATTTCCCATTGATCTGACCATGTATAGAGTTCCTGGGGTGCCACAAATAAATTGAGCAATGGATAATTCATTTGAATTATCGCAGCCGATCTAGGTCTAGCCAGCTGGTGTGAACTGCCTAGCCTAGTGCAGATATCCTGTAATGGGTCATAAAGATCATCCAGTGCTGCTGCGAGCAGATCGGCTGATTGGTGCAGGCTGGCTGGAACATAGACGGCCAGATCAGCATAATCATAGCGAACCATCTCCGAATACAAGGAAACGCCATTTTGTGAAGTGCCTGCATAATAATTTTTGCCCAGACTGGTCAGGTTTGTATATAGATGCCCCGGGCCCTGATAGTACAATGTGTAAGCCACTTCATCTTCACGCTGCCAGTCCTCAATAAAAAAGAGCTCTGTTGCTTGATAAAGATAAAAGCTGCCATAACTGCTTGTTTTCTTGCTGCCCGGCCAAGGGAGCCAGGGAAAGGCCCGATCCAGCTGAACTTTACTTTCATTGGCGGGAAATATCGGTAAACTGTAGCCATGATATGAAAAGGAAAAAGTCACAGGTTCATTAATTTTCTTGCCAGCCGGAATATGAACCAGCAGGCAATCCTTGCTCCGTTCAAAATCAGCCTCTCTCCCATCGACAAGCACACTAGTCACAGTAAAATCAGAATAGAGCGTAAAGGTCTGACTAGCTAGATCACAAGTGGCAGTAGCCTGCATTTCAAGGTCAACGGTTATACCCTGACTTGTGCAAGCTAATTTTATCTCAGTTTCACATGTCTTAATCTTTTTTTCGGCAGGGTAGTTGGCAGCACAAATCAAATCTCCCTGGCTATATTGATTACTTTTTATTTCAGTGTATTGATTGATATCATCAGGATCAGCAAAACGGGTAAAGAAGATCAAATAATAATGCTGGATAAAAAACATGAAGATGCAGCTGTAAAGTACGCTCAACACTAGTACCTGATATTTCTTTTGCTTTTGTTTGGCTGCAGGAGTGAATTGTCTGCTAGTAGTTAGCACAAAAAGGCCAACTACAAACAGCAGTAAACCCAGACGCACTAGCCAGCGCGGTGTTTCAATAGGCACCCCTGTTACTAGGCTGCTTAAAACATGGTAATTGACAATCCCGAGATTGAAAACATTCAGCAAAAATCCATTGCCTTTCAGGCCATTAAGCTGGCATAGCGGAGTAAACCTGTATTTAGGGATGAGGTGATCAGCCAGACAAAAATCATCAGCAAGTAAATACCTTCGCTCTGGCTCTTAGAGCCAAGCAAAAGTCCCAAAACACCTAGTATCCAGCAAGGTAAAAAATAAAGTAACAGCAGATAGGCCATTGTTTGGCCAATCCAGAGTGCTGGTGCAGCAGACAGGAGCAGCCGGATTAGACAACCACCAGCTATCAAAATGGTCATGGCTAGATCCAGCAGGCCTATTGTCAGCACCTGAGCCCAGCTATAAAAGGTCGTTTTACGTGAATAGACAAAGATGAAGTCAGCTATCTTCACCTGCTGCTGTTCCCTGCCCATTTCCAAACCCATCAGGGTAAAAGTTAAGCTTAGAACAGCCTGAAAGTAAGCTGTCATATGTAAGGCAAAATATGGTTCAGTTGCAGACACATGCCAGTAAAAGAAAAGAGTCCCCGCTATACCTAAAGCAAGCAATAGCACCCAGACCAACCGCCGGTAGAAAGAGCGCAACAATATCAAAATAAATCCAGTATATCTTCGCAAAAGCTCAACCTCAATTAGAAATATCCATGAAAATAATTACAAAGCCAGCTTGGCCAGGCATCTGCTATATTATTGTGCTAAGAAAAATAAGACGCCTTACTGCAACTGTTTCAGACGCATCTACTGCTTCAGTTCTTGCTTTAGTCATTCCAGATTTTCTCGTAAAATTCAGTCAGGCTCAGATCAGCAACTTGATAATCCGCATCTTTTTCGTCAAGCAGGTAAGAGGCCAATTGAATATTGTTGTCACGAAATAACATAGCCCGGCCCTATAACTCGGGAATGAGGAAGAAGAAACAAGATGACTGCTTGTCCAAGATTCAGATTTATTGGTTGTCACTTCTATCTTCCATAAAAGATCCAGGCATTTCATGGTTTATCATGATTTCTGCATCGTTCGCTATAGATTCATTTTCTTTTTGGGGCACGAATGATAGCGATTTCAAGATCATTTTTTATTTGATTAAGAATATAACAAAATAATTGCTCCACTTACTAATTAATTGATGAATGGACAACTAAAATACGACCAGTATAAGCGTCAATTTGCACTCCAAAAAAGGCCTGCTGCTTTTTTGCAGCATCGTCTGCAAATTCTGCTAGGAATTCAACCGACCAAAAGGTGGAATCACCATGCCTTTGAATACCTGCTGCATACGGTGGATCTCCAGCTTCGATTATTTCCACAAGAGTTGATTTTGTTTTGTCCCTTACTGCTGTGAGCGCTATTTCTTTGGCAGCCTCTTCCGATAACATTTTCGATTTATCAACTGAAGCGCTTTCATTTGGTTTGAGACCTGGTAAAAATGTAGCTCCGGACACGGAGCCATCGGGGTGCAAAAAGATAATGCCCTTATTGCCTGTTTCTAGCTCATCAACTCTTTCTCTAGCATCAATCTTCACCGGGCTAGCTGAGTCGCCCATTGCGCCATGATTGACAATTACCATTTCGCCAGTTAAATCATAACCATAAGCCTTGCGGAATACTTCTGTTGCTATTTTTTCAAGATCACTATCCTCAAGCCTAGCTAGATTTGAAGGCAGCGTTTCTATTTGTTCGACCAGACGTACAACATGATTATCCGTATCAATAAAATAATTGTATTTACCGTCTGTGTAAGCGTCATAGTTTGCGTCGATTCTAAAAGCTGGTGTTGCATCTGTTTTTTCCAAAGTAGCATCTTTATCAATAAATCTTGCCGCAATTTGATCTGCAGCAGGATATTGCGGCTGCTTGTCTTTATTACCAACTAGTTTAAATCCGAGAATGCTTAAAAAAACTACTGCAAGTGCAAATGATATTATTACTAACCGTATGTTTTTCATACCCGTTGCCTCCTTTTGCTTTTGTCAGGAAGTAAAATCACTAGGTTTCGCCTCCTGGTAACTCTTGCTCCATATTGCTGTTAACTGATGTGCAATCGACTATTTATATTATTTTTGGTGCCTGCATGATCTGCAATAATATGCCTGTGTGACGAGAAATGTGGTTTTTTTATCAGCCAATCAGTCATAAGCAGTAAAAAAGACCATAACAAAATCACCTCCTTTGTTCGTTCAGCTTTATTTGATGCCTCTATTTACATAACGACGCAGGAGGGTGAAATGTAACACTTGGATCGGAAATTATTTTTTATTACTGGACTTTCGTCGATTCAGCTAAACTAATCATAGATTCTTTGGTCACTTTACCAATTACACTATAGGCATAGTAATCATCTGCCCAGATTAGGCTGGCTAGGCCATTTTTCGTATAATAATAAGCTTGATACCCATTGACATACAGTAATTCTGTTTCTGCATTTTCAGTATCAAGACCAAATTGGGTACCATCTTTTGGTGCTTTCAGGAAAATTAGCTCAGTAGCTGATGCGTCAGTGTAAACCAGCTGCACCAGATTGTCGGTCATGAGCTCTTCCGACAATGTGTATCCTGCTGGTATCAGACTGGGTAGATGGTCTGTTATATCATCATGAGGGTCAGTTTCAATGCTTGCGTCTGTGGGTTCAATTTTCTGCACAAAACGGATTGAGCTGAATTTTTCGAAGACCTCAATGACAAAGCTGCTCACTACTGCACGGTAGGCAAAGACACCGACAGCAGTCGGCAAAATAGCACAGACAATTAGGGTCATTACCAAGCGCTTTTTGAGTGTCATTTTTCGCTTTGGGTCGGCAAAACTAGCTTGTCTTGCTATGCTTTTTTGCTTTCTGTTCGCTTGATTGACCAGCCGCTCCATTCTGCGTAAAAAACGGGCCGAAAGCACTTGCTGTTGTGCCAGTTCTTCCTCAGAAGGCAAATCAACTAGTGGTCTGTCCAGGTATTCATCCATTATTGCTTTGATTTTTTCAAAATCTTGGCTTGTCATTAACCAGGCTCCCTCTTTTTAATCTTCCTGCTGATAAAGACTTTTCAACTGCTTTCTAGCTCTAGAGAGCTGAACCCGGACATTATCATGGCTGATGTTCAGCATTTGGGCAATTTCCCTATCCTCAAAACCCAGCGAATACTTCATGGACAACACCAAGGCATAAGTGGGATGGAGACTGGCGATATCTTTTTCAATATTTTCTTTAGTTTCTTTTGCCAAATATTCTTCTTCTGGATTGCTTCGCTGATCTGCATTAGCATATTCGTTTGCATCGTAGCTTGTTTCAGACTTACGCTTTTGGCTGCGAATGTAATCCAAAGCAATGTTCCTTACTATAAGAACGAGGAAGTTACGTGTTTTGTTACACTTGGGATCGGAGATTTTCTCAAGATGATTTAAAATGCGCATAAAAGCATCATGTGTGGCATCTTCGGCCAGCATCTGATCGCGCAGAATCCGGTTGGCTGCACAGACCATAGTATGGCGGTGGGCCAGATAGAGTTCTTCAAATAGAAGGCGCGCTGGTTCATCGTCGATCAGAGCAAGATATAAGCCCAGCATCATTTTGCCTCCTTGTATTAATAGCAGCATCCAGGGTGGGCTAGTTAGTCTTCTTAAATATATCACATATCAGGCGGCCGCAACCATGTTTGCCCCATAACCCAACCAAAAATACCAATCACAAGCGCATTAAAGGCACGCATCCCATTTGCTTGCATTAAAGGTCTGCCAATCGCTCCGCTTAAAACATATATCCAGTTGAGCATGCTAAACTCGCGCCCTATCATGATTTGGATACCAACAAAACCGACCAAGACAACCATACCAAGACTGATCTTGTTTGTAGCTGTAATACCCAAAAAGGCAACCCCCATAACAGCAAAGCTTTGGGCTAGAGTCAAGGAAAAAATAGGCATAAAGCTTGTTCGCATGATGCTGGCTAGGCATATTGATACAGCAGCAACAACAATTGTGAAAAGTATGAAAAACCGTAGCTGGCGGATTAATCCCCAATAAAGCCGGGTGCGCGGATAGCTAAAGGCTAATTCACCACCTTCTGCGTCCAACAAGCCTTGCATGAGCATCAGTGCACCATAACCACCCATGCTGGGAACCAGGGCCTCCAGCATGGGCAGGGTGACATTATTTATTCTCCCAACTGCATTTAATTCTAGCTGCACAAAATAAGTTAGAATAAGAAAAACTAGGAGCGTCAGCATGACAATCCAGAGGTGGATGCCCATTTCTTTTAGATCATGATAGAATTCATGCGTTAGACGCCTCATGAAAACTTGACTCCTTGCATAATGAAGATATAGCTGTCTTCTAGACTAGGTGTTACGTTAAGCTCTGGCATCTTCTCATTTGTGAGATAGCGCACGCGATAACAGGCATCCACAGGCGCAAAATCGATGATAGTATTTGTTTGCTCCAGCTGGTGCAGATCAGCTTGGCTGATCATTTCTTCTCTGACATAATGACCAGCACTGGCTTGTATTATTCTGGTCTGATTGCTCATTAACACATTGCCGTTATTCATAACGGATACTTCATCACAAAGACTTTCTAGATCTCGTACTATATGGCTGGAAAGAAGGATGATCCGTTCACCATTTGTGTAATCACGGATAAGCTTACGGAAATGTATTTGTTCGGCTGGATCAAGTCCAGCTGATGGTTCATCAAGAATCAAAAGATCCGGTTCGCCTAAAATTGCCTGAGCAAGACCTAGACGCCTTAACATCCCCCCAGAAAGATGGCCCACTTTTCTTGTATAAAAATCTTTCAGATTAGCTCTTTCCACAGCTCGGGCTATTTGTTCTTTTGTGTTGGCCTGCGTTAGGTCTTTAAGCAGAGCTACATTGCGCAGCGCCTCATTAACCCGCAAATATTTATACATACTGAAGTTTTGCGGCAAATAACCCAGCTTTTTCTTGATGGCCCTGGGCTGCTGCCAAGTCAATTCATCCCCCCAGTAAATCTCCCCTCGATCTGGATTAAGGATCGTGGCTAAAATACGCATCAGTGTGGTTTTGCCCGCACCATTGGGCCCTAAAAGTCCATGAATGCCAGGGCTGATTGTCAAATTGACTTGACTGAGCGCCTGGATTTTACCATATGCTTTTACTAAATTGTGAATAACCAGCTCCATGCTTACTCTCCTTCATGCCCAGACAGCACTGCAACAATATCTGCTGCAGTGATCATTTCACTTTGCAGTAAGCGCTGATACAGGAGCTTGAATGGTTCGGCAAAACTCTCGCCAGCGCGCATCCGGACCAGTATCTGCTCCAGCTCAGCCTGCTCCTTTTGGGTTAAGGGTGTTTCCGCCACATATTGTCCCTTGACAGAGTGTCTGATTGAGCCAGCAAAATCATTGCGTAGCAGGTCTTCATAATATGTGATCATATCCTGATTTTGTTTAGACCAATCCTCATTAGCCAAGTGAAGGTACATACTGAGCCAGGCTGCATAGTTTTGTGTTGAGGCAAATGTGACATCAACTGGATAACCAGCACATGGTGTTAGCAGGTAAGCCACAGCCATTTTTGCCTTGACCTCGGTTGATTGTTGGTACTCGATCTGAGCTTGACCGAACTGCTTCCTGCGCAAAACTGTTGCAGAGCTATCGCCATACTGACGAATCTCCCATTCATCACCCCATGAATATGGCTCTTGAGGAGGCAAAAATGCATTGACTAGAGGGCAGGGAATCTGCACAAGCGCGATAACCTGCGGCTTTTTTGGTTGATGGATAGCATCCATCTGTTCGCACAGATCAAGCAGTGAATCATAGGCATCCAGTAGGGCGTCAATACCCCAATTGGCATAATTGTATTGACTGGCTGGAACATATATATCAGTTGCCCGGTGCCTATAATGAACCATGCCGGAATATAAGGACACACCATTGCTGGATGCCCCTTTATATACGCCATCTTCAACCGCCGCCAGGTTTGTATACAGATGCCCTGGTCCTTGGTAGGCCAGAGTATAGTTCACCAGATCACCCCGTTGCCAGTCCTCTATAAAAAAAGCTTCAGCCTGACTGTCTTTATAAAAGTCATGATAAATCTTGATACCAGGCCAAGGAATCCATGGGAAAGCGCGGTTGAATTGAATGGTGCTTTCATTGGCTGGATAGATGGGCAGACTGTAACCATGATAACGAAAAACAAAGTTGATCTGTTCACCAGCCTGCTTGCTAGTGGGAAAATAAACCATTAGGCCATCATGATTACGCTCTATTGTCGCCACTTCCCCATCCACCAGAACCTCATCTAGCACCAAGTCAGAGTAGAGTGTAAAAGACTGACCTTGCACTGATTTGTTTAGTTGCGCCTGCATTCTGACTACTGCTTTAATCCCTTGGCTTGTGCTATCTAGATCAATGTCTGTTGCGATCAGGTCAATGTGCTTTTCCAAAGGATAATCAGCCAGGCTGACTGGCAGGCCTGCTTGATAAGCCAAATGTTTATCTGTGACATAGCTTTGCACAGCATCAGGGTCGGCAAAACACTTGTAAAAAACTGCATAATTCAGGCCGATTACAAACAAAAAGCTAATGAAGCTAATACCAAGAGTGACCTTAACAAATAAGCGCTGATATTTTTGTGGCCGTGTCACAACAAACTTGGCTGCATAAGCAGCAAGAAAAAAAGCGCTGCAGAAAACTAACAGCCCTAGACGGATCAGCCAAAATGGTTTTTCGATTGGTGCACCGGCCATAAAATCGCCTAGCAAATGAAAGTTAATAATCCCCAGATTCATCATGTTTAGTAAAAAGCCGGCTTCACTGAAAGCGATTATCTGAACATAGGCAAAAATCTCCGCAAATAAAGTCGACAGCACCAGCCAGACCAACATGGCGGGCAGATAGACGCTTCTTTTCCTGTTAATTTGCGCAATAAAGAGCCCCCATGCAGCAAAGAACCAACAGGGTAGAAAATAAAGTAGTATGATATAAGCTAATGTCTGATTAATCCACAAAGTTGGTGCCTTATCAATTTTCATGCGTACCAGACAGCCTAGCATGATCATAATAGTTACCACAAAATCAAAAAACCCAAGCACCAACAATTGATTGAACGGGAAAATCCAAGCATTTTTAGAGTAAACAGCGATCATATCATCCATTTGGGCCCGCCGCTGTTCTCTTCTTAATTCGATTCCCATCATCATAAAAATAAGTGTGAGCATGATCTGAGCGTAAGCTGTCATATGTAGAGCCACAGCAAGCTGACGCCGATAGACCAGATAGTAGTTGATGATGGCTAAAGCTACTCCAAGGGCCAGCATAATCAGCCAGATCACTTTACGTGTAAAAAACTGGCTAAGCAACTGAAAGGTCAACAAGAACTGCCTCACATTTTTCTCCTGTCTGATTGTACTTAGTGATTAGCAAATCGTGCACCAGTCTCAGCAATAAAATTACCAGTATCTCCTGGGGGATAACGCAAAAACTGGAGCTTGATCTATCACCCCTATACTCTAGTTGCTCACTATACTTTTACTCATCCAACAACACTCTTGACCTTGTTACTTGGCAATCATCTAGAATTGAATAAGCTGCATCTCCCAGCTAAATTTTTCCCTTATCTGAAACAAGCCGCTAGCTGACAAAAACATCGATTGTATTACATTTCTAATCAAGAACACAGGCTATTTCATTTTTCTAGAGCTAGTCTACCTTCAGGATACACTTATAATATACTTTGTCAACAATACTATTCGTGATATAGTATTGTCCACTAGAACTATTTAGCGTTTAATATGTTTGAGGCGATAAAATTGAGTATTTCACAAAATCTAAAACGAGGCACAGCAGAGCTACTCCTGTTAGCCTTAATCCTAGAAGGTGAGACCTACGGCTATGAATTATCACAAGAACTCTTAACCAGAAGCCGGGGTCAATTTGTCCTGCAGGAAGGTTCCTTGTATCCGACCTTGTATCGCTTGGAAAAAAAAGGCTACATTACATCACGCCAAGTAACTTTAAAGAAGAGTAAGCGGTTTCGTGTTTACTATCAGATAACAGCTGAAGGAAAACAATACTATCTTAATATCAAGCGTGAATATATTGCCATCAACCAAGGGATCTTTAGTGTTCTCGGGCTGAAAGGACTGGATGAGCATGAATAGTTTAGAAATGCCAGGGCTAAAATATTATTATAAGCAGGTTAGAAAAAGCCTTACTGCTCCCCAAGCTGAAAAAGACCGCATCATTGATATGCTTAAAAGTAACGTTATAGAATATCTTGCCGTGCATGCAAATGCAGGTGTTGCGGATATTATAGATCATTTTGGAAAACCTGAAATGTTTCAGTTTGAATATCTAGCAACTTTGGATGATTGGGAAATCAATCGAAAAGTTCGGTTGCAGAACTCTTTCAGAAAATGGTTGATTACGCTTGCACTAGCACTTGTAGTTCTTCTAGCAATTATCTGCATCTGGCTAACTATTGAAAAAGCAACTGGACTGAGATTGAGAATCAGACCCAAGTTGCTCACTACAAGTACAGTAGCATTCCTGAAGCAGGCCTTGTTGCTGACTAACGGGCCCAACTAAAAAAATCGGCCAGACTGGAGGGGGGCGCTAGATGCAATATAAGTTTGCACCACTCCATACACTGGCGGCTATTTTCGGCTGTATAGAAGATCCGCGCGATAACAGAGGCACACATCATAAGCTGCTGGATATTTTCATACTGGCAGTCTTTGGTCTTTTGTGGGGGCATACCGACTTTACCAATCTGGCACTTGAGCTAAAGTACCATGAGGCCTATTTTACTGAGCTTTTGGGACTTGTGAATGGTATACCCTCACATGACACATTCAGTGCAGCATTCAGCATAATAGATCCAGCCCAGTTTCTTGAATGTTTCATCCAGTGGATAGTAGACCTGACCGACCCGGAAGGTAAACATATAGCACTGGACGGCAAGGCAGTGCGGGCAGCATGCGAGAAAGTCTACTGCAAGAAAGTGCCAGTCCTGGTCAATGCCCTTATGGTGGATAGCGGTATCTGCCTGGGCCAGCTGAAGGTGGCAGCCAAGAGCAATGAAATCAGGGGAATTCCAGATTTATTAGCCTGGCTGGATCTGGAAGGATCAGTGGTGACGACAGATGCGATTGGCTGCCAAAAGAGCAGCACAGAGCTGATTATCCAAAAAGGAGCCGACTTTGTTTTGCCAGTCAAAGACAACCAGCCTAATCTACATCAGGATATTAGACTGGAGCTGGAATCAGTCATAGCCATGCAGAAGGTGGAGGCAGAAGCAGTCCAAAAATTTGCTCGAAAAGGCCTAACAGTGGACCATCCACTGAGTGATCAACTGAGCATCCACCAGGATTACAGCTGCAAGCAAAATCAGGGCTGGATGGAACGCAGGACTTATTATGTTTACAATGATCCAGCCAGCATCCTCAAGGAAGAATGGCCGCATGTCGCAGCGCTAGGCATGGTTATAAGGGAACGGCTAGTCATCCAGCGCCAAGCAGACGGTCAAATAAAAGAAGAAGATGCCACAGTGGAAGTGGAGAGTTATATCATCAGCAAAAAAATGCAGGCTGAAGAATTTGCCTGTTACTCGCGCGGAAAGCGAACCGAAAGCAGCTTGCACTGGGTCTTAGACGATGTATTAAGAGAAGACCGTTGTACAGCCAGGAAGACTCATGCGATAAAAAACATTGAGGTGATGCGCAAGATAATTTATAATCTGCTCAAACTGGATCCAGCAGTAGCAGGCATGTCTGTCAGGGCCAAGCAGGTTTACTACCGCAACAACCCGGCTGCAGTGTGCAGACTTTTGTTTGAAGTTATACCTGGCAGGTAAGTAAGCAACCCTAAATCTGATTAGGACTTGTTTCCTGTTTTGGTTTTTTTCAGCCTTGATACAGTTGGTAGCGGCAGGGTAAAGTACAGAGAAAACGGCAATGAAACTACAGAATAAAC
>CAZZGG010000017.1:0-6146 GCA_964654125.1 uncultured Oscillospiraceae bacterium
AAACCGTAACACAGGTTATGATTATTTCTAGCCGATTGGAGATGGCTTGCTGCTGTGTTATAATAAGAACAAAAATTCGACTAAGGAGCAGAAAATGCCTGCTTTTGAAATAATCTCAGATATGCAGCCGCGCGGTGACCAGCCGGAGGCTATTGCCGGTCTGGTTCAAGGCCTGGACGATGGTCTGGCCGCCCAAACTCTTTTAGGTGTGACTGGATCAGGTAAGACTTTTACCATGGCCCAGGTGATTGAAAAGGTGCAGCGTCCAGCTTTGGTTATTGCCCACAATAAAACCCTGGCTGCCCAGCTGGCTGCCGAGTTCAAGGCCTTTTTTCCCAATAATGCGGTGGAATTTTTTGTCAGTTACTATGACTATTACCAGCCTGAGGCCTATATAGCTGCAACTGATACCTATATTGAAAAGGACTCCGCTATCAATGACGAAATAGACCGTTTACGCCACTCAGCCACAGCTTCACTGCTGGAACGGCGGGATGTGATAGTGGTTGCCTCTGTTTCTTGTATCTATGGCCTGGGTGATCCGCAAGATTATCGTGACCTGATGGTCCATCTGCGGCCCGGTATGCAAAAGGACCGGGATACCGTCATCCGGGAGCTGATCGATATCCAGTATAACCGCAATGATTATGAATTGCGCCGGGGCAGCTTCAGGGTGCGCGGCGACACTATTGACATCTGTCCTTCCGCGGCTGACGAGCTGGTCACCAGAGTCTCATTCTTTGGCGATGAAATCGAAAAAATCACTGAGATAGAACGGCTTTCCGGCAAGGTGCGCCATGTGCGCAGCTATGCTTCAATCTTTCCGGCCAGCCACTATGCCACGACTGACTTAAAAATGAAAAAAGCCCTGGTCAGCATTGAAGTTGAACTGGACCAGGAACTGGCCAAGCTGCGGGAGGAAGGCAAGCTGGTTGAGGCTTATCGCCTGGAGCAAAGAACCCGTTATGATCTGGAAATGATGCGGGAAACCGGCTTTTGCAAGGGCATTGAGAATTATTCCCGCCATTTGGCCGGCCGGGTCGCCGGGTCGCCGCCCTTCACCCTGCTGGATTTTTTCCCGGACGACTACCTGCTCTTTATTGACGAGTCCCATGTCACTGTCCCCCAGATCGGGGCCATGTATAATGGCGACCGTTCCAGGAAGGAGTCCCTGGTCAATTATGGCTTCCGCCTGCCTTCAGCCTTTGACAACAGGCCGCTCAACTTTGCTGAATTCGAAGAGCGGATGGGCCAGACCATCTTTGTCAGCGCGACACCGGCTAAATACGAAAAAGCGCATGCCGACCATGTGGTTGAACAGATTATCCGGCCCACCGGCCTGATTGATCCTCTCATTTCTGTGCGGCCTGTCGAAGGCCAGATCGAGGATCTGCTGGCCGAGATCGCCCGTACTACTGCCCGGGGTGAACGCACCCTGGTCTTGACCCTGACCAAGAAAATGGCTGAAGACATGACTGCCTTTTTCATCGAAGATGGTCTCAGGGTCAAATACCTGCACTCAGATATTGACACTGTTGAACGCATGAAAATAATCCGTGCCTTGCGCCACGGTGAATTCGATGTCCTGGTTGGGATCAACTTACTGCGTGAAGGGCTTGATCTGCCTGAAGTGTCTTTAATCGCCATCCTGGATGCAGACAGGGAGGGTTTTTTACGCTCCACCACCTCACTTGTCCAGATTATCGGCCGGGCTGCCCGCAATGTTAATGGCCAGGTCATCATGTATGCCGACAAGGTGACTGACTCCATGCAGCAGGCTATCGATGAGACAAGCCGGCGCCGCACCATCCAGCAGGCCTTTAATACAGCCCATGGCATTATACCAGTCACGATCAAGAAGGAAGTGCGCGATGTGATTGATACAGTCATCGGGGCTACTGAGGAAATCGGTTTGCCCCAAGAGGCCGCTGAAGACCTGCTGGAGAGCAGGCTGGATAAGCTGGCTCCGCCGGAGCTGGAAAAACTGGCTGCCAAGATGGAAAAAGATATGAAAGAAGCAGCCCGTCAACTGGAATTTGAAGAAGCAGCCCAGCTGCGCGATCTCTTGATCGTCATCCGGGGCAGGCTGAGGCAGGAGAGCTGAGCGCTCCTGGCCTGCCTGGCCAGCTTTTGATGTATAATTAAAGCTAACGACAAGGGGAAGGTCTGTTTTTCCCCAAAAGGAGGGCTGATGATGCGAGTAAAAAAGCTCTATCAGTTGTGGAGCCAGGATCCTTATTTTGATGAAAAAACCCGGGCCGAGCTGGCAGCTATCAAGGACCAGCCAGCTGAAATTGAAGATCGCTTTTACACTGATCTAATCTTTGGCACAGCCGGATTACGGGGTATTTTAGGTGCCGGTACCAACCGGATGAACCAGTATACAGTAGCCCGGGCTGCTGATGGTTTTGCCCGTTCCATTGCCGCCCGCGGTCCGGCTGCCAGAAGACGCGGCATTGTGATCTCTTATGATTCGCGGCACAGGTCAGCTGAATTTGCCTGGCTGGCCGCCAGTATCTTTGCCGGCCACCAGGTCCGGGTCCGCCTGTCCGACACACTGCGGCCCGTGCCCCTGCTCTCCTTTGCCATCCGCCACTATGATGCAGTCGGCGGGGTCATGATCACAGCCAGCCATAACCCGCCCTCCTATAATGGTTTTAAGGCTTATGGCAGCGATGGCAGTCAATTGCCACCGGAAGAAGCTGACGCTGTCATCCACTGCATGGATGAAATAAGTGATATCACCAGCCTGACCTGGCCCAGCAAGGCAGAGGCAGAGGCCACCGGCCTGATCAGCCTGCTGGGCGAAGAGCTGGATGAGAGTTATAACCAGATGCTGCTGGCACTTTCCTTAAACAAGGCGGCAGCCCGGCGCCAGTCTGATATGAAAATTGTTTACACTCCCTTGCACGGCACTGGCAATCTGCCTGTGCGGCGCATCCTGGCCTCTTTGGGCTTTAGCAATGTCCATGTCGTGCCGGAACAGGAATTGCCTGACCCGGACTTTTCCACAGTCAAGTCACCTAATCCGGAAGAAAGATCAGCTCTGGCCATGGCTATCGCCCTGGCCGACAAGGAAGGGGCTGACCTGGTCATCGCCACCGACCCGGATGCTGACCGGACCGGTCTTTGTGTGCGCAACGGGCAGGGCGAATACCAGGTCTTAAGCGGCAATGAGATCGGTCTGCTGCTGACTGATTATATTCTATCGGCTCATCAAAAGGCCGGCACCATGCCGGAAAAGCCCTTTGTCATCACCACTGTTGTCTCAACCAAGCTGACCCGGAAGATCACAGCCCATTATGGTGTCAAGCTCTTTGAGACCTTGACCGGTTTTAAATTCATCGGCGAGATCATCAAGGAACAGGATGAAAACTCCGACATGAGCTTCCTGTTTGGCTTTGAAGAAAGCTTCGGCTATCTGGCCGGGCGTGATGTGCGGGATAAAGATGCAGTTGTTACCAGTATGCTGATTGCCGAGATGGCAGCAGTGGCCCGCGAACGCGGTCTCACCTTAGCTGACCTGCTGGAGGAGCTTTTCCAGCGTTTTGGTTATGCCGCAGAAAAGACAATTTCACTGACCATGCCCGGTAAAGAGGGCCTGGCCAGACTTAAAACAGGCATGAACAGCCTGCGTCAGGCCAGGGCCAGCTTATTTCCTGAATTGGAGGTTCTGGCTATCAGCGATTACTATACCAAGGAAAGGCTTGATTTTATTACAGGCAGCAGCAGTCCGCTTGAGCTCAGCCAGTCGGATGTTCTGGTTTATGAGCTGGCCGGATCAGACTGGTTTGCGGTCCGGCCATCCGGCACCGAGCCAAAAGTCAAACTTTATCTGGGTTCATATGCCAAGCATAAAGCAGACAGCGAAAAAGCCTTGCACAAGCTGAGCTTGCTGGTCGAAAACAAGGTCAAGGCAGCCATGGCTGGAGAACAATAATGAAGAGCACTTTCACCCATCTGCACCTGCATACTGAATACAGCCTGCTGGACGGTGCCATCCGGCTGCGTGATTTACCCAGCCGGCTCAAGGAACTGGGCATGCAGGCCTGTGCCATCACAGACCATGGTGTTTTATATGGTGTGATTGATTTTTACCGGGCCATGCAGGAAGCTGGTCTCAAGCCCATTATCGGCTGTGAAGTCTATCTGGCACCGCGCAGCCATCTGGATAAGGAAGCCGGCCTGGATAAGGAACCAGCCCATCTGGTCTTGCTGGCGGAAAACAATGCAGGCTACCGCAACCTGATGAAGCTGGTCTCACTAGGCTTTACGGATGGCTTTTACTATAAGCCACGCCTGGACCACGATCTGCTGCGCCGCTATAGTGACGGCCTGATTGCCTTGTCGGCCTGCCTCAGTGGCGAGATACCTGATGCCATCCTAAAGCAGGACCAGGCCCGGGCCCTGCAGCTGGCCCAGGAGATGGCTGCTATCTTTGGCCGGGATAACTTCTTTTTGGAAGTGCAGGATAATGGTCTGGCTGAGCAAAACCTGGTTAACAGTGAGCTGATCAAACTGAGCCGCCAGACCGGCATTGGCCTGGTCGCAACTAACGACTGCCATTATCTGACAAGAGATGATGCCCGGGCTCATGAAGTTCTCCTTTGCATGCAGACCGGCAAGCGCATGAGTGATGAGGACAGGATGCGCCTGGACGGCGACCAGTTTTATATTAAATCCGCTGAGGAAATGGCTCAGGCCTTTGCCCAGCTGCCGGAAGCCATTGCCAATACAGCTAGGATAGCTGAGCGCTGCCAGGTCAGCTTCGATTTTAAAACTGTCCATCTGCCTGAGTTTGCTGTGCCGGATGGCCTGACTGATACCGCCTATCTGCGCCAGCTCTGTCTGGAAGGTCTGGATAAGCGCTTCGACCTGGCCCGGCCTTTACCGCGCGACCAGTATGAAAAGCGGCTTGATTACGAACTTGGTGTCATAGGCAGCATGGGCTATACCGACTATTATCTGATCGTCTGGGATTTTATCCGTTTTGCCCGCAGCCGATTAATCATGGTCGGACCGGGCCGCGGCTCCGGAGCAGGCTCTTTGGCAGCCTGGTGCCTGGGCATCACTAATATTGATCCACTCCAGTATGGCCTGCTCTTTGAGAGGTTCCTTAATGTCGACCGGGTCAGCATGCCTGATTTTGATATCGATTTTTGTTACGAGAGACGCCAGGAAGTAATTGATTATGTCCTGGAAAAATACGGCCATGACCATGTGGCCCAGGTTATCACTTTCGGCACCCTGGCGGCCCGGGCCTGTATCCGGGATGTGGCCCGGGCCCTTGATATGCCCTATGCCGAAGCCGACCGCCTGGCCAAGATGATCCCGGCTGAACTGGGCATCACTTTGGAACGGGCCCTGGCAGTCAATAAGGAACTAAAAGCTGAATACGATGGTAATGAGCAGGCCAGGGAGGTGCTCGACCTGGCCGCCCGCTTTGAAGGTATGCCGCGCCATGCCTCAACCCATGCTGCCGGTGTGGTGATTGCCAACCAGCCCATCACCAATCTGGCCCCATTGTCGCGCAATGAAGATGCAATTGTGGTCCAGTTTGGCAAAAAGAATGTGGAACTGATCGGACTTTTGAAGTTTGACTTTCTCGGCCTGCGCACCCTGACTGTTTTACGCGACACTGCTGCCATGGTCTGGCAAAACCACCAGGTCAAGATTGACTATGACCGCCTGCCTATGGATGATCCGGCTGTTTTTGACCTGATCAGTGATGGCCGGACAGAAGCCGTCTTCCAACTGGAAAGTGCTGGCATGACCAGTTTTTTAAGCCAGATGAAGCCCCAGTCCCTGGAGGATATCATTGCCGGTATTTCCCTTTACCGGCCTGGTCCCATGGAGCAGATCCCCCGTTATGTCGCCTCCCGCCATGATGCTGCCAAAATCAGTTACGATCATCCTTTGCTGGAACCAATCCTTAATGTGACTTATGGTTGCATTGTCTACCAGGAGCAGGTCATGCAGATTGTGCGTGATCTGGCCGGTTTTTCCATGGCCCAGTCAGATAATGTGCGCCGGGCCATGTCAGATAAAAAGCCGGCTGAGCTGGCCAAGTACAGGCAGCTCTTTCTGGAGGGCGGTGTTGATGAGAAAAATAAGCCTGTTGACGGCGCCCTAGCCCGGGGGGTTGG
>CAZZGG010000017.1:6156-31121 GCA_964654125.1 uncultured Oscillospiraceae bacterium
CATTGCCGAGAAGATTTTTGAAGATGTGATGGCCTTTGCCGGCTATGCCTTTAATAAGAGCCATGCTGCCGCTTATGCTGTTGTGGCCTACCAGACAGCCTGGCTCAAGGCTCATTATCCGGTTGAATTTATGGCCGCCATGTTGAACAGTTATCTGGGCAGCCTGGGCCAGGCTGCCTCCTACATCCGGGTCTGCCGCCAGATGGGCATTAAGGTACTGCCACCGGATATCAATCTCAGCCAGGCCCGTTTCAGCACTGAAAATGGCAGTATCCGCTTTGCCCTGGCAGCAGTGAAAAATGTCGGAGAGGCCGCCATTGACTCGTTGATAGCAGAAAGAGAAAAAAACGGCCCATTTCAAAGTTTTGGTGATCTTTTGCGGCGCATGGACGAGAGTACCCTCAACCGCAAGATGGTCGAGAGTCTGGTGCGGGCCTCGGCCCTGGATAACATGGGCCTGCCCCGCTCCCAGATGATCGCCGTGATTGAACCATTCACCAGCCACCTGGCAGCCAGCCGCCGCCTCAGTATGGAAGGACAGCTCTCCTTTTTTGAGCTGGGCGCGCTGGAGCCTGTCACAGTGGCTGAACCGGATTATCCCCAGCTGGCTGAATTTCGCCGCTCAGATATCCTCAACATGGAAAAAGAAATGCTGGGCCTTTATGTCAGCGGCCATCCCCTGGATGACTATGAAGAGGCGATTGCCCGGCTGACCAGCTGTGACAGCCAAAACCTGGTCGAGGATCAGGAAAATGAACTGCCTGCTGCTGATAAACGTATTGTCATGGCAGGTCTTCTAGGCGGCGTCAAATACAAGACAACCCGTAAGAATGATCAGATGGCGTTTTTGGCAGTAGAGGATTTGTACGGAGTCTACGAGGTGATTGTCTTTGCCAAGGTCCTGGACAGGCTAAGGCCTCTGCTTGATGAAGGCAGGGCCTACCTGATCAGTGGCCGGATCAGCAGCAGGGAAGATGAGGCCCCCAAATTGATTGCAGAAGACATGATGCTGCTTGAACCGCAGATGAATCGCCTGCCCTCAGGCTGGCCCCAGCCCGAAGCTGCCTGTAAAAGTCCCGGGCCTGAACCAAGACCGTTGCAAGCAAAAAATAAGCACAAGCTTTGCCTGCGTTATTTTGGCTTGGAATATGACCAGGCCTACAAAAGACTTCTGGCCACCCTGCAGTATTTTACCGGTAATGTGCCGGTGCAGATCTACTTTGAGCAGGAAGACCGTCTCGTGGAACTGGACCCGGCCTACTCTGTCAGCCTGGATGATGTGATTTTGACCCAGCTGGCCGCCCGATATGGCAAGGATAATCTGGCTCTGCTTTGATGCGGCCGAGCCAGGAAAAATAGACTAGCCTGTCTCATCTAAGGATAAAATAAAGACAGCTGTCCTAGTGATGTACGAGCACCTTGGCCTCGGTAAGGCCTGAAATTAAAGGATTTGCATGGTATACTTAAGGCGCAAAAGCCCTGATTGGGCTTTAATACTAGCAAACACCTAAAATAAACAGGCAATTAGCAAGGATGGGCAGCTTTATGATGCTAAAAGACACAATTTTCCGACTGTTTTTAGCTACTTTATTTTCCGGTATCATTGGTTATGAACGTGAAAGATACGGTAGCAATGCCGGCCTGCGCACCCATATCCTGGTCGGGGTTGGATCCGCCACAATTGCCCTGATCCAGTTAGCCCTGATTTTTTATACGAGGGAGCTGTATACCTCAGGGGCGGTCGATCTTAGTCTGACCAGTTCGATCCGCACTGATACAGCAAGGCTGATCTCGCAGGTGGTGAGCGGGATCGGCTTTTTAGGGGCCGGTACAATCATTGTGACCAAAAGAAATGTGTCCGGGCTGACAACAGCCGCATCAATCTGGAATGTTGCTGCGATTGGCCTGTCTCTTGGTTTGGGCTTTTATCCGATTGGAATTGTTTCTTTTGTTTTCACCAGCCTGACTTTGGTCCTGCTCAAAAAACTGCGCGCCACAGTAAAAAGAGAAATGATTTTGATTAAGTATACTAAAGGCGAGCTGGACACAAATATGATTGCAAAAACACTGGCAGAATTGGGTTATGAAATATTCAATGTGAAATATTCTGTTTCCAAGCAGGGTTCTGAGGATGTCTATACCAACTTGATTGAAGTAAAAAATGCCAAGCACTTTGTCTTTTCTGATCTTGTCAGCAAGTTAGCCCATATAAATAATGTAATCAGCATAGAAAGAACCAACCTGGAATAATTGCTCAATAAAAAAGTGGAAAACTTGCCGATAGGCCTGGCTTACTCTATAATAGTTCAGGTGGAATAAATAATATTACAGGTTTGCTGACCTGCTTTACAAGGTGATTTATAATGCAGATAAAAAATATTGGTGTCTTGACAAGCGGTGGCGATGCCCCTGGCATGAATGCGGCCATCAGGGCTGTCGTTCGGGGCGGCCTGCATTATGGCTATAAGGTGTTTGGCATCAGGCGGGGTTTTCACGGCCTGTGGCGGGGCGATATTGATGAACTCAGTGGTGATTCAGTATCAGAGCGCCTGCAGCGCGGTGGAACTTTCTTAATGACAGCCCGCAGCAAGACCTTTAATTCGCCTGAAGGTGTGCGCAAGGCCATTGATATGGCCCAGGTCTTCAACCTGGACCTGGTTGTGGCCATTGGCGGTGACGGCACCTTGCGCGGTTGTTATGACCTTTACAAGCAAGGTTTCCCTGTCATTGGCATTCCAGCCACGATAGATAATGATATTGCTTGTTCGCATTATACAATTGGTTACGACACAGCCCTGAACACTGCTATGGAGGCGATCGACAAGCTGCGCGATACAGCCATGTCCCATGAACGCTGCAGTGTTATTGAAGTGATGGGCCGCCAGGCCGGCTATCTGGCCCTTAATGTCGGTATTGCCTGTGGGGCTGAGGTTGTCATGATCCCGGAAGTGCAGACTGAACTGCGCGATGTGGTCAAGGTCCTGCTGCAGGGCCGCAACAGTGGCAAGCACCATTATATAGTGGTGGTCGCTGAAGGTGCCGGCCAGGCAACCACCATTGCGGCTGAAATTGAAAAGGCCAGCGGCATTGAGTCAAGAGCCACCATCCTGGGCCACCTGCAAAGAGGCGGCAGTCCGACCAACCGGGACCGGACCATGGCCAGCATGATGGGCCTTGCAGCGATTGAATCCATCTTTGCAGGCCATCTCAACCGGATTATTGCCTACCAGTCAGGCCAGCTGCTTGATTTGCCAATCGAAGAAGCCCTGCAAATGGAAAAGTCAATCGATCCGGCTGAAGTCGCCCGGGCCCACATCCTTTCCGCCCGCCGCTTAAGTAACAATAATTAAGATTAGTAAACGCAGGGGAAGACGTATGAAAAAAAGCGAGATAATCACTATCCCCAACATTTTAACCCTGATCAGGCTTCTGGCCATTCCAGTTCTGGCCCGCTTGATCTATATGGGTCAACCTTATGATCTGCTGGCCTTTATCTTCTTCATGGGAATCTGGCTAACAGACATGCTGGATGGATATATTGCTCGCAAGTATGATCAGATCACAGAGTTCGGCAAACTCTTTGATCCTTTTGTGGATAAGCTTTTCCAGTTGACCACAGCGATCATGATGTATGTGGTGGGCAAGCTGCCTTTATGGATTCCTCTGCTTATAGCAGCCAAGGAACTGGCCATGATCATTGGCGGCCTGCTGCTCCTGCGCCGCTTTGACAAGGTGGTGCCGGCCCGCTGGTATGGCAAGCTGGCCACGGTTCTATTCGTGGCAGCTTTTGCAGTCTTGTTTTTTCTGCCGCCGGGCTATTACTGGCTGACCAACTATATTTTCATCCTGCCCCTGTTTTTCTCGCTTTATTCTTATGTCGGCTATGGTATAAATTACATCAAGGTGCGCCGGGAGGAACTGGCTGGCCGAGCCTCAAGTGAGTGATAAAATAAATGAAAACCCAAGCTTTTAAAATTCTTGAATATGACAAGATCTGTCTCCGGCTGGCTGAATTAGCCCAGTCCGGGCCGGGCCGCCAGCTCTGTCTGGACCTGATGCCTTCATCGGATCTGGCTTTTGTCAACCGGCGTCAGGAGGAAACAGCAGCCGCTGCTGATTTAATCCTGGCCAAAGGCCTGCCCCAACTGGGTGCTGTGCGCGATATCAGGCCAGCCCTGACCAGGGCTGGAGCCGGGGCCCGCCTGACTGGTCTGGATTTTATCTGGATGGCCGGCCTTTTGCGGACGGTCGAGCGCCTGCAAAGGTTGCTGCCGCAACAAGCCAGCCCGAATATACTGGAAGAAATGATTGGCCGGCTCCTGCCGGCACCAGAATTTTTAGCCAGGATTGAAGCTGTCTTTGTAGCAGAAGATGAGCTGCATGACAGTGCCAGCCCGGAGCTGCAAAGCCTGCGCCGCCGGATCAGGGTAGCGCAAAATGATGTCAAGGAAAGCCTGGCCAGGCTGGTGCGCAGCAATGAAAGAGCCCTGCAAGAACAGCTCGTGACCATGCGCGGCGACCGCTATGTGGTACCGGTCAAGGCTGAGTTTCGTGGTGAAATCCGCGGTATTGTCCACGATACATCCTCCAGTGGGGCCACCTTGTTCGTCGAACCTTTACCGGTGGTTGAATTAAACAATAAGATTCGCGAGCTTATGGGTCTGGAAAGGGACGAGATTGACAGGATCATCCTGGAATTGTCCGGCCAGGCAGCTGACCAGGCTGATCTTTTATTCCATAATCTGGCTTTGGCGACTGAGCTCGATTTCATCCTGGCCCGGGGCCGCCTGGCCCTGGCTATGGCAGCCAACCGGCCCCTGCTCAATGAAGCGGGCCGCATCCGCTTAGTGGCCGCCCGCCATCCACTCCTGGACAAGGAGCGGGTGGTGCCGATTGATTTTGAGCTGGGCATCAGCTTTAAAACCCTGGTCATCACGGGCCCCAATACAGGCGGCAAGACTGTATCTTTAAAAACTTGTGGTCTTTTTTGCCTGATGGCCATGGCTGGCCTGCAGATCCCAGCCCGGCACGGTTCGGAAGTATCCTTGTTTGAGCAGGTCTTGGCTGATATCGGTGATGAGCAGAGCATTGAGCAAAACTTGAGCACCTTTTCCGCCCATATGAGAAATCTGGTTACCATCACCAATGAGGCCGGTCCCCGAACCCTGGTCCTGACTGACGAGCTGGGTGCCGGAACAGATCCGACTGAAGGGGCTGCTTTGGCTATCGCTATTTTGGACCATCTGCGCCGGCGTGGCTGCTTGACAGTAGCAACGACCCATTACAAGGAATTAAAAAGTTATGCGATTGAAACAGCTGAGGTGGAAAACGCCAGCTGCGAATTTGACACCGAGACCTTGCAGCCCACTTTCAGGCTCCTGATCGGTGTGCCCGGAGTCAGTAATGCTTTCGCTATTTCCGGCCGGCTGGGTCTGGCTGGCACTATTATTGCCAGTGCCCGCAGCCTTTTGTCTGAAGAAAGTGTCCAGCTCGAAGAACTGATGGCTATCATGCAAAAAGACCGCATTGCTACACAAAAGGCCCACCAGGAGGCACTTTTACTGCGCCAGGAAGCAGCTGAGCTGCAAAGGAAGTTAGAGCAGCAACACGATGAGCTGGCTGAGCATAAAAGACAGATCCAGCGTCAAGCCCGTCAGGAAGCCAGGTCCCAGTATGCCAGGGCTCTGGCTGAGGTGGAGGAAATGCTCCAGCAGCTGCGCAGCCAGGCTAAAGCAGCAGACCTGGCCCACCAGGCCCGGCTGGCTGAACAGGCCCGGCAAGAGATCCGCCAGGGGCTGGGCCAGCTGGACAAGAAGATCCAGCAGGCAGATCTGGGCGGCAGCGGACCTCAGCTGGAAGCAGAGGATATAGTGCTCGGCCAAACCTACACAGCCCCAACTTTAGGCCTGACCGGCAAAGTGACAGCTGGACCGGACAGCCAGGGGCGTTATCAGCTGCAAAGTGAAGCCATGCAAATTACGGTGCCTTTGGCGGCCTTGCGTCCGGCCCGGACTACTGGCAAAAACAGCCGGCCCGCCAAAAGAAAAAGAGCCAGCTTGACCACCCAGCGGCGTATGCATATGCAAAGTGAGATCAAGCTGTTAGGCCAGACAGTGGAAGAAGCCCTGGCCAATCTGGATAAGTTTTTAGATGATGCTGTCTTAAGTGGGATCAGTACAGTGCGGATTGTCCATGGTAAAGGCACTGGCGCCCTGCGCAGCGCTGTCCAGCAGCAACTGCGCCGGGACAGCCGGGTCCAGTCCTGGCGCCTGGCTGCCTATGGTGAAGGGGACAGTGGTGTCACCTTGGCTGAGCTGCATTGATAAGCCTAGTCTAGAGTCCGGACCAGTTCGCCTGGCCAGCCACTGATGCCACCAAAATCAAAGATATGCTCATAGCCCATACTGAGCAGCTTTTTGGCTGCATGGGCACTGCGGGCTCCGGTCTGGCAGTAGACAAGAATTTGCGCCGATTGATCGGGCAGCAGGTCAGGGGCATTTTTTTTAATTGAAAAAACAGGCAGTAAAAGAGCTCCGGGCAGGTGGCCTGCGTCATACTCGGCCTGGCTGCGCACATCCAGGATAATGGTCTTGCTATCGCTTTGTAATTTGACCTGGGCTTCTGCAGCGCTGATGCGGACATATTTGGCCTGGTCTTTTTTTCGGCGCGGGGCAAACAAGTTGACCACTAAAAGACCGATCACCACACCATAAATTGTGGCTGTAAAGGGATTGGCCGTGATGGCACAGGTGCCTGTGGCACAGCCGATCACCCGGTAAAGCACAAAATAGCCAAACACACCGCCCAAAAGACCGCCAGTTATATATTTGATCATGCTAATCATCCATTCTATGTTTTGTTTAAATTAGCATGCCCTAAGGATGAGCTGCAGTGACAATGTCACAGGCAGTTAATCTGGTCAGAGCATTAGTATGGTTGTGACTGGTGCATAGCAATGTGCTTTTTGCTAGCGTTTGTCCCCAGCCTTGCTTTAGATTTTGCTAAGCCAGATCATTCAGCTAATAAATAGAGATAATTGACAAAGTTCCTAGCGTTTGTTAGATTTAATATGTTACATTAACGTTAATGCTTATTGCCGGACAAGGAGGACGCTATGACAGAGCGGATCAGGATTTTGCGGCAGCGCATTGTTGAAAAGCAGCATCAGCAGCATTTACGCACTTTGTCTGTTGATCTTGCTTCTAACTACAAGAAGCTGGGCTTGACTCCACAAGAACGAATGCTAAGGCGCCTCGAATTCCTGTTGGCATCTGAAGAGCCCTGCATGACAGCAGAAGAACGGTTGGTCTTGACTAGGACAATTCGTAATCTGCCTGATCTTTTCACTCCTGCAGAATGGACTGGTATTAGCAGTAAGCACTATATACATGAACTGGGCTATGTCAGCAATGTGACACCTAATTATTATGATCTGATCAGGGAAGGCTTTGGCAAGCGGCGTCAGGCAGTTATTGCTGCCCTGGAGAGGGCCACGCAGGCAGAAAAGATCTTCCTGGCCGGGCAGCTGCGTGTTATGCAGGCGGTCCAGGCATTTGTAGCCCGTTATAAGGAGCGGGCACTAGAGCTGGGCAATACTGAAGTTGCTGCTATACTTGACCATATTCCAGAACATGGTGCCCGCACCTTTCATGAAGCATTGCAGTTTTTCCGCATCCTTCATTTTACTCTCTGGCTGGAAGGCGAGTATCATAATACTGTTGGCCGCTTTGATCTGCATATGAATGACTGGCTGGAAAATGACCTTGCAGCTGGCCGGCTGGATGTGGCAGGTGCCCTGGAACTGCTAGAAGAGTTTTTCCTATCCTTCAACAAGGACAGCAATCTTTATCCTGGCGTCCAGCAAGGCGATAACGGCCAAAGTATGGTTTTGGGTGGCTGCAGGCCTGACGGCAGTACTGTGTTCAACCGCCTCTCCCGGCTTTGCCTGGTGGCCAGCCAGGAACTCAAGCTGATTGATCCCAAGATAAACCTGCGGGTCTCCAAGCAGACACCCCTGGAAATCTACCAGCTGGGCACCAAGCTGACCAAAGCAGGCATGGGTTTTCCCCAATATTCCAACGATGATGTTGTCATACCAGGCCTGGTCGCTCTGGGCTATGATCCGCATGATGCTGCTGATTATACAGTTGCTGCCTGCTGGGAGTTCATTATCCCGGGTAAGGGCAGGGATGTGGCTAATATTGGCGCCATTTCCTTTCCTGCGCTGATCGATGCAGCCCTGCGTGAGTATTTACCTGAGGCAGCGGATTTTACAGGCTTTCTTGAGTATGTGGGAGAGGCTATCAAAACAGCCTGTCGTGAACAGGTTCAGGCCTGTGCCGGCCTATGGTTTATACCTGCACCCTTTCTCTCCCTGCTCACGGATGGCAGCTTAAACCAAGCCCGGGATATTTCCTGCGCTGCCCGCTATAGCAACTGGGGTCTGCATGGCACAGGTATCGCAACAGCAGTGGATGCACTGATTGCTATAAAACAGCTTGTTTTTGTAGAAGGCAGCCTGACACCAGCTGAGCTGCTAGATGCAGTTGACAGGGATTTTACTAGCTATGCCGCCCTGCTCCACAGATTGCGCTATCAGCTAGCCAAGCTGGGTGACGGCTCATCCGGGCCGGAAGAACTGCTCGTCTGGCTGTTGGATAGCTTTGCGGGTGCTGTCCAAGATTTACGCACTGATACTGGTGGCCGGATCCGGCCTGGTACTGGAACAGCTATGTATTATCTCTGGCACAGCCAGGATCTGCCTGCTTCGCCGGATGGCCGGCGTCAAGGAGAGGCTTTTGCAGCCAACTATACGCCCAGTCTTTTTGCCCGTCTGCCCGGGCCAGTTTCACTGATCAAAAGCTTCACCAGGCCTGACCTGAGCAAGGTCATTAATGGCGGGCCCTTGACCTTGGAGTTTCATGACAGCTTGTTCAGGACAAAAGAGAGCTGTGACAAGGTTTCAGCCTTGGTCAAATGGTTTATCAACAGTGGCGGCCATCAGTTGCAGCTCAATGCAGTTAACCGGGCTGTCCTGGTGGATGCGCAAAAACATCCCGAGCAGCATAGAAATTTGATTGTGCGTATCTGGGGTTGGAGTGCCTATTTTTGTGAGCTGGATGAAGCTTACCAGAACCATGTCATACAACGCACTGCATACGACAGTATCAGTTGAGGCCAGCTATGGAAGGAATCATCTTTGATATTAAAGAAATGAGTCTTAATGATGGTCCGGGCATCCGCACTACAGTTTTTTTCAAAGGCTGCCCCCTGCGCTGCCGTTGGTGTCATAATCCTGAGGGTATTTCCTTCCAGCAAGAACTCAAGCAGGCCGGTCCCCCTTGTCTGGAATGTGGTTTATGTTATCAGCCCTGCAACCATATTGCATGCCAAGCTTTTCAGCGCTGCCTGCAGGTCTGTCCACAAGGACGCCTGCATCTGGTTGGTGAGCGGTTGGATGTAGCTACTTTGGCAGCCCGGATCAAAAATCAGGCAGCTTTTTTACTGGAGCATGGTGGTGTGACTATCTCTGGTGGCGAACCACTGGCTCAGCCAGATTTTCTCTTAGCTTTGCTGCGGGCCTGCAAACCACTGCACCTGACCCTGGACACAGCCTGCTTTGCTCCGGCAAATGTGTTTCAAGCAGCCTGCCATCTGGCTGACCTGCTTTTAGTTGATATCAAATTGATGGATGAAAAAGCGCATCGCTACTGGACCGGTGTAAGTAACCAGCAGATCCTGGCCAATCTTGCCTGGCTCAAGCAACAGGACATACCTTTTATCGCCCGGATACCACTCATAGCTGGGGTCAATGATGATCTGCCTAATCTAACAGCCACTGCCAGATTTCTTGCTGGCTCAAGTACTCTTTTACAGGTAGAACTGCTACCCTACAATGTCTTGACTGGCAGCAAGTATGCTCAGCTTGGGCTTGACTATGAACCTGGATTTAAGGAGACAGTCAGCTCAGCTGATGTGTGTGCCCCCTTTCAGGCATATGGCCTGGCCTGCCGGGTGATGTAAGATGGGGTATCTGCCGAAAATTCGTTTATCTGACATTGCCCAGGCGACCGGCTATTCCATTAACACGGTTTCCCGTGCCTTAAAAGGCCGTCCAGACATAGCTTTGGCCACCCGGAACAAGATCCAGGCCAAGGCCAGGGAAATGGGCTATATCACTGATGCAGTGGCCAGCTCTCTACGCTCAGGGCGCAGCCGGACTATCGCGGTTGTGCTGGGCGACATCGCCAATCCTTACTTTGGTCTCTGGGTTAAAGAGATCGAGGAAAGGGCTTTTGCAGCAGGATACAGTACCCTGATCATGAATACAAATGAAGATGAGTCTGTTGAGCAGGCGGCTATCCGGACAGCTCTCAGCAAGCGGGTCGATGGCCTGATAGTCTGCCTGGCCCAAAAGACCCGGGCCAGTTTGGACTTGCTGCGCAGTTGTGGCAGCCCTTATGTGCTGGCGGGACGCAGTTTTCCAGACGATGACAGTCCTTGTGTCATGCCCGATGATGTCCGTTCAGGATTTCTGGCAACAAAGTATCTGCTGGAGCAAGGTTGCCGGCGCATTTTAATGCTGAATGGTCCGGATTGGATATCCAGTGCCAGAGATCGCCTGGCGGGTCACCGCCAGGCACTAGCAGCTGCCGGCCTGCCTTTTAGGGCAGACTACATCCGGACGGCAGGCGTGCAATCCGGTCAAACAAGAGCTCTGATCCAGCAGGCTCTGGCAGCCAGGCTGGACTTTGACGGGCTTTTAGCTTTCAGTGATCTGATGGCCCTGGAAGCCATGGCAAGTTTAGGCGAGCATCGGCTGGCCTGGCCAAAGCTGCCTCTGGCCAGCTTTGATGATATCTCGTCCAGGCTGTTCCTGCCCTTAAGGCTGGCTTCAGTCAGAACACGCAGGCCTTTGGCTGAGTGTGCCTTCCAGATGCTGCAAGAGCTCATGGAAAAAAAAGAACCAGCCTGGAAACGGCTTGTTTTGGAGGTTGAGTTAGTCGGCATAAAATGAGCAGCTGATATTTATTAGTGAATTAGCCTAGCTAAACAAGGGGGAAGAAATGGATAGTTTTGTTTGGAATAACAATGCCAAGAATGTTGTCAAAGATCAGGTTTTTACGCCGCTGCATGGGGTACGTTTATTGGATGGCGTCTTTCAGACAGCCTTTGAGAATAATAAGGCCTACCTGAAAAGCCTGGACATGGATGCCATGCTCTACTGGTTTCGCAGCAAGGCTGGCCAAGCTGCTCCAGGCCAGCCTTATCGGGGTCATTTCGAAGACAATATCAAGGGGCAGACTGCCGGTCTTTTTCTAATGGGTGCCGGGCACAGCCTGCGCTGGCATGAAGATGCACAGCTGCGCGAAAAACTCAACCAGATAGTTGCGGAAATCAGCGACTGTGCCGAGTCAGATGGCTATTTGATGGCTGTGCCCAAAACTGAATTTGGCACACTAGAGTATCCCCACTATGTTCGTATCTGGCTTACCTATGGCTTAACTGCCGCGGCCTTGGCAGGCCATGAGCAGGCCTTTACGCTGCTGCGCCGCTGGCAGGACTGGTTTAACCAATGTGATGATTTGCCGATTATAAAATATCTGGTTTTAGCATTTCAAGGCATCGTGGCCAGCACCTACCTCTATAATACGCCGGTCGGACAAAAAGAAGACCTAGATATTGTGATCCAGTATTATCAGGAAGACTGGCGCCTGGCTCAGTTTATTAATCTGGAGCGGGATGCTGTGCATCAGCGTAAGCAGCCAGGTAAGGAGCCACATCCGCACGGGACTGAGATTGAGGCAATGGAAGGTTATCTTGATCTTTACAGGGCCACAGGCAAGCATTATTACCTGCGGGCAGTTAAAAATTTCTATCAGCTTTATCAAGCAGACTGGCAGTATCCAGGTGGTGGTATTGCCATGTGCGAGGCAGAAATATCTTATCCGCAATGCTATTGGCTCTCCAATGAAAGAAGCTACAATGAGCTGTGCTGTTCTTCTTTCTGGCTGCTGCTGAACCAACGCCTGCAGCGTTTGTATCCTGATGATGAGTCTTACAGCGCAGAGATAGAAGCGACGATTTACAATATCGGCCTAGCTAACCAGAACGAAGCCCAGAACATTTTTTATTTTGCCCATCTGGATCAGGAAAAGAAAAATTATGCTAGTAATGTTCATTGTTGTTGCGGTGTTGGGACAAAATTGTATGCATCTTTACCTGAATATATATTCTCCGTCAATGATGATTCCTTGTACATAAATATTTTTGCCGCTGCAGAATTGACCTGGCCGCAAAAAGATAGCCCGGTCAAGCTCCGCCTGGAGACAAAGATGCCTTATGCCGGCCAGGTTCTGTTGACTTTTTCCAGCGCAAGCCAAAGCTTTAACTTAAAAATCCGGATACCAAGCTGGGTCAGGCAAAGTGTTCCCATCCATGTTAATCAGCGCCTAGCCGGGCTGGGTCAGCCGGGCAGCTTATTTACAATAACCAGAAGCTGGGTCAGTGGCGATAAAGTCAGTTTTGAACTGCCCTTTGCCTGGCAAAGGACCCTCTACAGGGGGGCAGAGCAGGTGCCTGGCTACGAGCGTTATGCTTTTCAATATGGACCTCTTTTAATGGCATTTCGTGGTCCGCTGGATGAAGATAAGCTGATCAAAATTAGCAGTGATCCAGCTGAACTAGACAGTGGTCTAGTTCCGGCTGACCAGCCGCGCCACTTTCGGTTGCCTGATCAGGCGGCAATTGAAATAGTGCCTTATTTTGAAATAAAGCCAGGCCAGACCTTTACTTGTTTTCCATGTTTTGAAACTTGATTTTCTAAAAAAACCTGTGAAATTTGCGGCTGCAGGTCAAGAGCCTGTCAATGGGCCGCAGGCAAATGACTTGGGCCAACTGACTTGCTCTTAAATATGACAAGTGGCCATGCAAGTGGTACAATTTAGTGTGGTGCCAGTGCTCAGGCCTGGCAGCTAGAAAAACACAGGAGGCTCATATGAACATCAAAGTTTTTGAAAATGAATTGCAGGCCAGTCAGGCCACTGCCCTTTTACTGGCAGCCCAGATCCTGGATCAGCCTGCTTCTGTCCTGGGCTTGGCGACTGGTTCAACGCCGCTCAAGACCTATCAGGAATTAATCCGCTTAAGTGGCAATGGTATCCTTGACTGGAGCCAGGTGACTACCTTTAACCTGGATGAATATCTTGGCCTGGCTGGCGATCATGAGCAAAGCTACCGCTATTTCATGATGAAAAACCTCTTTGGCAAAGTGAATATCAAGCCTGAAGCTATTAATGTGCCGGATGGATCCGCCCAGGATCCGGCTGCCCAGTGCATGGATTACGAGCGCAGGATCCGCCAGGCTGGCGGCATTGATCTGCAGCTGCTCGGGATTGGCCGCAATGGTCATATTGGCTTTAATGAACCGGATGAGAAGTTTGCCACCCTGACCCAGGTTGTGGATTTAACTGAAGATACAATTGATGCCAATGCCCGCTTTTTTGCTGACCCGGACGATGTACCCCGCCAGGCTATCAGCATGGGGATCGGTACCATCATGCAGGCCCGGAAAGTCGTGCTTTTAGCCATGGGTGCCGACAAGGCCAGGGCTGTGCGCAGTATGATCTGCAACCCGGTTGACCCGGCCTGCCCTGCCTCTGTCTTGCAACTGCACAGCAATGTGACTATACTGCTGGACAGGCCGGCAGCAACAGCGCTGAGTCATTGCCCGGATGTAACTGTCTAAAAGCCCTCATTAACCAGCTTGCTTAGGAGCTGATGTCCCAGATCCAGATAATAACCGGTGCCGGCACAAGATACTTCATCGTAAGCCGGTGCCGGTTTTTTATCGCGTCCATCACTGCTGTAGCAGGCAAAGGGGACAGGATCCGAAGTATGGGTGCGCAGATCCAAAGGAGTGGGGTGGTCAGGCAAGAGCAGGAGCCTGTAATCTTCGCCTGTTTCCTGGCGTTTGCTTTCCAGATACTGCCAGACAGGCCGGATGACTTTTTCATCTATCAATTCTATGGAGCGGATCTTGTTTTCCAGCTCGGCTCTATGGCCACACTCATCTGGTGCCTCAACATGCAGGTAAATATAATTCTGGCCTCGATCCAATTCCCGGATGGCAGCTTCGGCCTTGCCTGTGAAGTTGGTCTGGATATTGCCGGTGGCACCTGGTACATCAACCACGGTCAAGCCGGCACAGATCCCGATGCCCCGGACCAGATCAACAGCAGAGATGACAGAGCCGGCCAGGCCAAAGCTCTGGCTCAGGTTGGGCAAATCTGGCCTGGTGCCCTGACCCCAGATCCAGATGGAGTTGGCTGGTTTGAGATGGCGGGCCTGTCTGGCCTGGTTGACAGGGTGACCCGGTAAAAATGCCGCAGAACCAAGCATCATCTCCAGCAGCTGGTCTGCGCCTGGCCCCTTGGGCAGATGCTCTTTAACTGTGCGGGTCAGGATATCGTGGGGTGGGGTCAGATCAATCTTAGTTGGCCCCTGGTGCCAGATCAGGCAATGGCGGTAGCTCTTGCCGGGATAAAAATGCAGCTCAGCAGTGGCATAGTGCTTATTGAGAGCGTTAATCAGGCGGGCTGCCTCATCGCTGCCAATCTCGTCAGCTGAGTAATCCAACATCTGGCGGCTGGCATAACGCTCCAGGCGGCCGGCCTGGTTGCCTGGCTTTGACAAAGTGACCATGTTACAGCGGAAAGCCACATCGGCCGGGCCCATTTCGATCGCCATACCAATGGCTTCTAAGGGCGAACGGCCAGTATAGTAAATGGCCGGGTCATAGCCCATCACAGCCATATTGGCTGTATCACTGCCCGGTTCCAGCTGGTCCGGTACGGTTTTAACCAGGCCGGCCAGGCCCTGGCTGGCGATTCTATCCATATAAGGTTTATGAGCGGCGATTAAAGGTGTATGGCCGCCCAGCCGCTCCAGCGGCAGGTCGGCCATACCATCACCTAAAAAAATCACATATTTCATGAAAAGTTCTTGCCTGTCCTTAACCTAACAGCATCAGCAGGATACCTGCGGCTACTGCAGAACCAATCACGCCGGCCACATTAGGCCCCATGGCATGCATGAGCAGGAAGTTGCTGGGGTTTTCTTCCTGGCCAACTTTTTGGGAAACACGGGCAGCCATGGGTACAGCGGAAACACCGGCTGAGCCGATCAGGGGGTTGACCTTGCCACCTGTGAGATAATACATCAATTTACCGATCAGAACACCACCGGCAGTACCGAAGATAAAGGCCAGCACGCCCAGGCCGAGAATAGAAAGGGTCTGGACATTAAGGAAATGTTCTGCTGTAGCTGTGGCACCGACAGTGACACCCAGGAAAATTGTGACGATATTCATCAGTTCATTGGCAGCTGTCTTGACCAGACGCTCACAAACACCACTTTCTTTTAATAGGTTACCCAGCATCAGGATACCGACCAGGGTCAGGGCATCCGGAATGATCAAGGCGACCAGGATGGTGACAGCAATGGGGAAGATGATCTTTTCTGTTTTGGAGACCGGACGCAGCTGGGCCATGACAGTCTGACGTTCTTTTTTACTGGTAAAAAGCTTCATGATCGGTGGCTGGATAACAGGGACCAGGGCCATATAAGAATAGGCAGCTACAGCAATAGCACCTAGGAGCTCCGGTGCCAGTGTTTTAGCTACAAAAATCGCTGTCGGGCCATCGGCACCGCCGATGATGCTGATAGCACCGGCCTGCTGTGGGGTGAAACCAACAAAAAGAGCCAGGAAGAAGGCCACGAAGATACCGAACTGGGCGGCAGCGCCCATCAGGAGGGATTTGGGATTGGCGATCAGGGGACCGAAGTCGGTCATGGCGCCGATGCCTAAAAAGATCAAAGGTGGATAGATGCCCAGTTTGACGCCTAAATAGAGGTAATCAAATAAGCCACCTTGGGAAAAGAGCTCGTTAATGGCAAAGAGGGTGCCTTTTTCATAGCCTTTTTCGGCAATGAAATCAAGGTCGAAAAACTCCATATGGAAGATGGCGCCCATAGGCAGGTTGGACAAGAGCATACCGAAAGCAATCGGCAGGAGCAGCAAAGGTTCAAAACCCTTGGCGATAGCCAGGTAAATCAAAAGCAAGGAGACCAGGATCATGGCCCCGCTGGCCAGGGTCATATTGGCAAAGCCGGAACCGTGCCATAAGCTGACGATTGTATCAGCAAAAGATTTGAAAATTGTGAAAAGTGTTTCCAAAATGACAACCTCCGTCTTTAAACGCGCCTGATGCGGCGGATGGTGAAGCCAGCTGAGGAGCTGGGTGCTGTTTCGGCAGATATAGCAGCCACAGCAGCAGCAATGACCACAGCCAGGGTCTGCATATCATCTCCGGCGGCAGTCTGTATTTCCTCAGGTGTTTTGCTGGTCTGCTCAGGCACAGCTGGTACAGCTGCCTTGGGTTTGCTGGCACCTGTATTGATCAGGCGTGATAAAAGCTGCACAAACAAACTAATCAGTACCAGAACAATAAATACAATACTGATGCCCACTAGAGTCATGGTCATGCCAATAAAAAACTTTTCCGCAAAAGTGGCAAAACTGTGTGTCCAGGGTGCACTGCATGTGATGATGAACATGTTTTCCTCCAAAGACGCTAAAATCAAATATTCCGCCTCCTGCGCCCTGGTTGGCTAGTCATGGTCCAAGGCAAATTCGGCCTCCTATAGTGTACCTGATGAATGTGTCATGTGCAATCTGCTTGCTAAAAAATATCCTGCTTGGTATTGTGGTAATGTTGTACAGATTAACCAAGAGAAAGAGAGAGCCTTGAACAGTTTATTCAAGATTGAGCCTGTCCACCGCATCAATGTTTTTGTGGGTGCCTATGGCAGTGGTAAATCAGAAGTCAGTGTCAACTTTGCCTTCTGGTTGCGCGGACTGGGCCACCAGGTCAGCTTGTGTGACCTGGATATCATCAATCCCTACTTTCGTTCGGCAGATGCCAGGCAGCTGGTGACAGGCCGCGGTATTCGTCTGATCGCACCTGTTTTTGCCGGCAGTAATATTGATGTACCGGCTGTGCCGGCTGAATTAGGCAGTGTCTTTTTGTCAGATGATTTTGCTGTGCTGGATATTGGCGGAGAGGATATGGGTGCCCGAGTGCTGGGCACTATCAGACACAAGCTGGCAGCTGACGACCATGCAGTATATATGGTTGTTAACACCTGCCGGCCCTTCACTGCCACAAGTGAGCAGATTGTCTGGCTGGCTGGTGAACTGGCCCGGGCCAGTGGATCGCCTGTGACCGGTCTGGTCCATAACAGCAACCTGCTGGGTGAGGACGATTATCCGTTGCTTAATCAAAGCTTGCCTATTGTCCAAGAGGCGGCCGACCAGCTGGGCGTACCCCTGGTTTTTGCCGCAGCGATGGCTGCGGCAGTCAGCCCTGGTGTTTGGGGCAAAACTGCTGCAGGCCTGCCCCTTTTACGGCTGGAAAGGACGATTAAATACAGCAGCGGCTGAAAGCCGGCTTGCTGAATAAAGTTTTGTTAATTATAATGTTTGGAAGTTAAGACGGGAGGCCGTTATGTCAAGAATAGAAATAAGTGTAGACATCTGCAAAGGCTGTGGCCTGTGTGTCAGTGTCTGTCCTAAAAAAATCATCAGCCTGGACCAGGTCCGCCTGAACAGCAAGGGTTATCACCCGGCCGGGGTGAGCGAGATGGGCAAGTGTATAGGTTGCGCTTTTTGTGCCCAGATCTGTCCTGATAATGCCATTGAAGTCTGGCGGGAGGTGAAAAAATGAGTACACGCGTCCTGATGAAGGGTAATGAAGCCATCGCCGAGGCTGCTGTCCGGGCTGGCTGCCGCCATTATTTCGGTTATCCGATCACACCCCAGACTGAGATAATGCACTATATGGCCCGGCGCATGACGGAAGTCGGCGGGATCATGGTGCAGGCTGAAAGTGAAGTGGCTGCTATTAATATGGTCTATGGAGCAGCAGCTGCCGGAGCCAGGGCTCTGACCACCAGCTCCAGCCCCGGCATCAGCCTCAAGCAGGAGGGTTTTTCCTATATCGCCGGAGCCGAGCTGCCTGCGGTTGTTGTTAATATAGTCCGGGCCGGTCCTGGTCTGGGCGGAATTTTGCCAGCCCAGGGTGATTACTTCCAGGCCACCAAGGGCGGCGGCCACGGTGACTATCGTAATATTGTCCTGGCCCCGGCCAGTGTCCAGGAGCTCTATGAGCTGACTGTGGAGGCCTTTAACCTGGCTGATCGCTACCGCATCCTGGTCATGGTTTTAGGTGACGGCACTCTGGGCCAGATGATGGAACCGGTCACCTTCCGCGCGGAGGAAGAGATTGAGCAGGTCGAAAAAGACTGGGCTGTTACAGGCACCAGGGACAAAGTCCAGCACAGCACTGTCCAGTCCATCTATATAGAAGCGGATGATCTGGAGGCTCTCAACAGGCGTTTGGAACAAAAATATGACCTGATCCGGCACGAGGAAGTACGCCTGGAGCTGACTGATTGCCAGGATGCTGAGCTGATCATGGTGGCTTACGGCACCAGCAGCAGAATCTGCCGTAATGTGATTGCCCAGGCAGCAGCAGAAGGGATCAAGGTCGGCCTGGCCCGTCCGATCAGCCTGTGGCCTTTCCCGGAAAAGGAGCTGGGCCAGTTGGCAAAAGCAGAAAATGTCAAGGCTTTTTTAACAGTTGAACTCAGCACTGGCCAGATGGTTGAGGATGTGCGTTTAGCCACTGGCGGGCAAAAACCGGTTCATTTTTATGGCAGGACCGGCGGCAACTTGCCCAGCCAAAATGAGATTCTGGCTAAAATTAAGTCAATCGTAAGGAGCTGATCAAGTGGAGAAAAAAGTATTTGCCAAAACCAAGGGCTTGACTGGTAAACCTTTCCATTACTGCCCCGGCTGCACACACGGTATCATTCACCGCCTGATCGCGGAGGCCATGTGTGAGCTGAATATCCTGGACCAGACCATTGGGGTTTCACCAGTCGGCTGCACCTATAATAACTATGAATATTTCGCCTGTGATATGGTCCAGGCAGCCCATGGCCGGGCACCGGCCGTGGCCACCGGTATCAAACGGGTCCATCCGGACAAATTTGTTTTTACCTACCAGGGCGATGGCGATCTGGCGGCGATCGGCACAGCTGAGATTGTCCACGCCGCTGCCCGCGGGGAAAAGATTTGTGCTTTTTTCGTCAACAATGCTGTCTATGGCATGACTTCGGGCCAGATGGCACCAACCAGTTTACTGGGGCAGGTGACCACTACATCACCTTTTGGCCGCGATGCAGCCACTCAAGGTTACCCGATCAATGTCAGTGAGATGCTGGCCACCTTGCCCGGGGCAGTCTATATTGAACGAGTGGCTGTCGACAATGTGCGCAATATCAGTCAGGCTAAAAGGGCCATCATTAAAGCTTTCCAGATCCAAAAAGAAGGCCTTGGTTTTGCCATGGTGGAGATTTTATCCAGCTGTCCGACCAACTGGGGGCTGGATCCGATCGAGTCGCTGGGCTTTATCAATAAGCAGATGACAGCCCAGTATCCGCTTGGTGTCTACAGTGCTAAAAAGACAGGAGGCAGTGACTGATGGAGTATAAACTGATGCTGGCCGGCTTTGGCGGCCAGGGGGTTTTATCAGCCGGGCGGATCGTTGCCACAGCGGGACTTTTAGGTGGCAGCGAGGTCTCCTGGCTGCCCTCCTACGGACCGGAGATGCGGGGTGGCACAGCTAACTGTAGTGTCATAATAGCTGACCAGGCTATCGGTTCACCTATCCTTAATGAGCTTGACGCCCTGATCGCGCTCAATGCCCCTTCCCAGGATAAATTTGCTAATCTGGTCAAGCCAGGCGGACTGATTGTGGCTGACAGCACCCTGATCAAGGCGGTGCCGGTGCGCCAGGATATCCGTTATCAGCCACTGCCAGCAGCTGACTTGGCTGCCCAGGCCGGCAATATGACCTTTGCAGCCATTGTTCTTTTGGGCTGTCTTTATGCGGCGGATGGCTGCTTTAGCCGCGCAAATTTTGAAAAAGCGCTGTTCGATGCCCTGCCGCCCCGGCATCATCACCTGATTCCACTGGAAATGGATCTGTTTGACCAAGGGGCCGGTTTTTGGCACAAAGCCTGATTATGCGGCAAGTATCTTTGCTATATTTACTAAAGAGCAGGCCCGGCCTGCTCTTTTTCTTGTTTGAACAGACAAATAAGGTATAATAAGGATACAAGCTTATTAGTTGACTAAAGATAAATTGGCAAAAAGGACATTGAGACTAAGGATAATGGTAAGTACATGAATCAGGCATATCTGTTCAACCAGGGGCAGGACTACATGAGCTATAACCTGCTCGGCTCCCGGCCGGCTCTGGATGAGACGGGGCGTAGCGGTTTTGAGTTTGCTGTCTGGGCCCCGGCGGCAAGATCTGTGGCTGTAGCGGGAACATTTAATGACTGGGATAAAAAGGCGGCACCACTGACCCGCCTGGGCAAAACCGGGATCTGGACCGGCTTTGTGGCCGGAGCCAAGCAGTGGGACCGCTATAAATATGCCGTGACAGGCAAAGATGGCCGCCTGGTTTTAAAAGCTGATCCTTATGCCAGGCATACGGAGACCCGGCCGGCTAATGCTTCAATCCTCTACGACCCGGCTGACTACAGCTGGCAGGATGATGAGTATATGGCCAGGCAAGAAGATGCCTTGGCCGCCGGACCGCTCAATATTTATGAAGTCCATCTGGGCTCCTGGAAGAAAAATCCGGACGGATCTTTTTTAAATTATCGTCAGCTGGGCCGCGAACTGGCTGATTATCTGGCTGAGATGGGTTATAACGCGGTTGAATTGATGCCGGTCCTGGAACACCCGCTGGATGAGTCCTGGGGTTATCAGGTGACCGGCTATTTTTCCGCCACGAGCCGCTTTGGCACACCGGCAGATTTCAAGTACATGGTGGATTGCTTCCATGCCAAAGATATCAAGGTTATCCTGGACTGGGTGCCGGCCCACTTCCCCAAAGATGAATTTGGCCTGGCCCGCTTTGATGGCACTCCCTTATATGAGTATGCCGACAGCAGGTTGGGTGAACACCAGGAATGGGGTACTTATGTCTTTGATTATGCTAAACTGGAAGTACGTTCCTTCTTGATTTCCAGTGCCTGGTTCTGGTTGGACGAATTTCACATTGACGGACTGCGCATAGATGCAGTATCCAGTATGCTCTACTTAAATTACGGGCGCAGCCATGGCCTGAAAAATCTCCAGGGCGGAGCAGAAAATCTTGAGGCTATTGCCTTTATCCGCCAGCTTAACCAGCTGGTCCGGCAAAAAAAGCCCCATTGCCTGATGATTGCTGAAGAAGCCACACCTTGGCCGGGTGTTTCGCATCCGGCTGCTGAAGGCGGCCTGAGTTTCACCCATAAGTGGAATATGGGCTGGATGCATGACACGCTGGGCTATATGAGCCGGGATTATGTCTACCGGCGCTGGCATCATAATCAGCTGACATTTTCCTTGATGTATGCCTTTACTGAAAAGTTTGTCCTGCCCCTGTCCCACGATGAAGTGGTCCACGGCAAGCTTTCTTTAATCGGACGTATGCCAGGTGATTACTGGCAGCAGTTTGCCAGCTTGCGCACCTTGTTCAGCTACCAGATGACCCACCCTGGAGCCAAGCTGCTCTTCATGGGCGGCGAATTTGGCCAATTCATTGAGTGGCGCTTTGCGGAGCAGCTGGAATGGTTCCTGCTTGATTACCCTGCTCACCGCGGCCTGCAGGAATTTGTGCGCCAGCTCAACCATCTCTATCTGGCCCGGCCCGGACTCTGGCAGCAAGATGGCAACTGGGACGGCTTTGGCTGGCTCAACGCTGATGATGCCCAAAACAGTATTTATAGCTACCAGCGCCGCAGCAGCTGCGGTCAAATCATGCTGGTCATCCTCAATATGACACCCGCTCCCCAGCCGGCTTACACCTTGACGGTGCCGGTGGCTGGCGGCTATGTGATTGATCTCAATAGTGATGCAGCAGACTTTGGTGGCAGTGCTTATCCGCCCCAGGGCCAAGCAGCAGTGCTTTATACAGACCGGCTCCTGGGCGGCCCTGTCACTAAAGCCACTTATGAGGCTGAACAGAAGCAGGAAAAACCGGATCAGCTGGTGCTTGATATCCCGCCCCTGTGCGGGCTGATCCTGCGCCGGTTGACCAGCACAGAATATCTAGAAGAGCAAGGGAGGAAGGCACATGGCCCATAATGAGATTTTGGCCCTGATCCTGGCTGGAGGCCAGGGATCCCGGCTGGGTGTAATGACCAAGCACCTGGCCAAACCGGCAGTGCCCTTTGGCAGCCGTTACCGCATAATTGATTTTTCCTTGAGCAACTGTTCCAACTCCAGTATTGAGACAGTCGGGGTTCTGACCCAGTACCAGCCACTGGCCCTCAACACTTATGTTGGCAATGGCCACCCCTGGGACCTGGACCGCAATAAGGGCGGCACCTTCATCCTGCCGCCTTACCAGAGTTCTGACCGCAGCGACTGGTACAAGGGAACAGCCAATGCCATCTACCAGAACATCCAATTTATCGAAAGCTGGTCGCCGCGCTATGTTTTAATCTTGTCCGGTGACCATATTTATAAAATGGACTATGCGCAAATGCTGCAGCACCATATTAATAAAAAAGCCGATGCCACTGTGGCTGTGCTGGAAGTGCCCTGGGAAGAGGCATCCCGTTTTGGCATCCTCAATACCGATAAGCAAGGCCGGATCACGGAGTTTGTCGAAAAGCCGGCTAATCCGCTCAGCAACCTGGCCTCCATGGGTATTTATATCTTTAACTGGCCTGTCCTGCGCCGTGAGTTGATCAGTGATGAGGAAGATGCCGGATCAGACCATGATTTTGGTAAAAACATCATCCCCAATATGCTGGCGGCTGACCAGCGTCTGGTGGCTTACCGTTTCAGCGGCTACTGGAAGGATGTCGGCACCATCTCTTCTTACTGGGAAGCCAACATGGATCTGCTCGACCGGCCGGAGGAGATCAATCTGCGCGATAGGGAATGGCGGATTTATAGCCGCAATCCGATTAAGCCGGCCCATTTTATCAGCAGCGGGGCCGAGATTTACAACAGCGCCATGACAGATGGCTGCACAGTGGCAGGCACAGTGGAACACTCCGTCCTCTTTAACAGTGTGACTGTGGAAAAAGGCGCAGTGGTTAAAGATTCCATCCTGATGCCGGGTGTTACTGTTCAGAGCAATGCCCGTTTGGAAAAATGCATAGTTGGTTTTGGCACTATCATTGGTGAGGGGGTCAGGGCCGGCCAGGACCTGGCCGGGGCCAAGCAGCATAAGTATTATAATGACAAACTCTGCCAAGACGGAATCACAGTTTTTGAACGGGGTCTGAAAATCCGCAGCGGGGCTGTCATTCCAGGCAATTGCATGGTGGAATTTACTGAGGCTGATGATATAATCGAGTCTCAATTCAGGGTTTAGGTGGTGGACTGATGTTTATTAAAGCGATGGGACTTATTTTAGCTGACAACAAAAGAATCCAGCTGGGTGAATTATCGCGTCCGCGGGCCCTGGCAGCTATTCCTTTTGCCGGCCGCTACCGGATTATTGATTTTATGCTTTCTAACATGGTCAACTCCGGCATTGCCCGGGTTGGTGTCATCGCCCTGCATAAGTATAAATCCCTGATGGACCATCTGGGCACCGGGGCTTCCTGGGATCTGGACCGCAAAAAGCAAGGGCTCAGTCTCCTGCCGCCCTACATTAATTCACCCAATGCGGAAAGAAACGGTGAATATAACGATATGGCCGGCCTTTTGGACTTTTTCCGCAACAACCGGCAACGCTATGTCGTGATCGCCAACAGTAATATTGTTTTTAATTCGCAAATGAATGATTTTGTCAGCCGGCATGAAGCCAGCGGGGCTGATATCAGTGTCCTTTATGCCCGGGACGGGCAAAAGCAGGGGGCCAGCGGGGTGATTTTGGGAGTTGACCGCAAGGGCCAGGTTAAGGATGTCCTCTTTGCTCCGGATAAGCCGGTGTCCAGCCGCTGCTCCATGGGCGTGATCGTCCTGGCCCGGGAGCTTTTGCTGGATCTGGTCAATGAGAATGTGGCCCGGGGCGAGTATGACTTCTCAGTGGAGGGCTTGCTGCGCCGCTATCAGGAGCTGCGCATCTACGGTGTGGAATATAAGGGTGCCTTATTACGCATCAATAATATTCCCAGCTATTTTGCCAGCACCATGCAGCTGATGGATGATAAGACCAGGCAGGAGCTCTTTTGGTCTGGCTTGCCCATCTACACCAAGGTCAAGGATGAGGCACCGACACTTTATGGACCAAAGAACCAGGTCAGCAACAGCTATGTTTCAGATGGCTGCCTGATCAATGGACTTGTCCGAGACAGTATGCTTTTTCGCGGTGTGACAGTGGCCAACAATGCCAGTGTAAAAAACAGCATCATCATGCAGGACAGCTATATATCTGAAGGAGTGGAGCTGGATCATGTTATTTTGGATAAAAATTGTATGATCCGGCCAGGTATCAAGTTGGTTGGTCACAAGGAATTTCCGGTGGTTATCGGAAAGGGGGCAATTGTCTGATGAAAGAAAAAGTCTTATTTGTCTCAGCTGAAGTGGCACCTCTGGCCAGAACAGGCGGATTGGGCGATGTCGTGGCTGCTTTGCCGCCAGTTTTACAAAAACTGGACTGTGATGTACGCATAATCATGCCTCTTTATAAAATGATCCAGGAAAAATACGGCAGCCAGATGGAACTATTGGGCTGGCATATGATCAAGATGGGCTGGCGCACCCTTTATTGCGGTGTGCTCAAGCTGGTGCTCGCTGAACAGGTTTTCTATTTCATTGATAATGAGTATTACTTCAATCACGACAAGATCTATCTGGAATATTCTTTTGATATTGAGCGCTT
>CAZZGG010000017.1:31131-37608 GCA_964654125.1 uncultured Oscillospiraceae bacterium
CGACATTCTCCACTTAAATGATTGGCAGACCGGCATGATCCCCAGCCTGCTGGCCGCCCATTACCGGCCTTACGGACGGCTGACCCATCTGCGCACCCTTTATACTATCCACAACCTGAAATATCAGGGTATTCATGGTAAGGAAAGGATCGCTGACCTGATGGATATGCCGGATGAATTCATGACCGAAGCAGGCATCTTGAAGGATGGGGTACCCAATTTCATGAAAGCCGGCATTGTTTATGCTGACTGGTTGACCACGGTGTCACCATCTTATGCCGAGGAGATCAAGCTGGATTATTATGGTGAGGGCTTGAGCGATCTGCTGCGCCGCCAGGCCCACAAGCTGAGCGGTCTGCTGAACGGGATCGACACCAAAGAGTATGATCCGCAAACAGACAAGGCCCTGGCGAAAAATTATACAGTAACTGACTGGCAGGAAGGCAAGGCCTTCTGCAAGGCTGCCTTGCAAAAAGAGCTGGGCCTGGTCCAGGATGCCCGGCCGGCCCTGCTGGTCATGGTGACTCGCCTGGTTGAGCAAAAAGGCATGGACCTTTTGCTGCATATCCTGCCGGAACTGCTGGATGATGAACTGCAGCTGGCTATCCTGGGCACCGGCACTGAGGAGTATGAAAAGGCCTTGCAGGAAGTTGCCGATCGCCATCCCGGCCGGATGGCCTTGCAGCTGGCATTTGATGAGGACCTGGCCCGGCGCTTTTATGCTGGCGCCGACCTCTTCCTCATGCCTTCTTTGTTTGAGCCCTGTGGCCTGTCCCAGATGATTGCCATGCGATACGGCACCTTGCCGATTGTGCGGGAAACCGGCGGACTGAAGGATACAGTCAAGCCCTTTAACCAGTATGCCGGCAGCGGCAATGGTTTTTCTTTCCGTAATATCAATGCTCATGAACTGCTTTTTGTCAGCCGCTATGCCTGTGATGTGCGCCGTCATATGCCCCAGGCCTGGCAGGCTCTGGTGCGGGAGGCCATGCAGGAAGATTTTTCCTGGGATCGTTCGGCCACGGCCTATAAAGAGCTCTATGAGAAGTTAATCAATAGCTGACGGAGGTTTTATGCAGCTTATTCACAAGAGCCGACTGCTGCAGTACCGGGATCCTTTCGGTGCTGTAGCGGCCGGTTCTGATATTTGTTTTAAACTAAAAGTCACTGGCCAGATCAAGGCCGCCCAGCTGGTTTACATTTATGGCCTTTACAGTTTTGCCAATGGCCATTGCCGCCTGACCCGGTCAGAGGCAGACAAAAGCCTTTACCAGGCCACCGTGCCCATGCCGGCTCAGCCCTGCCTTTTTTTCTACTGGTTTGAAGTCAGGACAGAAACCGGTTTGATTTACTACTGCCGTGACAGCCAGGATCTGGCCGGCGGTGGCCTGGTTGCTGCCGGCCGGCCCCATGTCCTGCCTGGTGATATATCAGGCCCGGCTGCCTGGCAGGTGACAGTTTATAATCCGGCTTTCCAGCTGCCTGACTGGCTGGCCGGGGCGGTTATTTACCAGATTTTCCCTGACCGTTTCCGGCGCGACAAGGATTTTAGCCCGGAGCGTTTTGCCCAGGCCAGCTTGCCGGAACGGCTTTTTCATAATGACTGGTCTGAGGATGTTGATATAGAGGGTTTGCCGGAAAAGGGTTACCTGGCTACGGATTTTTTCGGCGGTAGCCTGAAAGGCATCCAGGAAAAACTGACCTATATCCGGGATCTGGGTGTGACTGTTATATATTTGAACCCCATTTTTCGGGCTCTTTCCAATCATCGTTATGATACTGGTGATTACGAAAACATCGACCCCCTACTGGGCACGAACGCAGACTTTATTGAACTGTGCCAGGCAGCAGCAGACCTAGGCATCCGTATAATTCTCGATGGAGTTTTCAGCCATACCGGGGCAGACAGCCGCTATTTCAACAAGTATGGCCGCTATGATAAGGCCGGGGCCTGGCAGGAGATGACCAAAGGGGAGCCTTCGGCTTATGCCAGCTGGTATAAGTTCAGTTATAAGGACAATAAGCTGCTTTATGATTCCTGGTGGGGTTTTCCCGAGTTGCCGGCTGTTGATAAAAATGATCTCTTCTACCGCCGCTATATCAATGGGCCGGATGGCATAGTCAGGCGCTGGCTGCGCCTGGGTGCGGCCGGCTGGCGCCTCGATGTCTCAGATGAGCTGCCGGACAGTTTTATCAGGGAGCTGCGCCAGGCCAGCCTTCAGGAAAAAGCAGATGCTATCTTGCTGGGTGAGGTCTGGGAGGATGGCAGTAACAAGATCAGCTATGGCAGCTACCGCGACTTCTTACTGGGTAACACCCATGACATGGTGATGGGCTATCCTTTCCGCTCAGCTCTCTTGGGCTTTTTGCGGGGTGATTTTGCTGCAGAGCAGCTACTTCACCAGCTGGAGAGTTTACGGGAAAATTATCCGCCGGCCGCTTTTGCTGCCGCTTTTAACCTGATCAGCAGCCACGATGTGAAAAGGGCCATCACTGCGCTGGCCGGCCCGCCTGATCCAGGCAACCGGCCCAAACAGCAAAAACTGCAGCTGGACCAGCCAGCCCGCCAAAAAGGCGAAGCACTTTTAAAACTGGCAGTTTTTTTCCAGATGCTCTACCCAGGTTGTCCTGTGTTATACTATGGCGATGAAACAGGCATGGAAGGTTACCGGGATCCTTTTAACCGGCGCACCTATCCCTGGGGCAAAGAAAATAAAGAGCTGATCGCCTGGTTTGCTAAGCTGGGCTGCTTGCGGCGCGATTGGCCGGTCCTGCAAAAGGGCAGCCTTCTGATCAGCGGCCAGGCTGACTACCTGATCCTGGAGCGCTCTATGCCTGGAGCAGAACACGGCCCCTGCCATATTCTGGCTCTGCTTAATCGCAGTGCAGCAGGCATAACAACCGAGTTTCAGGGAGAAAAGATTTTCTTGGAACCATATGGCTGCCTGCTCAGGGCCGATGACCAGACAATTGATTTGACTAAAGAAGGAGAAATAAAAAATGTCTGAGGTTTTATATGCACCGATGGCTTTCACGCGTTATGAGGCAAACCAGACCTTGCCGGAAAAATTTGTCCGCCTGCTAGAACAAAGCGGCCTGAAGGATGCTTTGGCCGGCAAGAAGGTGGCGATCAAGATGCATGTCGGATCAGGGGTATCCTATTCGACGATTCCACCGGTTTTTGTGCGCAAGCTGGTTGATTTTATTCAGGAAAACGGCGGTGACTGTTTTATAACAGATCACTATGTGGCTGGCCGCCGGCCCCACGAAAGAGGCTACTCTGAAGCCAACCTGGGTTGTCCGGTCCTGGAAGGCTGCGGCCACCTGGGCAAGTATTTTTATACGAAGGAAGTTGACTACAAGACTTTCCGCCATGTTGATATCGCCGGCCTGATCCACGATGCTGACATGCTGATCAACTTTTCCCATGTCAAGGGGCACGGGGCCTGCGGCTATGGCGGGGCCTGCAAGAATATTGCCATGGGCTGCGTGACTGACAGGACCAGGCATGAGATCCATGGCCTGGAAGGCGGCCTGGTCTGGGATCAGGAGCTGTGTACCTACTGCTATAACTGCCTGGCTTCCTGTAACCACCATGCCAACAGTTTTACTGATCAAGCTGGCAGCAGTGTCTATACCGTTAACTACCATAATTGCACCCTCTGTCAGCATTGTGTCAAGGTCTGTCCAACCGGGGCTATCACACTGGATTCAAAAGATTACAAGGACTTCCAGATGGGTATGGCCCTGGCAACCAAAACCGTGCTCGACACCTTTGCCCCAGAAGATGTTTATCATATTAATGTGCTGACAGCCATAACAGCCTTGTGCGACTGCTGGGGCATGACCACACCCTCCCTGGTGCCGGATATCGGGATCATGGCCGGCCGGGATCTAGTTGCCCTGGAAAGAGCCTGCCTGGATGCCATCAAGATGGAAGACCTGATCCCGGTTGGAGTGCCGGAGGGCCTGGAGCTGAGCGGGGAAGGCCATCTTTTTCAGCAGCTGCACGGCAAGGATCCCTTTGTTCAGCTAGAGCAGCTGGCCCAGGTTGGCCTGGGCAGCCTGGACTATGAACTGGTTCTAGTCAAATGAAACTGCAGCAAGATAAAAGATTCTAGTACATGCAGACCTGGCACTGTGCAGCAGTGCCAGGTCTTGTTGCAAATGATTTCAAATGAAACTTAAGTGCCTGCAAGTCTTGGAATGATTTACTAACCACAAGCCAATGGAATAAGGGAAGCTTAAGTCGCAAAAAAAATAAAAAATATCATTTGCCTGACTCAACTGAAGTTACGGTTCTTCTTTCTCCACATACTCCATAGCTTTATCATTCAACTCTCTTACAGTGATATCTTCAAACAGATTCTCTTGCCATTTTGTATAATCAAAGGACTCTTTTGTAATTAGGGATATAAATCTTTCAGCATCGACTTTCCCCAATTTTTCAATCAAAGCATCCATACCTTCCAGTCTTAAAATTGCATCAGTCTTCATCTTTATCCCTCCATTTCATTAATAAAATCTATTGGTTTACAGATTTTTATCTGATTAAGTTTCAAATTTAATAGTTTTTTATCCGTGGTAATAAAATACTGACTATTACTATGAACTGCACAAGCTAGATGAAGTGCATCCTTTTTTATATAAGTAGGTTCAATGGATTCTCTACACCTTTGTGATATTTCAGCTGTGTTTATTAAATGGCTGATAGGAAGAATTTGCATTACTTCCAACTCTCTTTATGGCATCATTTTAACACTCTATTTTTTGAGGTGATTTGCTAATCTCTTCCTCTATCTATTGTTTTGTAATAGCAGATTTAGCAACTGAAAAATACTGCAATATCAGGCTACAGCCTGAAAGATCCACCTCCAATGTGCAGGATGGCGTTTCTGTTAGCTTGCATTTCTCAGCTGGCTCAAATCGATCGCACGTCGCTTGTCAAATATCGAACGATATGACATAATAATAGTACGAATTATTATTTTATTTTCAGACAGGAGCTGGTAGAAATGACAAATGATCTGCCTGCTGGTAAAACTATCACAGCCACAGAGCTAAAAAAGAATCTGGGTCTATACCTGGATTATGTCGCTGATAAGGCTGAAGTGATTATCAGTAAAAATGGCAAAAAACTAGTGCGGATGCTGCCATATCAGGCGGAGAAAGGTCCTGATCAAGCTATGCAGCTAGGAGAAGGTGCAACGGAATATTCACTTGATGGCAGTAAAGTCTCCTATGCGGAATTCATGAGGATCTATGAAAGCAGTGAATTGAGGCTGGAATTTATCGATGGGGAAATATATTTATTAGCGTCTCCTAGTTTTAATCACCAAAGGATTTTGGGCGATTTGTATATGATAATGCGCCAGTTCTTGCAGGAGAATAAGTGCATGGTGCTGATGGCACCCTTTGATGTTCACTTTTTCAAACCTGATATTAAAGACCCTGATGTCTGCCAGCCTGATCTTCTTGTTGCCTGCGATTTAGGGGAAACAGTCAATGAAAAAGGGCGCTATATGGGTGTCCCCAGCCTGGTCATTGAGATAATGTCAGCTAGCAGCCAGGCTAAAGACATGGTGAGAAAGCTAAATACTTATATGCTTTCCGGGGTCAGGGAATACTGGATTGTTGATCCAGCCCAGAGAATGTTTTTTGTTTATTCTTTTCAAGATCATAATATCGCCAGCTATGATATCTATAAGGAGACAGAATGCGCTCAGTCCCGGCTCTTTGCAGGCTTATCTGTCAGCTTGACGGACCTGTTCAAAGAAGCACATTAGCCCAAGTTTGGAACCTGCTTGGATGCTTTTACGAAAGAAAAATGCGGGAATACTACCGTCGGTATGATGGTACTTTTTCAGATTCATTGATTTACAGCATTTTGTGAAGTAAATTTTTGGCAAGCCGAGAATATGAAATTGCTGCAATCCGCTTGTCCAGCGCAAGACCGCTATTTTTGATAATGATACGTAGATGACCTGTTTGTAGCTATCTGCTGCGGAAGAGGTTAAATATTTGCGCTCCAATGAGTATGCGGGCATACCAAGCGAGATGAAAGCAGATGAGCAGGCTGGTATAAACCACACTTTTGATTATTGCAAATAAAATCAAGCAATCCGGTTTCGCACAATCTATAATAGCTAGAGGGTGGCCGAAATGAGATGAATAGCTGAATGACTGAGTGGCACAAGCTAATCCAGACAATCGTTGATGAAATCGATGATTGCATTAAGCAGCGTAAGGATGAAATTATTAGCTTGAGCATTCTTGCTCGCAAGTTAGGTTATTCTGAATTTTATACGTCAAGAGAATTCAAGGAAATTTCGGGTATGCAATTTAGGGATTATCTGCGGCAAAGAAGGGAGTTAAGCAGTTAAGCAATATTTATAAATAATATAAAATAACTAAAGTATTTAATGGCTATCGTGTTGATTCAGCAACTGCTTGCATGACGAACGTATGTTTGATATA
>CAZZGG010000018.1:0-33583 GCA_964654125.1 uncultured Oscillospiraceae bacterium
TCAGAGCAGCCATAGTAAATATTTTTTGCCAGTTGTCCGGAAAAAAGAGTTGTAGATTATCCATCATCGCCTGGTTGCTTTGATACAGATAAGAAGAGGCACCAAATTCCACAGATTGAATTTGTTTAAACTGGTCGTGCTCCAACTTGACTTGCTTGGGTTTATAACCTTCAGGCGTTATCCTGCCCAGGTAAGCGCCAGATTTTTTACGTTTTTTCTTAGTCTTGGGATCGTAGACACTCAGTCGTTCATACAGGTACCAGCCTCCGTTGATATGCTTGATTTCTGTGCCGGCTGGCCGTTTGAAAGCATTGACATAGTCGGGTTTTTCGATTTTACTCTTCATATGCAGGCCCCTCATTAGGTAGTTCTGTTATAACAAAAGGCGCAAGAAAAAACAAGCCCAAACACCTGCAAATAGGCTGTTTAAGCTTGTTTGTAATCGCTAGGTAAACCTAAAACTTAACAGTTACAGATTTAATCTAAAGTACCTAATGCTGATGAGGTTTTATGGAAGAAACAGGCTACATTATATTAATCAAATAAACCCACGACTTAAAAAAAGCAAAGACTCTTTTGCTACTAATCTTTTTTAACTGGTGGCTTAACTGGTGGCATAGGCGGTGTAGCAGATGTTGGTGGCAAGTCATACTCTCTATGCTCAGAGTTATCATGCCGTGGAGGTGGTGCTGGTTTCGGAAGTGGTGTTGGCTTAGACTTTGGTTGTGTTTTGCCTGACATAAATAAGCTCCTCCCTTAATATGTATCTTGGAAATATTTTTCTGTTTTGGCATCAGATATTGCTCTGAAGTGTTCATTTACAGGGATAGGGTCTGACTCTAATATTTTTCCAATAGTATTAGCGTACTGTTCTTTCAGTTCAAAGAGCAAATCATTTATCTGAGCCTCTGTCAATTCTCCATTAGAAACTCTATACCAGTTATAGTCTGCTTTATTAAAAAGGCCATGAAGTAGATTTGAAATCTTGCTCAAAGATTCAATTTTCTTGTTGAATGCAAGTTGAGGTTTTATTGCCGTTACCACTTGAGATAAAGCAATCAAGATGCCCCAAATGAAGCTATATTTGCTCCAAATTGCCCATGCTGCAATACTGGATGAAGATGTTATGGCTAAGAATATATTTATTCGCTTATCCCACTTGTAGGAGTCATCGGTATACTCGTCAATATAAAATAGCCATGCTTTTATTTGGACCATATACTTCCAGTAGCGTAATTGCATAACCCACCTACAACTTTGATTGTTGAAAACGTTCACTCTAACAATAACTATTATTATAGCATGAGATGGTTGATTTATCAGTAAAATGTTGTACTCTTGGAAAAACATGTTGGAAAACCACCCAAAAAGTTGATGTTTCGGACAAGCGATGATGATTTGTATATAATATTCTGAATAATAAGGAATACTTCATTTTTGCAAAGTCTGATCATTCAGATCGAGGCTTTTTGTACTATCAAATTGGTGGCATTAACATGGCGGATAAAATCGAGCAACCCATTATGAATGCAAACCCTTATGAATAAAAAAAACGAGAGATCGTCAGTTCAAAACTAACGATCTCTCTTTGGTCGAGGTGAAGGGACTTGAACCCCCGACATCCTGCTCCCAAAGCAGGCGCGCTAGCCAACTGCGCTACACCTCGGCTGCGCTTGCGATTATAAACTATATTTTGTTATTAGGCAAGATATTTGTGTGCCGCTTGGGACTATCTGCTAAAATAGCATTAAACAGGCTAGGGTGGTGCCGCTAATGTGTTCACCTTAGCTAATTTAAAGGAGTACGCTTATGCTGGATACTTTAAAGAGCACTTATTTGTTTGACCTTGACCAATCACTGGCTGGAGCCTTTCTGGCTGGCCTAGATTGGCCCTGGCAGGCTTTACCCAGGATCAGGGAGCTTATCTTGAGTTTAGGACCCAAGCTGCCTAAATCAGACTATGAGCAGATCCAGGAAAATGTCTGGGCAGCCAGGGATTGTCAAATCGCTCCCTCTGCCAGCATTGCTGGGCCTGTCATTATCGGGCACGAAACAGAAATCCGTCACTGTGCCTATATCCGCCCGGATGCCCTGATCGGCAACCGGGTTGTAGTCGGCAACTCAACAGAACTAAAAAATGTCATCTTGTTTAATGGTGTCCAGCTGGGTCATTTTAATTATGCCGGCGATTCAATCTTGGGTTTTAAGGCCCACCTGGGTGCTGGTGCCATAACATCCAATGTCAAAGGTGATTCGTCTCTGGTTAGCTTGCGGGTTGGTGTTGAACGAATTGAAACGGGCCTGAAAAAGCTGGGCGCTCTTTTAGGTGATTTTGCTGAAATCGGCAGCAACAGTGTACTAAACCCGGGCTCAATTGTTGGACCCAGGAGCCAGATCTACCCCTTGACCATGGTACGAGGCAGTATCCCGGCTGACAGCATCCTGAAAAATACAGGTGAATTGATTAAGAAGCGCTAAAAAAACAGCCGGCTGAGGCTGGCTGTCTTTTTAGCTTTATTTTTAATGTTTAGTAATTTTCACAGAAAAGCTCAAAATGGGCTTTGGAATGCTTACAAGCCGGGCAGATTTCCGGTGCAGCTGCTCCCTCATGGATATAGCCACAATTGTTACATTTCCAAAGAACAGTTTCTTCTCTGGCAAAGACGCGTTCTTTGGCAATGTTTTCAGCCAGTTTCAAATAGCGGGCTTCATGGCGCTTTTCCACATCAGCAATCTTGCGAAAAGATGCCGCGATGTCTTTAAAACCCTCTGCAGCTGCCACATCGGCAAATTCCTTGTAAAGGACTTCCCATTCTTCCCTCTCACCGGCAGCAGCGGCGATCAGGTTTTCCCTGGTATTGCCAAAGGCGACAGGGTAATCAGCAGTTATTTCCACCGGGATGGCAACATTAGAGCCTTCCAGGCCAGCAACAATATGCTTGTAAAATACCTTGGCATGTTCTTTTTCATTGTCAGCAGTCTCTATAAAAAAAGCTTCGATCTGGCGATAGTCTTCTTTACGGGCTACTGAAGCAAAATAGGTATAGCGATTCCTGGCTTGTGATTCACCAGCAAAAGCCTTCATCAGATTGGTCAGTGTTTTTGTTCCAGCAAGATTTGCCATATAAACCTCCGTTTGATTTTGTGCTTGAAGCAACACGATTTTTCCGCCTGACAAGCGGGTTTTTCCCATTATACCATTACCAGGGTAAGGCAAGAAGAGTAAAATCAGTAAATCCATTAAGAAATTGTGAACAGGCAGGGACAAATATGAAGATTTGCAGCTGATTCTCGCTTTTGCTGTATAATATAAAGGTAAATACTTGCTTAAGAGGAGAATCATATGCCTAAGACACCTCATATCCTGATTTGTGATGATGATCCTGTGATCCATGAGTCTTTAGGCCTTTATCTGAAAGCCGAAAGATATGCCTTCAGCTCTGCTTATGATGGTGAGCAGGCCCTGAAGATGGCTGCGACTGAAGAACCTGACCTGATTATACTGGACCTGATGATGCCCAAGTTAACCGGCACCGAAGTCTGCCGTGAGATCAGGCGCACCAGTAATGTGCCGATCATCATGCTGACTGCCAAGGGCGAGGAAATTGACAGGGTCTTAGGCCTGGAACTGGGGGCTGATGACTACATAGTCAAACCTTTCAGCCCGCGTGAAGTAATTGCCCGGATCAAAGCTGTCTTAAGGCGTCTGGTCGAAAAAAGGCAGGAAAGCCGTTCTCTGCTCAGGTTTGAAGGGCTGGAAATCAGCCTGGACAACTATCAGGTCAAGGTGCATGGTCAGGCCATAGCCTGCACACCCAAAGAGGTGGAGATTTTGTATCTGCTGGCCTCCCATCCTGGCCAGGTCATGAGCCGGGAACAGATCCTGGCCCAGGTCTGGGGTTATGATTACTTTGGTGACACCAGGACAGTTGATACTCACATCAAAAGGATCCGGCAAAAGATCACTCATGAAGATGCTCATTGGGGCCTGATCACAGTTTATGGTGTTGGCTATAAATTCGAGGTTTTTGGCTAAATGCAAAAAAGCATTTTCTTTCGACGGATTCTGGCCCTGCTGCTGCTGGCCCTCTTGCTTTGGGCTGTTCTGACAGCAGTGATCTACAGCCTGATCTCCCGGCCCGTTTTTACCAGGCTCAAGGTGGCTGAGCTGCAACCCAAGGCTGAATCGCTGGCTGGTATGGCAGCTTCTTCATTTTTACAGGTTGACCCCTATTTCAATGAGCTGATCAGGTCATCACAGACCTTTTTTGATGCCTGGGTTTTTGCTGTAGATGGCCTGAGCGGCAATTTCATCAACACAGTCCTGCCCGACGAAGTCAGCGCAGCGGAGCCAGAAATCCGCCAGCAGATCAGTAACCGGATGGACATGATCCTAGATGATCAGTACAGCTCAATCTGGTTTACAGCCAAATTACGCAGTGGCCAATCCGGCGAAGTCCTTTTTGTCGGTGTGCCGGTTTATCTGCGCCTGGGCAGCCGCAGCACTGTGATTGGCGCAGTATTTTTTGTCCAGCCTTTAAAAGAGTTGACTGCAGGCTTGAGCAGCATGAATATCGCCTTGCTGCTTGCTTCACTTTTTGTTTTCTTCCTGATGATCATACCCGCCTACCTGGCTACCGCCCACCTGATCAAACCTTTGCGCCAGACCAGAGATATTGCTTTGGCCATGGCCGGCGGCGACTATTCAGAAAGGGCCAATATCCGGCAAAAAGGAGAAATCGGCGAACTGGCCATGGCCATGAATTATCTGGCTGACAACCTGGAGAGCAGTTTTACAGAACTGGAAATAGAACGCAGGCGCCTGCAACAGATCATCGCCGGGATGAGCGACGGCTTGATCGCCATTGATGCGCAAGGCCACGAGACCCAGATCAACCAGGCCGCCCTGGCCATGCTGGGACCGGCTGCAGCAAGCCGGGCCCAGGTGGATCTTTTATTAAGCGAGGCAGTCAGGCAAAAGTCTGCCACTTACGGCCGCATTGCTGTCGCTGCCAACTTAATCCTGGTCCAGGCCTCTCCCTTGATTGATGATAACGAAAGACTGGTTGGTGCCGTCGCCCTCCTGCACGACGTGACAGAAGCCGAAAGGCTGGAGCAGACCAGACGCGACTATGTCGCCAACATCTCCCATGAGTTGCGCTCACCCCTGACTGCCATGCGCGCCCTGCTCGAACCCTTAAGCGATGGTCTGGTCACAGAAAAAGCTGACCAGGCCCGTTATTACGGTATCTTGCTGCATGAGAACATCCGCCTGTCCGAGCTGATCAATGATCTGCTGGAATTGTCGCGCCTGCAGGCAGGCAATCTGCCGGTCAACCTGGAAAGGATCAAGCTCCTGCCTCTTTTAGAAGACATCTTACTCCGTTATGGCCCCCAGGCTGCCGAGCAAAATCTGACGCTGCGGATAACTGATAACTCCGCCTTTTGTCCGGCAGCCCTGACTGATCCGGACAGGACCGAACAGGTGCTGGTCATCTTGCTGGACAATGCCTTAAAATATACACCAGCCGGCGGCCAGATCGAACTGGGCTTGGTCTGGGATCAAAAGCGCATCCAGGTCATGGTCAGGGACACCGGTACAGGAATCAGTGTGGAGGACCTGCAGCATGTTTTTGACCGCTTCTACAAAGCTGATAAAGCCCACCAGCAGCCTGGCACCGGCCTGGGCCTTTCCATAGCCAAGGAGATCTTGCAGTTGATGGGCCAGGAAATAACAGTCACCAGCCAACTCGGCCAGGGCTCCACTTTCACCTTCACCCTGGCTAGAGCTCCAGAAAAAGTAGAGGAATTAGATGGTTAAGCATAAATCCGACGATCCAGGCATCCGCCTCAACAAATATATAGCCGACAGTGGCCGTTGCAGCCGACGTGAAGCAGATAAACTGATTGAACAAGGTCATGTCACAATAAATGGCCAGCCAGGCCAGCTGGGCAGCCGGGTTCTGCCTGGCCAGACAGTCCTGCTTAAGGGTCAGCCGGTCCTGCCCAACGAGGACCATGTCTATTTGATCCTCAATAAACCGGTCGGCATCACCTGCACAACTGACCTGCGCCGGCGTGATAACATCATTACATTTTTAAATTATCCGGCCCGGATCTTCCCGATCGGCCGACTGGACCGTGATTCCGAGGGCCTGATCTTTTTGACCAACGATGGCAGTGTGGTCAATAAAATCCTGCGGGCTGAATATAAGCACGAAAAAGAATACAGGGTCACGGTTGATCAACCGCTCACACCAGAGTTCTTACACAAGATGGCCAGCGGAGTGGCCATTCTGGACACAGTCACTGAGCCCTGCCGTGTGATCAAGGAAAAAGACAAGGTCTTTCGCATCATCCTGACCCAGGGCCTGAACCGGCAGATCCGGCGCATGTGTGCAGCTTTAGGTTATGAGGTGACAAAACTGGTCCGGATCCGGATCATGCATATCAATCTGGGCCAGCTGCCTCCCGGCCAGTGGCGCTACTTTAACACTAAAGAGCTGGTCCAGTTGCGCCGCATAATCAAGAATCGCTAAAAGTGCTGTAAGCCTGCTCCAGGATAGACTTTACTGCAGCGTAATCCACTGTGCCCTCACTGAGCTTTGCCCGGCCCAGAAAAAAGGCTGGCACATAATAATAATCATATGTATCTGCCAGCTTTTTTTCTTTTCTTTCGTCAATTTGCCGGATGCTGACAGCTGCCAGATGAGGCTGATCAGCCTTGACCTGATCTATCAGCTGCAGGGCCTTTTTGCAGCTGGGACAATACCTGAGGCTGAACATGATCAGCTCTGCCATCTCTTCCCTCCTGTTTAGTTTTGGCCAAGCAGGCCTTTTTTCTCTCTTCCTGCCGGCAGCTGGCGGCGCAGGTCCTGGCGGCGCAGTTGGCGGCAAAGGCTCTGCATCCGGTCCAGATCACTGCTGCTGGCTCTTTCACCATAGCGGGCCGCTTCATAAAGACTTTTAATCTCAAGCAGTTCCGGAAAGCGCTCCAGGTCTAGACCGGCCATGATCTGGTCTGGCGAATCGCTGCTTTTAAGACGCAGGCCCTTTCTAATCTGGCCCTCAATCAGGCGGTAAAAGAGCCGGCGCACTTTTTCTGTTGCCGTCTGGCCAAAACTGAGAAAAACTTTCTGCCTCACCCGGGCCAGCCTCTCTTTGCTGTCGCTGACTAAAGATGGCAGGAGTGATTCTGTCTTGTCTGAATCAGGCTGGGCGGTCTCATAAAACCTCTTATAGACCCAATAGAGCATGTAGCCGATCAGGGCCAGAATGATAGCAGCTGACAGGGCCAGGATCAGGTAATAAAAGACATCCTGAACGATTTGCAGCCAGCGGGCTGTTTCACCAGGTGTGATGGGCAGCTGGGGAGCTTGTACATCCTGGCTGGGTGGCAAAGTTGGCTCGGGCTCAGGCTCGGCTGCCGGTACATCATCGCCACTGCCCAAAAGAGCGAACAGCCAGCGTAGCAGGGCCAGCAGAGCACTGCCTAAAAAAGGTAAAAGCTGATCTATTTGTAAAACTGGTGCTAGCAGTAAAAGGAGCAGCATAAGCAAGGTATAAGCGACCAGGAGCAGCTTATTAAAACGCTTGATCCGGCCGGCTGGCTGGGTGGGGATGGCCTGGAAACGGTCCAGGCTGGCAACCAGGGATAACCTGTGCCAGCGCAGCAGGGCCAGCAGCAGATAGACGATGGCCAGATAAAAATAAGACCGGCTCACCTGGAGCAGGTCCAGGCGGTTAGCGACCAGGTTTAGGGCCAGCAGAAAAAGCAGGGCCAGGGTTTGGACCATCAGGCCGGGCAGCTCCTTGTCCTCCAGCTGCTTCAGGCGCAGGAAAAAGCTGCGTCCGGCCAAAAAGGCCAGATAAAAAATCGCAATCAGGCGGGGCCAGATCGTGATAGCAAAGGGTGGCAGCAGGGGCAGGGCCAGGCAAACAGCTAAAAGCAGGCCGGTGGCCAGGATGAACTGCCAGATATAATTAGTCAGATTGCGGATGAAAAAGTTGCCCAGTAGAGCGAAAAAGAAGATGCCCAATAACTGGATCTGGTGGTCCCGGGCAAAAAAGCTGACCGGGATCAGGACTGTGGCCAGGATGAGCAGGCTGTGCATCAGCTCTGTGATGATCTGGTGCAGATCAAGGCCAGCCTGACTGAAAACTTTGCTTTTAGCGGACACTTCTTTTCACCTCCCAGCAATAGTAGGGGTGCTCGGTGTCTGGCAGCCTGTCCTGCCGGTCAGTATAGCGGGGCAGGATCCAAAGGCCGGCATGGCCGCGGCCCAGGATGTTAGACCAGCTTTTAACCAGGTCAGGGCTGCAATTTAGTGAAATCATTAAAAGGACCGGATCATGTCCGGAAGAAAAAGTGCGTTGATCCAGCATACTGGCAAATTCTACTGTCTTATGGCTCAGGTCAAGCCGGCCCAGCTGTTCCTGGATCTGCTCAACATGCTGATGGGACTGACCGGCTGCCATATCAATCTGCTCTTGGGTGATAATATCGCAGGCATTACTGATCAGGCCACAGGACACCTGATCCTGGACCAGGTAAACTACCAGCGATGCGGCTATCCTGATGCCTTCTTCAATCAGTTCAGACTCATAGAAGGCTCCATCTGGCTCAACATTAAGCAGGATATAAACCTCCCTGGCCGCGGTATATTCATGGACATTAACTTTTAAATCGCCTGTTTTGGCTGTGGCCAGCCAGTTGATTGAGCGCATGGTATCAAAGCCCTGGTACTCACGAATGCCGCGGAATTCAAAGGGGTCCGGCAAAAAGGCCTGCTGGGTCAGGATCTGGCCCATCAGGCGGCTGTACGGAATAGCCAGGTCTGCTTGAGGCAGGATTCTGGGGCAGACGGTCAAGACGGAATGGCTTTGGCTGTGACCCACCAGTTTTCTGGTTAAAAGCAAATCACTACTGACCAGATCAATACTTTTGATCGTGTAAAAGCCGCGTTTTTTTAAAAACACATCCAAAGTGCGGCTGATTCTTTGGTACATCCCCAGCGAGAAGAGGTCCTCCCTGTAATAGTCATCAGTCACAGTGGCATGCATCTTGTCCAAGAAGACAAGATGGCGTGAGACCTGAAATTTGACCGTCAGCCAGGGTAAGGGTAAGAGTTTGGCGCTGCTGATCACCTCTGTCAGCTTGATTGTCTTACCTTCAACACCCGTACGAGCAGAAAAATTAAGCTCAATGTCCAGGTTGCGCTGCCAGAAACGACTGTAGATCAGCCTTTGCAGGATAAGGAGCAGACCAAAAAGAAGGATCAGGCTAATCAGAACCATGTCAGCTGCCTGACCAGTTTTCGGTCGGGACCGGTTCGCTATTGCTAATTTGTTGCATCAGATCCTGGGCGGCCTGGGTTCTGCTGCGCACACTGCCGCGCAGGATCAGGCGGTGGGCGTAAACTGGCACCAACAGGTCCTTGATATCATCAGGTGTAACAAAAGACCTGCCTCTGATGGCTGCCAATGATCTTGCCCCGCGCACCAGGGCAATGCTGCCTCTGGGGCTGACCCCCATGGCCACCCCGTCATCTTGCCGGGTGGCCTCAGTCAGGCGCATGATGTAATCAAGCAGGGCTTCATGGACATGGATGGTCTCAATCAACTTACGGGCAGCAAGAATATCTGCCTGATGACAGACACTGGCCAGCTCCTCTAAGGGATTGGCACCCAGATAACGGCGCAGGATCTCTATGCCTTCGGCCCGATCCGGGTAGCCCATGGGCAGCTGGAGAAAAAACCGGTCCAGCTGGGCCTCAGGCAAGGGATAGGTGCCCTGGGTTTCAACCGGGTTTTGGGTGGCAATAACAAAAAAGGGCTCCTTGAGCTGCCTGGTTTGGCCGTCAATCGACACCTGGCGCTCCTCCATTGCTTCTAAAAGGCTGGACTGGGTCCTGGGTGTGGCCCGGTTGATCTCATCTGCCAGTAAAATATTGGTGAAAACAGGTCCGGCCCTAAATACAAAATCTCCTGTTTTTTGCTGGTAGAAATGAATCCCGGTCAGATCAGATGGCAAAAGATCAGGTGTGAACTGGATCCGGCTAAACTCAGCATCAATTGATTTGGCCAGGGAGCGGGCCAGCATGGTCTTGCCTGTTCCGGGCACATCCTCCAAAAGCACATGGCCGCCAGAAAATACAGCTGTCAAGATCAAATCCACCACTGTACTTTTACCTATAATGACTTTAGCTATGTTTTGGCAGATTTGTTCAGCCATCTGGCTGACCCGGGCAAGATCCATCTCATCTATTTGTTGATTGGCTAAAACTTCCGGCATAACTGTTTCCTTTCTTGTGCCAGCTGACTGGCAGGCAAGCTGTCTTACTTAAGCATATTATACAATATTACTCCAAGCCTAGTTCACCTGTCAAAAATTAGCGGACCGGGTTTGACTAAGGCCTAAGCCAGCCGCTGTACAAATGGTTAGCAGTTTTTCCATATTTTTGCTAAATTCTGGTCGTATTTTTCCCACTGTAGCATATGAGCTTCACTTTTACGCCTGAACTTCCTATGCTGGCTTTAAGAAGCATATATGGAGGTGTTCTAGATGAATATAGCTAAATTTAATAAATCTGATCAGCGCCAGGCGCTCTGGCTGGGCAGCATAACTGGAGATGCTTTTGTCCTGGGTGGTCACTGGATCTATGATCTAACCCAGTTAAAGGCGAATTTCCCCACTTATACACAGCCGCATGACCCTTTGCCTGGCAGCTATCATAAGCAGAAAAAAGCAGGCGATCAAACGCATTATGGTGACCAGGCCCGCCACCTGTGGCATTACCTGGCAGCCAATCAAGTCAGCTACGATCCCGCACAATACCGCCAGGAATGGCTTGAATTTATGAGCAGCTACAAGGGTTATATGGATAGGGCCAGCAAGGATTCATTGTCTGCTCTAAAAGCTGGCCACCAATATGGTTCTGCCTCCAATGAGCTGGGTGGCACAGCAAGACTGGCTGCTATCTACTACTGGTTGGAAGACCCCCACAAAGCTTTGGCCGCGGCCGAAGACCAAAGTAGAATGACCCATGACAGTCCTGAAGCCAGGGCAATCACCAGGCTGGTCGCCAAAGCGCTCCAGCTGGTCCTGGATCAGGGCCTGAGTGCCTTTGCTGCACTGGACCAGGCCAGAGACCAGACTGAGATAAAACTGGTTGGCGATTCATTTAACGCAGTCAAAGAGCTGACTGATTTTTCGGCAGATTCAATCGCAAAAAATCTGGGCCAGACCTGCCATGCCAAACATGCCCTGCCGGCGACACTGGCGGTGCTGAAAACATGCAAGGATTACCGCCAGGCCATGCAGCTAAATGTCATGATTGGCGGTGACTCAGCAGCCAGAGCCCTGATTATTGGCGCCTTTTTAGGTGCGGCAGAAGGTACCAAGGCCATCCCGCCTGACTGGTATAAGATTATGGCCGACTAAGAGCCACACCTTGCAGATGGATATGAGATGGCTTATTCTGATAAGCAAATATAACAGATATCGGATGGAGGCTTAACATGAGTTGGATACCCAGTCGCCAGGAAGCACTAGATCTTTTACACAAATATAATAGTCAGGAAGGCCTGCTGAAGCATGCTCTGGCTGTCGAGGCTGTCATGCGTCATTTTGCCGGGTTTTTCCCGGGATCAGACCAGGCTGAATGGGGTCTGGTCGGGCTCTTGCATGACCTTGATTACGAGCAGTACCCCCAAGAGCACTGTCAAATGACAGAAAAGATTCTCAGCGAGCTTAACTTCGCCCCCCATCTGTTGCGGGCCATCTTGAGCCATGGTTATGGCATCTGCACTGATGTCAAACCGGAAACAGATCTGGAAAAAGTACTTTACACCACCGATGAGCTGAGCGGCCTCGTCACAGCCACAGTCCTGATGCGCCCGTCACGCAGCATTTTGGATCTGAGCCTTAAATCCCTCAAAAAGAAATTCAAGTCACCTTCATTTGCAGCAGGTGTCGATCGTGAATTGGTTCAAAAAGGGGCTAATCTTATGGGTTGGGAGCTGGACAAGGTCATGGAAGAAACGATCAAAGGCATGCAGGCAGCTGCCCCTGAACTGGGCCTGGCCGGTTAAGCTTATTCTGGGAAAATTCCCAAAGGCGGCCCGTCCGCCCACCAAAGCTGGTCAGACAGTGCTTCCAGTTCATCCAGGTCATGGCTGATAAACAGGACCGGTTTTTTTGCAGCTGCTGCTTTAATCAAGGGAAATAGCTTTTCCTTCAGGGCCTGATCCATGCCATTGAATGGCTCATCCATCAGGAGCAGGTCAGCTGAAACTGCCAGAGCCCGGGCCAGAGCAACCCGTCTTTTCATCCCGCCGCTGAGCTGGTTAGGATAAAAATCAGCCCGGTCGGCCAGCATCATCTTGCGCAGCCAGGCCTGCGTTTTTGCTGTATCATGGCTGACCAATTCAATGTTCTGGCTGGCGGTCAGCCAGGGCAGGAGCCGGTCTTCTTGAAAAACAACAGCTGATTTACCTAATCCGCTAATTTGGCCGGCTTGCGGCCTGATGAGGCCACACAGGGTGTGCAGCAAGGTTGTCTTGCCACAGCCGGAGGGTCCGGAAAGACCGATTATGCCTTGGGCCGGCAACTCTAAAGAGAGATCATCGATAATCACCTTGCCACTGCGCTTTACAGTCAGGTTTTCAATCTTTATGCTCATGCCTGGCCTCCTTTGTCTGCCAAACCGCGCAGTTTGAATTGGCGGCTGATCCAGGCCAGCAGAAATAATAAAAGCTTTTCCAGTAAAAGACTGATTACTACGACCAGCAGAGTGTAAGCCAAAAGATCGGCTGTTTCCAGGTAGATCTTGGCATCGTAAAGCCGGCTGCCCAAAGAAAAACGGGGCCGGCTCAGCACTTCTGCAGCAACCCCGGCCTTCCAGCCCAGCCCTAAGCCGGTTGATGCAGCTGCAGTAAAGAATGGAGCAATTGATGGCAGGTAGATATAGCGCACTTTTTCCCACCTGGACAAAGAGAAAACCTGGGCCATTTCCAGTAATTGACGGTCTGTTTTCTGGATACCTTCGGCCACATTGGCCCAGACAATGGGCAGCACCATGAGAAAGACTATAAATATAACAACATTGCTGCTGGACATCCAGACCAGGGCCAAAATGATGAAAGACGCAACTGGAGTAGCCCTGATCGCCCCGATTGCCGGTGCAAAAAATCTGTGCAGAAAAACAAATCTGCTAGTTGACAGAGCGAGTATAGATCCAAAAACCAGGCCCAGTAAAAAACCAGCCTGGATCCGTAAAAGCGACAAGATTGTTGACTGGTAAAACTGCTTTTGACCAGCTTGTTTGACCAGGCTGGCCAGAACCTGGGCCGGAGATGCCAAAAGCAGATCCTTACCGATAGCCAGATAGGCCAGTTGCCAGATCAAAAGCCAGATCAGACCGACTAAAAGACCGGCCCAATAAGAAGAAGATGACCGGCCGGCCTTTGTGGGGCCGGACCGGTCTTCTTGATTTTTTTTCAAAAATCTTCCCAGCATAAAAACCTGTTCATTAATTATTTATTATAATAGAACTCATCTTCTGGCAGCTCGCCACCAATTGATTGGGGGTTGGCTGCAAAGAGCACCTCATAAAAGGGCTCCAGCACCTGTTTCATCTCATCACCCTTGATCAGGACGATATGGCAGTTAGGGATGGCCTTTTCAGCCAGCTCTGCACTGGCCATGATACCATATTGGGCCACCAGTTGTCCTGCTGCCTGGGGATCTTCGTTAACAGCCTTGACTGACCGGGCATATTCTTCTAAAAAGAGTTCAACCGCAGCCGGATTTGCTGCAGCAAAATCCTTGTTGACAATCATGCAGCCCATCGCCAGTTCGCTTTCGCTTTGACCAGCATGCAGCTCCTGCCAGACTTCTGTCAGGTCAAAGGCTACCCGCATGTCCTGATTCTTCGCCAGGACAGATGTGACAAAAGGTTCCGGCAGCATAACAAGATCAGCTTCACCGGCAGCTGCCAAAGTAGCCAGTTCTTCATGTTCACCCTTGTAGGTTATTTTCACATCATCCTTAATTCCAGCCTGATCCAGCAGTTCATTGAGCGCAAACTCGGGCACGGCACCTTGGCCGGTTGCCAGCAGCTCATGGCCAGCCAGACCAGCAAATGTCTTGATGCTGTCACCTTTTTCCAGGATGTGCAAAACCCCCAGTGTATTGACTGCCAGCAGTTTGATGCTCTTTTCAGTTTTTTTATAGAGCAGGGGCGCAACATTGGTTGGCAAGGCGGCAATGTCAGCCTGGCCACTGCTGACCAGGGCCACCACTTCATCAGGCGCCCCGCTCAAAGTAAAACTATATTTACCTTGGGCTTTCCCCTCTTCTGCTTCCTGCATCAGTTGAACCAGCCCGATGCCGGTCGGCCCTTTCAGCGCCGCTACCTTTATGTTGACTGATTCTGTCGTCCCGCTAGTTGTTGTCGCATCGGTGGTTGTCTCTGCACCTGCGGTCGTGGTCGCAGCTGGCTCTGTGGTGCCGGCTATTGTGCTGGCAGATGTTTCTGTACCTGGGGTGGTGCTTGCAGGAGTGCAGGCAGCCAGGAGAAGAATTGAAATAAACAGTAGTGTTGCTGTCCTCAAAAGCTTTTGCGTCCTTTTCATTATTTCCTCTTTCCAGATCAGTAGCTGATCTTGTTTTGTCTATATTCCATAGATTACCTTATTACAAGTTATGCCAAATGTCAATTGAAAGCAGTTTTTACCTGTTCGGCAACCAACTAGATTTGACACAAACAGGCCTCTTTCTTATAATGATGAAATTATCATATGCAAGTTCAGCTTGACAATCTTGCATATAAGGAGGATGTCAATGTTAGAATTCAGCAAGAAGACAAATTTGCTTGAGCAGTCAGCTTATCGTTATAACCTGCAAGATGTCCCGGAGCCTAATTTGTATCGGCATCTGTTTGATTATGCAAGTATACCGAAGATACCTTTCAACCACCGCGTTGTTCCTTTAAATACTCCTGATCAGATCTGGATCACCGACACCACCTTCCGCGATGGCCAGCAGGCTTGCTCGCCTTTTAGCGTTGAACAGATTGTTCACCTCTATAAACTGCTGCACAAGCTAGGCGGCCCCCAGGGCCTGGTCAGACAAAGCGAATTCTTCCTTTACACAGATAAGGATAAGGAGGCAGTCAGGCGCTGCCTGGAGCTGGGCTATGAATTCCCGGAAGTGACCAGCTGGATCAGGGCCAATGAAAAAGATTTTCAGTTAGTTAAGGATATGGGCCTGAAAGAAACCGGTATTCTAGTTTCCTGCTCGGACTACCATATTTTCAAAAAAATGAAACTGACCCGCAGCCAGGCCATGGATAAATATCTAGGGATTGTCAAAAGCGCACTTGAGCACGACATTATTCCGCGTTGCCATTTCGAAGATATCACAAGGGCTGATTTTTATGGATTTGTTGTCCCCTTCGCCAATGAATTGATGAAGCTGGCCCAGGCCGCCAATAAGCCGATCAAGATCAGGGCCTGCGACACTTTAGGTTATGCGGTTTCCTACCCCGGGGTTGCCCTGCCCCGCAGTGTGGCCGGGATTATTTACGGCTTACAGCACTATTCTGAAGTGCCTTCCGCCTGGCTGGAATGGCATGGCCACAATGACTTTTATAAAGTGGTCACCAATGCGGCATCAGCCTGGCTTTATGGCTGCAGCGGAGTCAACTGTTCTTTGTTGGGTATTGGTGAGAGAACCGGTAATTGTCCACTTGAGGCAATGGCCATTGAATATGCCTCCTTACGGGGCACAACAGATGGCATGGACCTGGCTGTGATCACAGAAATTGCCGAATATTTTGAAGCTGAACTGGGCCAGGAGATACCACCCCGCACACCTTTTGTCGGCCGTTACTTCAATGCCACCCGGGCCGGCATCCACGCTGATGGTCTGCTCAAAGACGAAGAGATCTATAACATTTTTGATACAGGCAAGATTTTGAATCGACCCGCTACAGTCGCTGTTGACTCTCATTCCGGTCTGGCAGGTATTGCTCATTGGCTAAACAGCTTTTACAGCCTGGAGGGTAACCTGGCAGTTGACAAACGCCACCAGCTGGTTCAAGCCATGCGCGAAGCAGTAGATGCTCTTTACCAGGCCGGCAGGAATACAGTTATGGGAGATGGTGAGCTAGAAGATATTTTGCGCCAGCTTGACGAAGAATTCCTCATCAAGGTGACCGATCAACGTCAGCGGGCTAAAAAGGCTAGAGCCAAAAAAAGCTGACCAAACAGTCAACCCTGCTCTAATAATCGCAAGGCAGCCTAACCGGCTGCCTTTTCTTTGCCTGCTCCACCGACCTGACCCAGATCATAAAAAGTCTGAGGCGCCTGGTGAGACCGCGCATAAATCGGCTGTCTCCCCTCTTGCTGGACCTCTGCGAGCCGGGCCAGATAAGCAAGATCAGCAGCCTCGGCTTTTTTCAGCCAGCTTAAAAGGGCATAAACCAAAACTGCCAGGGCTGCCAGTAAAAACCAGAAAAAGAAATTAACCAAAGGCATTGCCATCACCTCAAATGCATAATATTGCTACTCCAAACATTTGTTTGTTTTCAATAATAACACATCTTTTCTGCCCTGTCAAGCCATGACAAACATTTGTTTCAACACCGTTTTAACGATCCCAGACAAGAAAAAAACGCCCTTACGGACGCTTTTTCTCAAAATACTTTTTTATTTCTCTATACCCTAGACATCTTCCACCCGATAGGAAATGCGCAACTGGGTCAACTGGGTACTGAGCTGGCGGTAAATCACACCAGCATGATCTAGCATCTTTTTGGAAGCTTTGACAATATCAGTTGCCGCATACTTGTCTGATATGTAAATGATCTCGCGGATCCCGGCCTGGATAATGGCCTTGCTGCATTCATTGCAGGGAAATAGGGGCACATAAATCAGGCAGCCGGCCAGATTAAAACCACCATTATTCAGGATCGCATTCAGCTCAGCATGGCAGACATAAGGATATTTGGTCTCCAGGAAATCACCCTCCCTGGCCCAGGGGAAATCGTCATCACTGCAGCCGATCGGCATACCGTTATAGCCAACCGAGATGATTTTGTTTTCCCGGTTGACAATGCAGGCACCAACCTGTGTGTGCGGATCCTTACTGCGCTTTGCTGCCAGCAAGGCAACTCCCATAAAATATTCATCCCAGCTGATATAATCAAGCCTTTTTCCCATTGTTTTTCTCCTGCTTTTATATTTCCAGACAAGTGGCCAGCAGATCAGCATAGGTCTCGCGCCGCCTGATCAGCCTGGCCTGGCCGGCCTGGTCGATTAACACTTCAGCCGGTCTTAAGCGGCTGTTATAATTCGAGCTCATGGCATAGCCATAGGCGCCACTGTCAAGGATGGCTAAAATATCATCAGGCATCAGTTGCGGCAAAGGGCGATCCTTAGCTAGCACATCGCCACTTTCGCAAATGTTGCCCACTATTGTCACAGCCTCAGTCTCTGCCGGGACCAGGACCTGGCCGGCCCGATAAACCAGTATATCGTGCCAGGAATCATACAGTAAAGGCCGGGCCAGCACATTAAAACCCAGGTCAGTCCCAGCGTATTTGATGCTGCTGTTTTCTTTTAGAGCCACAACCTGGCCCAAAAGCACACCACATTCTGCTGTTATGTAACGGCCTGGTTCAATTTTCACTGTCAATTTTTTGCCATAGCTGCTGCTAAAATCAGTCAGCAGCTGGTCCAGGCCCTGACCTAGCCTGACCAGATCCAACCGCTCTTCACCTGCCGCCTTCTGATAAGGTATGCCAAAGCCACCACCAAGGTCGACAAATTCCAGATCCGGGAGCTGGGCAGCCAGGCTTAAAAACTGCCTGGCTGCAGCCAGATAAGGCTCAGGCTGCATAAAAAGCGAGCCAATATGCTGGTTGATACCAATAATAGTCAGTCTGTAACGGCTGGCCAAGCTCAACGCCTGCTCTAGTTCAGAAGCAGCAATACCAAATTTGGTATGTTCACCAGCCGTAATTACATTGACATGGTGGCCGGCCCCGATCCCAGCATTAAGGCGCAAAGAGACCTGCCCACCCGCGGCCAGGCGGCCGAAAAGATCTAGCTGGTCCAAAGAATCCACACTGAGGCGGATACCGCGCTCAGCTGCCATTTTTAGGTCTGCAGCTGCTGCATTATTGGGGACAAAGAAAATCTCAGCCGGCTTAAAACCTGCAGCCAGGAGGACTTCTATCTCTCCGGGCGAGACTGCATCAGCTGCCAGTCCGGCCTGGCGGATAATTCGCAAAAGAGTCAAGTTGGAGTTGGCCTTGGTCGAATAGTTGACTTGAAAAGGCGCATAACTGGTCAGGGCCAGCATTTCCTGGCAGCGCCTGAGCAGCAGCTGCTCATTATAGACATAAAGCGGGCTGCCAAACCTGGCAAGCAAGCTGGCTGGGTCGGTCTGGCCAAAAAAACTTTCCTGGCCGCTTATCTGGTCAATTGTCATCTGTTCTACTCCTGCTGCTTTTAAAAAAATAGACCGGCAACTGCTGCCAGCTGCCGGATTTAGTTTAAGATCTGGGCTAATCTAGCTTAGTCGTGCTGCGACATCCACAGGCTGTGCAGATTGCAGTATTCAAAGATGGTGACAGGACCATCTACAAGGTCGAATTCTGCTTCAGGTGCCTGGCCGGGCTGTAAGTCAACTCTTTGAGTCCTGTTTCCTTGTGCGACACAAATCCATTGGATATAGTGAGCTTCCAGCATGGGATGCAGCGTGCTGCCAACTACCACTTTCAATTTGTTACCAGTCCTTGTTCCGACAGGAACATGCTTTTCGGTGGTGGCGTCAGTTGATTGGGCCACCAGCAGCTCCATTGGTTCACCACAGCAGACCAACTCACCGCCACCTTCGTTAATCAATTCAACCAGGTTTTTGCAAATCTTACAATAATAAAACTTCCTTGTTGCGTCCATCAAAATACCTCCTCTTAAACTTCGGCCAATACTACCAAAATTATAACATCAGTTGTCTGGATTTTCATCTGGCTGACCAAGCAGAACCGGGCGGACACCCGCCTTGTTTTGCTCCAGAGCTGTTTCAACCAGCTGCTGGCGCTGCTGTCGCCTGCTAAAGAAAGCCAGCAGCAGCAGTACTGCCAGGGAGACAAGACTGATCAGGACACCCCACATCAGTTTGGGCGGCCGGTACTTCAGCTCAATCTCATGCTGACCGGCCTCTAAAGGCAGCAGGGTCAGGCCATTATCCAGAGCCTCTGTGGCCACCTGCTGGCCATCCACCTTAGCCTGCCAGCCTGTATCATAGGGGATAGTTAAAAATAAATAGCCTTGCTTGGTGTCAGTAAATTTTTCGATTTGCAGGGAATTATCCCTGATCGTCTCCACCGCCCGGCCCAGGCTATTCGCATCCAAGCCGCAGGCATACAGCTCAAAACGGCCGCTTTCTGCACTTTCGCCATCAAAGGTTATGTTGAAAACTATTTCTGTACCAGCACTCACAAAACCCAAATCAACTACTGTGGAACGCTTGGCGTTATAGTCAATCTTGTCTTCGTCAAGCATGACATAACCCCGGTCAGCCTTATTGGCATTAATGCTGAAATACAAGTAGATATGCTGGTCAAGCTCATTTATAACATTGACCCGGGCGATAGCCTCCTGATCGCTATTGGTTTTTTTATAGCTGAAAACATGATTGGAGCTGCTGCTGTAGGTCATGTTATCCAGCTCCCCTCTTTCCAGCTTGAGCGGAACCAGCACCTGCTCCTGGCCAGAGAGCAGCTCCATCAGGCGGTTTTGTGACTTGAAGGGATCATTGCCGCTGCTGCGCCATTTGGCTAGATCCTGGCTGCCTAAAAAACCCAGGCCGAGAGCATAGGGGTTTTGCCAGACCTCCAGCTGGTCTGTCTTTTTGACCAGGTTGAAAAGCTGGTAATCCTGCTCACCGGAGCGGCGCAGGATATATTTGAGACCGAATAAGGAATCAAGCAGTAAAGTCGATGCCTCATACTTATAGCTGTTGATACTGTTGCTGTGAAAACCGAGGTTTTCCAAAAGGCGGACCGGTTTGGTCTGCATGGTGGAGGCAAAGATAGAGACACCGCGATACTGGTACATGAAAGGATCATTGATGGTCCGGGGCGGCAGTACTTCCAGCCGGTAAAAATCGCCATCCTCCTCCTGGCGGATCTCCTTTAAGTCAGTGCGGATCTGTTGGACCTGCTCGCCGGACATATAGCCATTGCGCCAGGACATGACTTCAGTCACATCGATGGTGTGCAAGGTGACCAGGGTGTTGACTAAAAGCTCCACTATGATCACTGCCAAAATCAGGACGGGCAGCTTGACTCTGGGTTTGACCCGGTCCAGGGTCAGCACAGCGGCATAGACAGCCAAAAAGATCAAGGTCAGATAGAGGGTGGGCAGACCCAAAGCATCTGGGTCCAGTTTCTGGGTCAAGAGCACCAGGCCGATCCCTGCTGCACAAATAGCACCAATCTGCTTGCCTGAGTATTCCTTGAGACTGAGCAAGGCCGGGTAGGCCATGGTCAGGATAAAGAAGATGTAGACAAAAGAATTACGATAAGGCAACTGGTTGGGATAGTGCATACCATGCCAGAAAAAATCCAGGATGTTGACATTAAAGCTGACTAGCAAGACCAAAAACAGGCCTAGGTGTAAGAACTTACTTTTCAAAGAGACTGACTTGGCCAAAAAGAAGACTGGCACCAGGACCAAAACTATAATGCCACTGTACATATTGGGCATGCCATCCCGGATGGTTGGCGGCATCAGGATGAAGTGCTGTTTGATAAAATCAAACAGATCATAAAAATGGTTAATGTCCTTGGGTATACTATCACCTGCTGCTGAGGTCAGTTGCAGGGAAAAATAAGTCGGCAGGGCTAAAAAAGCCGCCAGGCCCGCACCAAGCAGGGAAAAGGCAATAAACCTGCCCACACTGGCAAATAAAGCGGCTGGACGGGTGATTTTGCGGAATTGGAAAAGACAGAGTAAAAAGTAGAAAAAAGTAAATATACAAACAAAGAAGGCAATGTAGTAGTTACTAAAAATAACCAGCCCCAGGCTGATTGTGTAAAGCCAGAACTTCTTATCCCTGACCAGCTGGACCAGGCCCAGCATGATAAGAGGCAATAAAAATATCCCATCCAGCCACATGATGTTCCAGTAATAAGCCAGAGAATAGGCAGAAAGTGCATAAAGGCTGGCCACTGCCACCATATAAAGATTACTCTGGCGCCAGACCCCACGCAGGAAGAGAAAAAAACAGGCACCGGCCAGACCTGTTTTAAGCAGGACCAGCAGCATGATAGCCTCAGTCAGTAATGATTTAGGAAAAAGCACAATCAGGATATTAAGCGGGCTGGCCAGATAATAAGCAAACAGGGCATAGAAGTTGGTGCCCAGACCGCCGGACCAGCTGTAAAAAAGACTGCCGCCGCTGCGGAATTTTTCCTGCAATTCAGCCATAAAAGGGGCATATTGGTGATAAAGGTCGATTGTCAGAATATTGCGGTCAGCAATCGGGAAAACACCCCGGGTCAAAAAGCCGATCAATAAAATCAAAGCCGGCACTGCAAAAGCCAGCATTGTATTTTTATGTTCACTTTTCAGGCGGCTGAGCCTTGCTTGCAACTGGGTCCTGGTTCCAGGCATATCATACTCCTTAAGCTTCACTTGGCGTGGCCTGCAACTGGATTCCGACCGGTTCAGTCAGCAACTGCAGGGCCGCCTCATCATCGAAAAGCCAGTCTTTAACATCTGACTGGCTGATTATTAAAGGCATTCTCTCATGCACGGGCCTGACAGAGCTGTTGGCTGCAGCAGTCAGGATTACAAAACGCGGCCAGGATTCATCCGGAAAGAGCCTGGCCAGACCAGCCATGAAAAAATCCTGTTGATCCACTAGGCTGAAGCGGATCTTGTCAGCTTTAGCCTGCCCTTTTACTTTTTTCCATTCAAAAAAAGCCGTGGCTGGTAAGAGGAGACGGCCAGTCCAAACAGCCTGGGCAAACATGGACTTTTGTGCCGCTGTCTCACTGCGGGCATTAATCACCAGCTGGCTGCCGGAAAAGCCGGGAAAGCCCCAGCGAAATAAGCCCACCCCGCTTAGCTTTTGCTTCTGCTTGGGCAGCTGGTAAAGAGCTGGCGCCAGCTGGCTGGGTGCAATCTCACCGGTTCGGGCTGGCTGATTGGGCCAGCGCCGGCCCAGTTCAGCCAGGATATTTTGCATCAGATCGGAATGATCCTCTGTGCTGATGTAATAACGTCCACACATATTTATCAGTCGTTAAGCAAGACAATCGCCACTAGCTCAAGAGTTTCTGGGCCATCATTGCGGATAGCGTGGGCCTGGCCGCTCAAGGTTAAAGAGGCATCGCCTTCTTCCATGATGACATCTTCCGCCAGAGTGCTGTCAGTTAAAACAGCCTGGCCACTAGTTATATAATAGATTTCCTCTTCGCCGACATGCTCATGCATGCCAATTGAGCAGCCGGGCTGGAGAATTATCCTGGCAATCAGCCGGGCCTTGCCCTTGTATTGATCCGGCTGAAAGAGCTGGATGATCTCCACTTCGCCCTGGCCACCGCGCATATTTTGTCTTAGTTCCCGCACCATTGACTCAGCTTTTTGCAACATATTCATTCCTCGTTTTCAATTAATATTGTTCGTGTGACTTTATTGAAGATTTTCTTGTAGAGCAGTATTAAAAGCAAGCAGGCCACACTGGCCAGCACAATTGTACCACCTGGTTTTAGGCCTGCATAAAAAGCAACTGTCAAACCAAGCACAGTAAAGACTAGGGCAAAACCAACTGCCAACAAGACAGTCTGGCGGTAACTGCGGCCAAACTGCATGGCACATACTACTGGTATGACGAGCAGAGATGAAACGATCAAGGCACCCACAGTACGGGCGGCAATTGAAACTGTGACAGCAGTCATCAGGGTGAAAATAAAATTGACCAGGCGTACTGGCACACCGGCTAGACGTGCTGCTTCTTCATCATAAGCGATAAAAAACAATTCCTTATATAACAAGATGAAGGTCAAGAGGACAAGCAGACTGACAATCAGGACCAGCAGCAGTTCAAAATCTGTCACAGCCACAATACTGCCAAATAAAAAGCTGTTGAAATTGGCGGCATTATCACAGCTATGGCCAGTTCGGCGTATTTGGGCATCTTCTTCCTGATCGCATCAATACCCAGGGCGGCAGCCACGCAGGCAGCCATGGCACCCACCACTGGATTAAAGCCAAAGATCAGGCCGGAAGCCACTCCGGCCAACGATGTATGGGCCAGGGCATCACCGATCATGGAGAGGCGCTTCAAAACGATAATGATACCGATACAGGGAATGATCAGGGCCAGCAAAATACCGACCAAAAAAGCCTTTTGCATAAAGGCATAGGCAAAGATAGCAAGACTCATCTTAAATTTGTCCCTTCACAGCAGTAGCAGTCCGGATTGGCTGGGTGTTCATGGCGGTGCTCCAGTTCCAGCAGCACCTGTTCCTGGGCCAGCTCCAGCAAGGTGCCACTGTCTAAGCAGAAGACCCGGTTCAGATAGGGCTGGGCCCTGGCTATATCATGGGTCACCATCAGGATAGTCAGCTGCAATGATTGGTTTAACTCCTGGAGGAGGCTGTAGAGATTAAGAGCGGTCTGGGCGTCAATACCGGTGGCTGGCTCATCCAGGATCATCAACTGAGGCTGGCTGACCAAAACCCGGGCCAGCATGACACGTTGTTGCTGTCCGCCGGATAGCTGGCTGATCAAGCGGTTGGCGGCATGTTGCATCCCGACCAGTTCCAGGGCTCGCTGGACTTGGCCCCGCTGATTTTTCTTGATAAAGCGCAAAGGCCCAATCTGGGGATAAAGGCCCGCCTGGACAATCTCTGCCACAGTGGCGGGAAAACCCTGGGCTGAATAGGCCTGGCCCTGGGCCAGATAGCCAATCTGGCCAGAACCATTGTAAGCAGACCGTTCCTTACCAAAAAGGTTGATCTGCCCTCCAGCCGGCAGCAAAAGGCCCAGGATCAGCTTAATCAAAGTGCTTTTGCCGGTTCCGTTCGAGCCAATGATTGCTGCAAAATCACCTTTTTGCAAGGCCAGGCCGACCCGGGAAAAAACCAAATTCTTATTATAAGCAAAACTGACATTATCTAATTGTAAAACCGGCTGCTGCATTAAAGTCATCCTTTCCCGAGGCCTGCTGGTCTACTGCAGGGCATCAAGCAGAGCGACCAGATTTTGCCGCATGACTGAAAAATAATCTTCACCTCGGGCAATCTGTGCCGCGGTCAGACCTTCAAGAGGATTAAGCACATCAGTCCTGGCCCCGACCTCCCGGGCAATCGTTTCCGCGATCTTGGGTGAGGTCAGGTCCTCATAAAAGATCACCCTGACATCATACTGGCGGGCCAACTCCACAATCTCAGCCATGCGGGCAGGATCGGGCTCTGACTCTGAGGCCAGCCCTTCAATAGCTATCTGCTCCAGACCGTAAGCCCGGGCCAGATAGCCGAAAGCTTCATGCGCCACTATGATTTCACGTCTTTCCAGTTCAGCCAGACTTTGGCGATATTCCTGGTCCAGTTCAGTCAGCATTTTTTCATACTTGCTATAGGCTGCTGCAAAGTCAGCTGCGTAGGCTGGTGCCTGGTCTGCCAAGGCAGCGGCGATGGTGGCCAGCATCTGGCGGACATTGTTGGGATCGAGCCAGACATGCGGATCTTCCATTTGGCTGGTGGCCAAAAGCTCAATGCCCTGGCTGGCCTCAACCAGGGCCAGGGCCTGATTGTCCAGACTGGTCACAACCTTATCCAGCCAGTGTTCCAGGCCGGCTCCGTTATAGATCAAAAGATCAGCTGATTCCAATAAAACCAGATCAGAGGTCTGTGGTTCCCAGTCATGCGGCTCTGCTCCAGGTGGTACTAGATTGATCACCTCAACATGTTCGGCCCCGATTTTTTGGGCAAAATCCGCCAGCACATAAAAACTGGTCACAACTTTCAGCTTATCATTGGGGCTGCTTTCTAAAGCAGGCTTTTGGCAGGCTGCAAGTCCGGCCAGGCAGATCCCGGCAGTCAGGACTAATATGATGATCTTTTGCCACAAACGCATGACAGTCTCCCTTGTTATAAATCAGGCCAGCTCGATTGTTATCGTATGGGCCCTGGTCAGACTGGCCAGGCCAGGTATAGCCATGATACCGGTTTTTTCTTCTATTTTCCCACTGGAGCTGGTTTCATCAGGCAGGCCGCACCAGGGCTCTATGCAGACATAAGGTGCTCCCGGCATGGTCCAGATACCCAGATAAGGAAAGCCGGGAAACTCCACCTTGATTTTACGGCCCCCACCTCTTTTGGCCAGGGTGACAGCCTGGGAGCGGATCTTTTTGAAGACCAGGGCATCGACTGTGAAATATTCATCCTTTAGCGGCAAAACAGAGTCGTCCACGAGCACTGCAGTGCTGTTTTCTCCCAGGAGATTGCCGACCACCTCACTGGTTCTTAATGTTTCGGCTTGTTCAAAAATCAGTTCATAGGCGCTGATACCCTCTGGGCAGCTGTAGCCTTCGTGGGCGCCCATGGAAGCATAAAGGGTGCCGTTCGCCAGGTTATTGATTGTATAGCTGGTGATCAGGCTCTGCCCAACCAGTTCAAACAGAACCTGAAAGGTGAATTCAAAAGGATAGCCAGGCCGGGTTGATTCATCCGCGCCAGTCTCCAACAAAGCACTGGTGGCAGTCTGGCTGACCAGCTTAAAGACCCGCTTCTTGACAAAACCATGTTTGGCCAGTTCATAAGTCTTGCCCTGATAGACGTATTTGTCATCCTTTAAGCCGCCAACCAGGGGGAATAAAATAGGCGCCCTGTCGCGCCAGAAGGCGGCATCACCCTGCCAAAGATGCTCCTGGCCCTGCTTGTCTTTAATGCTGGCCAGCTCAGCTCCTAAAAAGTCGATTGCTACAGTTAATTCATCATTTTTAATCACAACTTGTTCCATGGCGTGAGTTTCCTTTCTTCGATCCAGTCGCGTACAGTATACAATGTTTAAACAGTTTCTGTCAGCCGGCAAATGGGTCCGTCAGTGTGATTATTTCACCAGCTTGTCCAGCAATCAGCAGTTCCCTGGCCTGATTATGACATACCCGCAGCTCTTTGGCATAGCCGATTTTGACTGTGAGATATTTCACCTGTCTGTCTTGCCAGCTAAAATCCACTGTGTGACCGCCAGGCACACACAGGCCGCTGACTTGGCCATCCGGCCACTGCTCAGGCAGAGCTCTGAGCAGATGCAGCCGGCCTTGCCAGAATTGGCCCAGGGCTTCGACCAGGGCTGCAGTCGCCCCCAGATTACCGTCGATCTGGAAGATGCGCGGTGGATGCAGGTCGAGCAGGCTTTTTGTGGCAAAGTCTGTGATCAGGCCGCTCAGATGTTCTCTGAACTGGCTACCCCGGCCGGATCTGGCCATGAGGCAGGCGACCCAGGCCCTGCTCCAGCCAGTATGGCCACCACCCTGGGCCAGGCGCTGGTCAAGGGATTTTAGGGCAGCTGCATAGTGGTCCGGCCGTGCCAGAGGATTGAAGAGCTCGCCCGGATACAGCCCATACAGATGGGACAGATGGCGGTGGCCCGGTTCCACTTCCTCCAGTTCTGCATTCCATTCCAGCAAACGTCCATCCGAGCCAATCGCAAAGGGCGGCAGATGCTGGCGCAGCTCCTGCCAGAGCTGGCTTTGTGCCTGGTCTTTTTCTAAAAGTCCAGCCGCACTGATGGCATAGCCCAGGGCATCATGGGCCAGCTGCACATCCATAGCTGCTGAGATGCCGATGCTGACCGGCCAGAGCCCGGTGCCGGCAAAACGGTTCTCCGGTGACTGGCTCGGCATGATCTGCCAGGTGCCGTCTGCATCCTGGACACAATAATCCAGATAAAAATCAGCCACATCACGCAAGAAAGGATAACTGCCAGCCAAAAACTCCAGATCACCGCTATAAAGATAATGTTGCCAGAAGTGCCAGGCCAACCAGGCACCGGCACCAATCCAGACCGCCCAGCCAAAGCTTTCTGGTGTGGCCCGGGCCCAGACGTCTGTCTGGATGGGCAACCAGGTGCCACGGCAGCCATATAGATCCTGGGCTGCCTTTTTGCCATGCTGATGCAATCTTTTCACATAGGCCAGCAATGGCTCATTGCATTCAGCCAGATTGGCGGAAAGGGCCGCCCAATAGTTCATTTGCAGGTTAACATCCAAATGATAGTCGCAGTCCCAGGGCGGATCAATCTTATCATTCCACTTGCCTTGCAGGTTGGCCGGCAGCTGGGCTGTTAGCGAAGTGGCCACCAGCAGATAACGGCCATACTGGGCCATTAAAAGCAGCAGGTTTTCATCCTTGCCACCCTGGCGCAACTTTGCCACCCGCTCGTCTGTAGGCAAGGGATTGTCCGGCAGGTCCAGTGCGACCTGGAAGCGGTCCATGTAACTGGCGAATTCTTTTTGCTGGCTGGCTAGTAAATAAGGCCAGTCCGATAAGGTGAAAGTGGCCGGCCAGGCCCTCTGCTCTTCTTCTATCCCCATAACAGACGTGGCCAGATTAACCAGCAGTAACAGCTGGCTGGCCTTGCTAATCTGCAGACAGTCCTGCTCCGCCTCGACCAGGCCATCTGAAAATACTTGCACGACCAGCTGATAACACATACCTTCCGGGAAAGCACCATCAAATACTATTTTTTCCGCCTGATAGCTGCAAGTGGCAGACAGTTCAGGATTGTCGCTGGGCTTAAAACTAAGGCTGCCGGAAAATTCAGCTTCAGCCTGCCAGTGACAGATGATTCTTTTATGGGGCAGGCTGGCCAGATAGCTGGCCTCGACCTGCTGCTGACCCACTTGGCGCCGGCAGTGTGCCACGCCCTGGCGCAGATCAAGCTCCTGGTCTAGAAACTGGACCGGACCAGCCAGCTGGAAAATTAAGTCTCCGGCCGGCTGATAGGCATCAACCCGGCCCGGCAGCTGGGAAATACCGCCTCGACCGGCAAAGCAGCTGTTAGCCAGGCTGGTGGCCGTAAAATAATCGCCTTCTTGCAGAAGGCTGCGCACCCGGGCCAGCTGGTCTGCCACAGGGGCATTGTCTCTTTCCCTATGAGTGGCCCGCCAGAGCCATTCGTGGTTGAGGGACAAGGTATCCTGGTCTTTGCCACACCTGACCATGGCAGCCAGGCGGCCATTACCAAGCGGCAGGGCTTCCATCCAATCCGCAGATGGTGTCACATAATGCAGTTTCAGATCCGCAGCCACAAAAATCACTCCTTTATTAGCAGATGCTCCTGTTTTGAGTTTAGCATATTATAAGCGGGCAGAACGGAAAATAGACAGCTGACGCCTTAATTTGTTTTTATTTGTCTACTTGGTTAAAAAAATGCTATCATGTGCTTGATTAACAGGCTGCTCTCACGCATTAAGCAGAAAGGCATCTAGATGTATTGTCACAATTGCGGTTATGCTATCACTTCCGGCTCCTCCTTTTGCCCTGACTGTGGTACAGCTCTAGCTGACAGTTTAAAATCAAACGATTTGGCTGGTTTTTCTGATCTTTACCAACATCCTGAAATTATTGCTGCTGCTCAAAAACAGCGCAAGAGTAGTTTTGGCTGTGCTCTTTTTTTTATTTTACTACCGCTCTTAGGCTTTCCGCTGGCCGGCCTCCTGCTGGAGGATATGCCTCTTAATGAGGCCATCATCATCGGGCCGGGCCTAGCGCTTTTAGTCTTGATCATCAGTCTTGCCATTACTGCAGGCAAAACCAAGCAGATGTGGCAAGGACAGGTTGTCGATCAGCAGCAAAAGCAAAAGTGGCGCCGGGCTGTCGATGGCAGCGGGCACAGGATTCAGGAAAAATACATGAGTTACACCACCTGGATCCAAACTGACCAGGGTAAGCGGGTGCGGATTCAGGAAAAAGACAGCGCCAACCATATGTATGATTATCTGCAGCTAAATGACAGGGTGCGCTTCCACCCTGCCTTTGCCACTTATGAAAAGTACGACAAAAGTAAAGACAGTATCATATACTGCAATGTCTGCTCCATGCTCAACCCGATCAATAATGAACGCTGCCAGCGTTGTCATAATTTGCTTTTTAAATAGGAGGTCAAGATGGAAAAGTTCACCAGCCTGGTCCAGGCCGTGCAAAAGGCTGCCCAGTCCTGCAACAATTGGCTTTTTGCCAACAGCAAGGAAAGCCATGACCTGGCCTCCTTGTCCATCATCGCATCTGTGCATGATGAAGAAAATCCACTGGATGAAGGTGATTTTTATCTAGTGGCTCCCAATGGATCGATCGGTCAGCTCAGTTCTGATCTGACTATCGAATGGCTTTTTTTACCGCCTGGTGTCTGGGCCAGCAGCATGCCAGCCTCCTTTGCAGCGACGGCCAGCTTTTGTCCCCAGTGTGGCCGGCCGGTTCATGCTGCTGCCAATTTTTGCTCTGGCTGCGGTAATAGGCTAAACTAAAAAGAAAAAACTGGAGGTTTTTATGAAAAAGTATAATACAGCTGTGATTGGATTTGCGCATATGCACATCACATCTCTGGTCAAAAGTTTTTACAATCTGGGTGAAAAGATCAACTGGGTCGGTCTGGCTGATCTAAAACCCCTGCAGGAATCAACCAGTGCCAAACCTTCAACCCGGGCCAGTAACTTGAAAACTGTGCATGATCTGGTCAAGACAGCAACCCTTTATGACGATTACCAGCAGCTTTTAGCCGAGTGTGACCTGGATCTGGCCATTATCTGTTGCGAGAATGCCTGGCACGCCCAGGTGGTGTCAGACTGCCTGAAAAAGGGTATTCATGTCGTGGTGGAAAAACCAATGGCCACTTCAATGACAGGGGCCCTGCAAATAGCCAATGCTCAAAAGCAAGGCCAGGCCAGCCTTGCTGTTAACTGGCCTTCAACTTGGATGCCTGGCATCCGGCTGGCCCACCAGTTGCTGGAGCAGGATCCGATCGGACGGATCTATCGTTTTGTCTACCGCAATCGCGACTCTGAAGGCCCCTTTTCCTATGGTGAGGGTTTGAGCGAAAAAGAGATGTCCAGCCAGTGGTGGTATCAGGCCCAGGCTGGTGGTGGTGCTTTTTGGGACTACTGCTGTTATGGATCCTGCCTGGCCAGCTGGTTTTTGGACGCGCCTGTCCGTTCCGCCTCTGGTTTGAGAGCCAATTTCAACAGCCCCTTCGGAGATGCTGAAGATTATGCCAGTATCACAGCCCGATTTGATGACGCTGTGGCCTTGATCGAGGGCTCCTGGACAACTGTCAACAGCGGCGTGCCCAATGGTCCGATCATTTATGGCTCCAAAGGAACCTTGGTCACTGATGTTGATGAAGTGAGAATCTACACCAAACGGCATACTAATGAGCCCTGCTTTGTCTACCAGGCCGACCCACTGCCAGAGGGCCGGTCTAACATTGCTGAAGAAATGATCAGTCATCTGGAAAAAGGCACTGCTTTGCACCCTACTTTGGACCTGGAGGTCAACTTAAGGGCTATGCAGATCCTGGATGCCGCTTATCGTTCTTCTTTAAGCGGTAAACAAGAGGAGGCTGCTGGCAGCCACTACGCACCCGGCCGGCTCTGATTTAGTTTTTTCTGCAAAAGGCCCGGGCTGTACAGCCCGGGCTTTTGCATTTTTCAGCCAGATGCGCTGCCTTGTAAGATAGACCAAAACAAAGTATAATAGACCGACGCAGCCAAGGAGTCTGAACTTGATACAGCTCTTTTTTTATAGCAGGCGTTAGCGGATTAGAAGGCGGATGTTTTGAGTTACTTACTGGAGTTTAACGGCCTTGATGTTGACTTTATGAATGGAATAAGGCCGGTCAATGTTATAAATAATTTATCTTTCGGTGTGGCCAGAGGCGAAGTATTAGGTGTAGTCGGTGAATCCGGCAGTGGTAAAAGCGTCACATCCTTGGCCGCTATGCGCTTATTACCCGAAGCCAGCGCCCGGGTCCGGGGCAAAATCATTTTTGACGAGCAGGATCTATTAGCCTTGGACAAAAAAGCTATGCAAAAAATCCGGGGTAAGCGTCTGGCCATGGTCTTCCAAGAACCCATGACCTCGCTTAATCCAATCCACAGCTGTGGCCGCCAGATCATGGAAGTAATGCTGCTGCATACAGACCTGGGCAAAAAAGAAGCCCGGGCCAAAGCCCTGGACCTGCTCCAGACCTGTGGCGTACCGGATGCCGCCAGAAGGCTTGATGAATACCCCCACCAGCTGTCGGGTGGCCTGCGCCAGCGGATCATGATTGCCATGGCTCTGGCCTGTGACCCGGATCTTTTGATCGCTGATGAACCGACTACTGCCCTGGATGTGACCATCCAGGCCCAGATTTTAAAGCTGCTCAAGGACATCCGCCGGCAAAGAGAAATGGCGATCATGATGATCACCCATGATCTGGGCATCGTCTTTGATTTTTGTGATCGGGTTATAGTGATGTATTGTGGCGAGATTGTCGAGTCTGCCCTGGTGGACCAGCTCTTTGCCCAGCCCCTGCATCCCTACACTTCCGGACTGATCGACGCCCTGCCCCGTTTAGACGACAGTGACCGCCGCCTGGTGGCGATTGAGGGCATGGTGCCAGATGCAGGGCAGATGCCAACAGGCTGCTTTTTTCATCCGCGCTGCAAAAAGGTCATGCCCCGTTGCCGGATTGAACACCCCCAGCTAGGTCCAGTCAAAGATCGCCAGGTGCGCTGCTTTTTATACGAAGAGGAAGTCTAGCCCCAGATGATGTTAGATAATGAACAAATCTTAGTTGAGGCGAAAAATGTCGCACAACATTTTCCGGTCAAGCAGGCCAGAGGCCGTAAAGCCATGCTGCAGGCAGTTGCCGGTGTCAGTCTAAAAATTAAAAAAGGCGAGGCCTTTGGCCTGGTCGGTGAATCCGGCTGCGGTAAATCTACCCTGGGCAAGGCAATCTTGCGTCTTTTTCCTTTAAGCGGCGGTCAGATTAAGTTTGCCGGCCAGGATATTGCCCATTTAAAGGGCAGGCAGCTGAAGTCCTTTCGCTGCCAGGCCCAGATGATCTTCCAGGACCCCTCTTCTTGCCTTAATCCACGCCGCAAAATTAAAGATATCCTCAATGAGCCTTTCGCTATTCACAAACTGTACCAGGCGCAGGAGCGCCAAAAAAGAATCGCTCAACTGTGCGATATGGTGGGCTTGTCCACTGTTTACCTGGAGCGCTATCCCCATGAAATGTCGGGCGGGCAAAAGCAAAGGGTTGGTATAGCCAGAGCCCTGGCCTTAGACCCCCAGCTGCTCATCTGTGATGAACCCGTTTCCGCTTTGGATGTCTCGATCCAGGCCCAGGTCATTAATCTGCTGGAGGATCTGCAAAAACAGCTTGGCCTGACCTATCTTTTTATTTCCCACAATCTCAGTGTGGTCAAGCATTTTTGCCAAAATATTGCTGTCATGTACCTGGGCAGGATTGTGGAACAGGCCCGGGCGGATCAGCTTTATGCTAATAGCCTGCATCCTTACACCCAGGCCCTGATCTCAGCCATCCCGCAAATTGGTCTGGACCGGCCGGCCGAGATTGTCCTATCCGGTGATATGCCCAGTCCGACCGCACCACCGCCAGGCTGTGCCTTCAACACGCGCTGCCCCTATGTCATGGAACGCTGTTTGAAAACCAGGCCCCAGCTGTTGGAGGTGGCACCAGATCATTTTGTCGCCTGTTTTTTATATGATCAAGCATGGGAACAGAAAGACTCTGTTTCATATAAGGAGGAGAATTACCAATGAAGAAAACAGCTCTTATTCTGAGCATCCTGCTCTTGCTGGCAACAGTTTTTACTGCCTGCAACAGCGGCCAGACCACAGACCAGTCCGTGACCGTGGTGATCGGGGCCCAATCTGACCTGATCACCCTCGATCCAGGCAACATGTATGAGCCCTATGCCAATATGATCAGCTATGCTGCCTATGACATGCTCTATCAGGTGGAGTCCGGAACCATGGGCACTCCTGTGCCTTCTGTAGCAACCGGGGTAGAGATCGATGCGACAGACACCATCTACACTTTCCCGCTGCGCGATGATGTCGTTTTTGCCAGCGGCAACAAACTGACTGCCAAAGATGTGGCCTGGAGTATCAACCGGGTCCTGAACATGAAGGAAAGCAATGCCTATGCCAATGTCAAGATTGTCAAAGCAGCTGAAGCCAAAGATGACAAGACAGTGGTTATCACCCTGCATGAGCCCGACGCATCTTTTCTGGTCAAACTGACTTCCAATGCTTTTTGTATCCTGGACAGTGAGCTTGTCAAACAGCATGGTGGTTCTGACACAGGTGGCGATACAGCCAAGTCCTGGCTTGACACCACATCTGCCGGTTCCGGTCCTTTCATCATTAAGAGCTGGACCCCCAAAGAGCAGCTGGTTTTAGAAAAAAATCCCAAGTACTGGGGCACAGCCAGCAATATTGATAGAATCATCCTGCGGGAAATGACTAGTGTGGACGCTCAAATC